>JBGTFW010000225.1:0-5971 GCA_041747075.1 Pirellulaceae bacterium
GCGCTTCGGGGCGAACTTTCCTGGGTCCCCGCCTTCGCGGGGATGACGGGTTGAGCGGGGATGACGGGTTGAGCGGGGATGACGGGTTGAGCGGGGATGACGGGTTGAGCGGGGATGACGGGTTGAGCGGGGATGACGCGCTGCCGTTGCCCCTCCTGGCGATTCCCGATATATTTTCGCAAGACCTCTCGCGCCGCAGTGCGGTGCGGCTTGATTTCTTTCGCGTCGGGACCATGCACGCCGATCCTTGCACAACGTCAATCTGGCCCGGCGCGTCACGCCGCCATTCGTCCGTCCGCGGGTCCAATCTTGTCGTTGTGGCTCGAACTGCCCGTTCGAGAGTTGGGAAAACGCGTTCTACCTGGTCGATCGAGGAATCGTAGCTCCCGTAGCCCTCCACCGACCCTTGGGATAACGGGTGTCGCGGGCATTCGTCGCGGCGCGCACCTTGGCCCTCGCTCAACGGGAATGATTTCGTGCGGGAAATGCTGGAAGAAAAACTGAAGCGCTTTGACGAGCTGGAACGGCAGATGTCCGACCCCGCCGTTCAGGCCAATTCCAGCCGGATGGCGGACGTCGCCCGGCAACACGGCTCGCTCGCCAAACTCGCCTCGCGCTACCGGAGTTTCAAGGACGTAAGCAACGAGATCGACGAAGTGCGCGCGATGGCCGACAGCGACGATGCCGAGGAGCAGGAACTGGCCGAAAGCGAATTGCCACTTTTACTCAAACGCCGCGAGAAAATCTGGAGTGACCTGCTCGATATGACGGTCGGCGGCGATGACGCCAACCGCTCGCGATGCGTGATGGAAATCCGCGCGGGGACGGGAGGGGACGAAGCGGCCCTCTTCGCCAGTGATCTTTTCGAGATGTACAAGTATTACTGCGAATCGCGACGCTGGAAATTCGAGGTTGTCGACTCGAACACGACGGAGCTGGGCGGGATCAAGGAAGTCACGATCTCGATTTCCGGTGAAGGCTGTTATCGCGATCTCCAGTACGAAAGTGGCGGGCATCGTGTGCAGCGCGTTCCCGACACGGAAACCAAGGGACGCATCCATACGTCGGCAGCGACCGTTGCCGTGCTCCCGGAAGTCGAGGATGTCGAGATCGACTTGCCCCCCGATTCCTACGACGTCGAACGGTACGCGGCGAGCAGCGGTCCTGGCGGCCAGCACGTCAACAAGACCGCTTCGGCGGTCCGCATTACGCATCACGAAACGGGAATCGTCGTCAAATGCTTTGAGGAAAGGAGCCAGCACAAGAATCTCGCCAAGGGAATGCGGCTCCTCAGGTCGAAACTTTACGACCACTTCCAGCGAACCCAAAACCAGCAGCGCGCCGACACACGAAAGTCACTGGTCGGTTCCGGCGACCGGAGCCAGCGCATCCGCACCTACAATTACCCGGAGAACCGCCTGACTGATCATCGAATCGGCTTGACGCTGCACCGGCTCGACACGATTATCGGAGGTGACCTGCAGGCGGTAACCGACGCCTTGATCGAATACGACCGGCAAAGCCTCCGCGACTCAATGGGAGACCTTGATTAACCAGCCCGCGCCGCCCGCCCCCGATTCCCCATCGATTGCCGCCGAGGCCGCGCACGATGTTGCGGATGGTGCGCGCGACGCCTCGCACGAATTCGCGCACGACGCGACAGGCACGGGCGATCGCTGGACCATCAAGCGGTTACTTGGATGGACGAGCAACTTCTTTCGCGACAAGGGTTTCGACCAGCCGCGGCTGGACGCCGAAGTCTTGCTCGCCGAAGCGCTCGGTTGCGAGAGAATTTTTCTCTACACGCGTTTCGACGAAACGCCCGATGAATCGATCCTCGCGCGGTATCGCGACTGGGTGGCGCGGCACGCCGAGGGAGAGCCGGTCGCGTACCTGGTTGGTCACCGCGAGTTTTTTTCACTGGAATTTCGAATCGATCGCAGTGTGCTGATCCCCCGTCCCGAAACCGAGCACGTCGTCACCGAGGCGCTCGACTTTATTCGCGAGCGCGGCGAGACGCTGACCGTAGCCGACGTGGGGACCGGCAGCGGTAATATCGCCATCGCCATCGCCCGGCACGCGCCGCAAGTTACCATCACAGCCACCGATATTTCCGCGTCGGCGCTCGATGTGGCGAAACAAAACGCCGCCCTTCACAAGGTCGAACCGCGGATTCGCTTTTTAAAATCGGATTTGCTGAAGGCGGTCATCGAACCGGAGCATTTTGACTTGATTCTCAGCAATCCGCCGTATATTGGAACGTCCGAAAAGTGGACCGTCGCCGAATCGGTGGTCGAATTCGAGCCCCATGGCGCACTTTTTTCGGGGACCGATGGTTGCGAGATGACGGAACGGCTGATCGCGACCGCCGCGCGACGGCTTGAGCCTGGCGGGCGACTGATTTTCGAGACGAGTCCGTTCATCGCCGGGCGATGCCTTGAGTTGCTGGCCGCCATGGGAGCATTCGCCGCGCCCCGGTTGATTAAGGACCTGGCGGGGCTCCCCCGGGTGATTCGCGCCGATCGCTTGGATTGAATCCCCTGGGTGTATTGAATCCCCTGGGACAGCGCCGTCCCGTTCAGGCACCTATTCAGATTCGTCAAGCGACAACGCAATCAACTTTTCGATTCGCTTGAATTCGTCGTGATCAAACAGGCCCTTGAAACTCGGATTGCCCTTGAGACTTTTCAGAGTAGCGGCGTTCGAAAAGTATCCTTCCTCAAAAGATCGTTCCAGCAATTCCAGTGCCGTTTGCCCGGCGGCCTGCTTTTCGTCGCTGGATTCATGCGTATTCAAATACTGCGACGCCATGGCCGCCGCGCAAGACAGGCTATAAACTTGTACGGGGAGCAAATCAGACTTTACGGCCAGGGCTTCGACGTCGTTCAGGGACTGAATCGGGTCCGTTCTCGCGATGCAAATCGCCAGATAGACTCGAGCACTTTGCAGGGTGTTTTCTCCTTGAAGTATGATCGGTTTGTCTTCCGTGAGTTTAATGATTCGCCGCCAATGCCTGGCCCCCTCTTCCAGTTTCCCCGAGTATATCAAACACCATCCCAAAAACTGGTTACAACCCACTTCATCAAAAACGAGATTGTGCCGGGCGGGCGTCTCCTGCAATTCCTCGATCAGGTCCAGTGCGCGGTGCATCAACTCCAGCGTCTCGACGAGTTGTCGTTGCTGGAATCGTAGCGCCCCGACCAGTTTGAGCAGGCGAATGGATCTCTCTCGATGCACGATTTGAGGATCGGCGTTAAACAGTTTCTCGGCGATTTTCAGGCCTTCTCGATAACAGCGTTCGGCTTCGTCAGGCCGTTTTAGTTTTTCCAGGATGGCTCCCTGAAAGGCGCATATTTCCGCCAGGTTTTCTTGATACTTAACCTCGCCCGGTGACTTGTTCAACGACGCGTCGACAAACGACCTGGCAGTCACGCAGTTGACCAGCGAGTCTTCGAATCGCCCCTGGTCGTATTGAACACCGGCCAGCCCTTTATGGGCAGCAGAGATCAAGTACAACGGTTCCGCAAGGGACGGCCAGGCAGTTGTGATTTCGGTCAGAACCGCAATCGCTTCATCAAAACTGGCTTGGGCCGAATCGCCGTCCTTGAGTTCTCGATGCACCGCGCCGAGCGTCGCAAGAACCCGTCCCATGTCCACTCGATACGTAATACGGGAAGACTGCCGGACAATTTCGCGATGACGCTCCAGAGACGATTCCAGTGGTTGCCTGGCCTCGGTGAATCTGCCCGATTGCCAAAGTGCCAGGCCGAGGTTGTGCAATGTTCCGGCCCGGAGTTTATTCAACCCGACGTCGTCGACTCCTTTCACGATTGCAATGCCATCGACCAGTTGGAGAGACTCCCGGAACTGTTTTTCCGCCGCCGGCCAATCGCCTGCCTGGGAAAAGACATCTCCAAGTTGATTGAGTCGACGCGCATACTCAACCTTGTAATCCGCTACCTCGGGAAAAACCCGGGTCAATTGCAACTCGATCGCAGCCGCCGCTTCGATCAAACTCCGACCGCGCTCAAAATCCCCCATTTGCGCGAACAGTATCGCCAATCCGGATTGGGTTCTTGACTGCAAGTCTTGCAAGTTTGCCGAGTGGGCGTTTGAAAAGCCGGAAATCGTTTCCAGCCCCCTCGTCCAGGCATCGATACTGGCCGGTTTGTTGTCAAGCAATGCGTACAACTGTCCGACTCGATAGTACCCTTCGGCCTTCGCTTCGATGGCGTCGAGTTCGTTGGAGCTGATTGTGGCAAATCGCTCATAGCGAGTGAGTATTGACTCAACGAAAGCACGGTCCTCGCCCGAGAGGACTTCTTCCCTTGCCAGCCAACGCTGTATGGCCTCGTCGGTCAGCGTTCGAAGCGTTTCCATCGTTTCCGTTTGTGCCTGGGTCCGGGATTTTTGCGCCGCGACGAGGCCGTTGTTTGAGTCGATCAATTGCCGGTTTTTTTTACCAAGAACGTACGAACCGATGGCCAGTGAAAACAGCGTGACAATCAGGGCAGACGCAACTCCGGCAACGACGCGCGGGTGTTTTCGTAGCCACCGCCCCGCATGTTTCGTCACCGGCTCGGGTAAGGCATCGACTGGTTCGTCGGCCAGATAATGCTCAATATCGTTGGCAAGCAGTAGCGCCGATGCATAACGAGCCGGCGGCTCAAACGCCATCGCTTTCAGGCAAATCGCTTCAAGTTCCGCGGGAACAGCACGATTCAACTTTCGGGGCGCGGGAACATCGCGAAGCACCGAAGCCGATTTGCGGCTGGTCAGATCGCTGGACTTGACCGGGCCTTGACCCACCAGCAAACAATACAACGTCGCTCCCAGCGAAAAGATATCGCTGCGAACATCGTGTTGATCGACATCACCCGCAACTTGTTCCGGACTGGCAAATGCTGGCGTTCCTATTTGTTGACCAGGGAGGGTTTGCTCTGGCAAAGGCCGATTCGATTCCTGACCATCACCCGCCAATCGCGACGATTCCGGTTCGTCACGTGCATCGTCTGGCCGGAGTGATTTGGCCAGTCCCCAATCGACGAGGAACGTTTCGCCAAAGCGGCCCAGCATGACATTGCCCGGCTTGATATCGCGATGGATCACTCCTTGATCGTGGGCATAGGCGACGGTGTTGCAAACGGCGATGAATCGCTGCAACAACTGTCGAAATCGAAACGCAGCGAACGGGTTGTTCGCCGGTGTTTCCTCAATCGTGTCGTGAAAATCGCGAATCGCCCGATGCAACGTCTGGCCGTCGATCAACGGCATGACATAGCAGGGAAGTCCGGATGAAGAGAGACCACTGGCGAGGACCGAAACGATTCCCGGATGGGCCAGTCGCCCTGTGATCCGGGCCTCGCGTGCGAGTCGCCGTTGTTCGACAGAGTTCCTGAAACGACTACGACAGAATTTGACGGCGACTTCCCGTCCCAGCGTTTCGTCACGGGCGACGTAAATAACACCAAGTCCGCCCTGGGCGTGAAACTGCCGTAGTTGAAACTGGCTTGTAAGTGAAAGCTCGTGAAAAGGCGGAAGCTGTTCGTTGCCCTCAACCGCAAGCGGGCCGGAGTCGTTGTCACGTGTACTTTTGAACGCACTCTCAATGGCCGGTGTTTCGCCGGGAAACCGGGTCTCGTAGTCGGTCGGGTTGGGCGACTGGCCGGCGCGCGTTCGATATTCGATATCCAGCAGCAGTAACTCGACAAGAAGGGGGGACCGCAATCCGCTATCGAAGCCTTCCAGATAGTCTTCAAGGGCCGGCATTCCGCCTGACTTCCATGCTTTCTCAAAATGGACACACGCGTCGTCGATTTGCTTCAGGCTGATTGCCGAAAAATCCGCTGTGTTGTACGGCTCAACATTCCAGCGTTGCGCGGCGTCCAAATGGCTTTTCATTGCAGGAATACCTCGTTGCACATGGCTCGAATCAACCTGAGTCGTCGGTCGAACGTTCGTTCCGAGCAAT
>JBGTFW010000226.1:0-3232 GCA_041747075.1 Pirellulaceae bacterium
GAGGACCTTCGCGCCGATCGCCAGCCGGAGTTCACGCAACTCGACCTGGAAATGTCGTTTATCAATGACGACGACGTGATGAACATGATCGACGGGCTGATGGTGCGGCTGGCGCGCGAACTGGCGGGCGTCGAGCTGGAGTTGCCGTTGCCACGAATGACTTATGACGAAGCGATGAGCCGGTTTGGCCACGACGCACCGGACTTGCGGTTCGGGATGGAAATCAACGACTGCACGGACATCGCGGCGCGATGTGAATTCCGGGTCTTTCGCGGCGTCGCGGAAGCGGGAAATTTCGTTCGCGGAATCACGGTCGCGGGCGCGGCTGAAAAATTTTCTCGCAAGCGAATCGACGAATTGACGACGTATGTCCAGGAAGACTTTGGCGCAAAGGGACTCGCGTGGATGCGCGTTGAGCCGGAGGGACAGTTGGGCGGCCCGATCGCGAAGAATTTCACCAGCGAGTTGCTCAATGAATTCGTTGAGCGGATGGGTGCCCGGCCAGGCGACGTGATGTTGTTCATTGCCGACACGTGGGAAGTTTCCTGCAAGGCCCTTGCGGGACTGCGCAAACGGCTGGGGGGTGAACTGGAGCTTTACGACAAGTCACAAATGCACTTTTCGTGGATTATCGAGTTTCCCATGTTTCACTACGACGACGAGGAAAAGTGCTGGACGGCAATGCACCACCCATTTACCGCCCCCCGCCAGTCCGACCTGGCCACTCTGAAATCAGAACCCGGAAAGGCACGGGCAAGGGCCTACGATCTGGTGATTAACGGTTGCGAAGCGGGGGGTGGAACAATCCGAATTCACGACAATACGATTCAGCAGGACGTTTTCGAATTGCTGGGGATGGACGAAGCGACGGCGCGGAACCGGTTCGGATTCCTCCTCGATGCGCTGCGACTCGGTGCGCCCCCGCACGGCGGGATCGCGTTGGGCATTGACCGGCTGGTCATGCTGTTTGCCGGTCGTGACAATATTCGTGACTGCATTGCGTTTCCAAAAACGCAGCGTGCTTCGGACCTCATGATGGATGCGCCCAATACGGTTGACGCCCGGCAACTCGACGAGTTGTCGATTACCGTGAAAAGGCATTCACCATCCTCGTGAATTCCGGTTTAGAGATTTTTGCAAAGAGTCAGCAAGTCAGGGTTTCGAAAGTGTGTAGAACAATTTGTCCTTAATTGTTCCGCTCATGACACTTTTCCAGGTTGCCGAACAATTGAGACGATTTGCCACATTGAGAGGTTCTGTTTCGTTGGCGGCCAGGTCATCTTGGCGCGACACCGCGGCTGAAACCCGCAGCCACGATCAAACGCGACGATGTCCCAGATCCGCCAGCCGCGGCGAGGCAATGATGGATTGGCGCGAAGGAGTTCGATTCTTCACACGGATTTATCCCGACGCGCGCTTTCCCGAACAGGAGCCAGACGGGCAGTCGCCGCGCAACTTTTTGGCGAACGAGGCGAACGATAAACAACCGGGCTTGCCGCAGCTTTTTTTCGATTGCTCACCGCTGGCAAAACGTGTGCACCGAGGGTGGTTCTGGTGCCCCGACGGGCTGCCTGCCGGCAGGCCGGTCGCGCTGGCCAGTTCCCGGCTGGGCCGGGCGGCGTTTGAAGACGCTGAAGTGGCGGACGCACTGCGGGCTTTTTTTTGCGCGCTGACCGGCGATTTACTCGTCGTCACAACCGACCGGGCAACGCTCGATGAGACCGTTCGGCGCGGTTCGCGCCTCTTCTCGACGCCATTGGTTCGCTGGATTCCGTTTCCACGCTGGTTGAGCGTTGACGATGCGCGGGCCCTTGCGCGGCGGAATCCGGATCGACTTGAGTTTCGCGTTTACTACGATTCGCGAATTCACTCCGATCGAGACCGGTTGTTGTTTTCTTGTTGTGAACAACTGCGCGTCCTCTCGGTACGCAAGGAGGGAAACCTGCTGCGTTTGCTGCGTGAATTGTTGACAGGCAACGGTGCGAAACCGGAAACGCGGGTGTTTTTGCTGGCCAACGACCGGCTCACGTCGCCGGGTGTCCGGGATGAACTGCATGAACTGGGCTGTCACGACTGGTGGTTGTGGAGGGAAGGCGAAATTCGGCAAGTTTCGCGCCTATCGTCTCGCGGTGCCGCGCGGATTGTGCCGTTCGGTGAATTGAGTGGAACGATGCTCAGTCACTGGACTCGAAGGCGTACCGTCGCGAGGAAAGAACCGTCAGGCGAATCGCCGTGGGACGCGGCGTTGCTCGGAACCGGGGTGGCAATCGGGCCGTTTGCCAGTCTTTGCCGTATTCTTGCGAGTCAGGTGATTTATGGCGGCGGGCAATTGATAAGGGGCGGGCGTCCCGTCTGCTGTTTTACCGGCGTTCCATTATGCGAGTTTCGCGACCGACGTGTCTTTCGCCCACATCTGGCTCGATATGATTTCGAACCGTACGGGATCGCGGTGCGGTGCGAGGCGTTAAAACGTCTGGGAGGACTCCCTGTCCGCTATGTCCCCGCGGAAGCATTGACGCGAGCCGAGAGGGACGAACGGGCCTGGATGGTCGTCGGCGATTCAGCGCGGAATTGGCAAGACGAGCAGGAATGGCGAGTCGTTGGAAACGTCGACTTGCGGCAATTGTCGCCTGACGAGGCCGTCGTCTTTGTCCCGTCGCAGGAAGACGCCGAAGTCGTTTGCCGTTTGAGCCGGTGGCCCGTGACCATACTCCCCGCGATTCGCTGACGTGGCTTCGCCACTGTCGAACCATTGTCGCTTCATTCGGCGGGCTTCCTCATCCCAAGTGGCGGAGCTACGGCTGACGCTGTTTTACAGCTTCGGATTTGCGGGTGGCGGCTTTTCCCAAGTGGCGGAGCCACGGCCGTGTAAAGCATGGGGTGCAATCCGCGAATGCGGATGAAACCCCATGTTGCGAATCACCAGTTACCACCAAGCCGCGAAGCGGCGGCACGTCGTCATACGCCGCATTAGGCCTCTTTCCGTCAAGTGCATTGTACGTGCATTGTACCGAAATCGCCCGGAAATCGTCAGGTGCACGAAATCGTCAGGTGCATGGCACCGAAATGCCATGGCACCGAAATCCGTCCCCCCAGCACCGAAATCCGTCCCCCCAAGCGCATACGTCTGGTCGTACTTGCAGGTCCAGTCGAGAAGCTGCTTCGGCGTGGTGGCCGCCGGGCCGCTCATCAGCGCGTTCATGACCGTCCGCCCGGCCCCGTCGATGATCGA
>JBGTFW010000227.1:0-2961 GCA_041747075.1 Pirellulaceae bacterium
CGAGCTTCGGATATCTACCAGGGTGGCGAGAACGAACCACGATATTGCTGACTGAGCCGTGCCATCAGCCCACAAGTTTCTGGACAACGAGTCCTCAAAAAACTACCATTCCGGTAGTCGCGCTCAATCTACGCGCGTCCCCAAAAATGCAATTCCGACAATGACAGTGCTTTATTCGTTCGAATTGACTCAAACTCAGCCTGGTTATGCCTGGCGCTGACGTCGCAGGCAGATCATGCCAAAGGCAACCAGCGAGGCCATGCCGGCAGTTGCTGGCTCGGGAATCGCGACATTGGTTGCCGAGAAGGAAAAGCGGTCGATGCCCAATCCGTGGTCGCTTCCTGCGTCGTTAACTTCAACCCAGCGAATCCAAAGCGAATCTCCGTTGATCCAGTTCAGGCTGCCGATTGTGCCTCCACGACCAGCAACAAGTCCGGTTGTATTTCCATCGACAGCGGCTCCGGTTGCGGTGTTGACTACTGACGTCCAGTCAAAAGCTCCGCCTGGAGAATTCCACGTTGATACTCCACCAAACGTGCTTCCAAATCCATACTCCAACGTCATTGTTTGAGCTGTTGTGTTACCACCATTTCGCCATTGCTCGCCATCGAATCCGATCGTGAAGCTGTCGATTGCAAGGCCGGTGTTGTTGGTAATCTGTACAGCAATGTGTCCCGCGACTGTGCCAGTGCCGGGCGATCCAAAGTAGGAACCACCTGATCCAACTCCGCCAAGGGAACGTTCGGTACTTGCCGCTGCTCCAAAACTGTAAAAGTTCCCGGTCGCGCTACTTCCGGTTCCGGAATTGTATGTCGTAATCGCATTTCCGCCGGACTCGAACAAACTCCAGCCGGTCAACGTCGAATCATTTGTCCAGGTTTGATTGGTACCCGTCGAAATCAGTGTGTCAAAATCCTGTGTGTAGGTGCCGCCGGAATATACGACGTCGGCGTTCAAGAATGCACTGCCAGTTGCCATCATCGCAACAGCCAGTGTTGCGGCCAAAAATCTTGATGAGTGTCTCATGTTCAAGTCCTAATGTACTGAGTAGCAATCAAAAGTGAGTATCAACGGAAATTCAACTATTCATCAATCAGAAACTGATTCGACGAGATTCCCCAACCCGTTTTACGCAATTCCACCAAACCTGCCTGTCGGTGGACATTGTGTCGGTCAAACGGTGCCTTACATTGTAACTCTTGCTCAATCGGGTGCAATCCCGAAATGCGGTCATTTTCTTCGGGGTTTTTCGGGGTTTGGCGAAAGAGGGGTTCGGGTTTCGGGCGGGCCGTTAGGCTTGGGAGTCCAGCGCCAGTCGGCAAGCCGCGTGTGGCGACGAAGCGATTGTTTGGCCGCAATCGACTCGTCCCAACGATTGCTGATTACTTGCGCGCGGAGCTGAAGCATGCATTCGGCGCCCGATTCCCGCCAGAACATGGCGTTGCTTTTCAGACGCTGGTTGACCACCCGGCGAATGCTGCTTTCAATCGCTCCGCTCCCCAGCGGCAGACCCGGGCCCCGGAAGGCGGGGTAGCTCATCCGCCCCGCTTCGCCATGTTTGCGAAGGTATTCGATTTCCTGCCGCATCGTACCGCAGTCCCGTTCACTTTCGTCGAGCAAGTCCTGCAGCTCGTCCACCACCTGCCGCCACTGACCGTTGCGGAGCAGCGTCCGGTGCTGCCGATAAAGGGGCATTCGCCCCTGCTCGTTCAGGCCGTATTCCTTCAGCGCCAGGGAGATGTGATGCACGGCGTGGCAGCAATCCAGCACCTGGTGAATCGGCACCCCGGCACCGATCCCCGCCGCCTGAACCATCCACTCCACACGGTCCCAAATCCACGGCGCCCCGTCGCTGGCGAAAGTGATACGCGTTGCCTGAGCGGCGCCCAGCCGGTGCAAGTGCATCGCCACCAGTTCCGCCATCGCATCGGGACCCTGAAACGTTCCGTCGATCGTTGCCTGCGACTTCTTTTCCATCCGCCCGTTCTCGACATGCACGAAGATCGTCACCAGTTTCGGCTCGCGCCACGGTGCATCGAAGGTCCGGCGAGTCCGGCGACGCGAGCGGCCAGGAGCATCCGTCCGCACCAGGCCGTCCTCGTCGAGTTGCTCGCGAAAGGCCGGTTTTTCCCGCAGCTCCGAGCGAAACCGCGTTCGCGCTCGGTCGATCTGCACCGTCACGCACTGGATTGCACCCTTGGCGGTTGATTGTCGTTCGGAGCGTCGTTGGCGCCGTTGTTTTAATAACATGGAAACCGGATTTGTGAAGTTCATCGTGGTCCTCGATTTCTGTGAATTGTTACCTGTTGTTCAATGAAATGACTCGATGCCTGGGCGTGCAGACGATTCGCCCGGGTTTTGTTCCCGAAGGCCGAAGTGATATCCCCCGATGGAAGTGAATTCTCCCCGGCCAGTTTTGTTTGTTGGTTGCCGCGATTGCCCGTCCTGTTTATGGTTGCCTCGCGACCACAGCAGAACCACTCAAGAATAACTACAGCATTTTTGCCCGGCCCAGCCCTCTGCTCTTCACTCCGTCCTCGGCAAGCGTTACAGGTACCACCCGCCGACGATTAGCCCGACTGGTGGCGATTTTGCGGATGTTTCCTTTGCTCAAATGGTTGGCTTTGCAGCCAACGTCGGTGAGCTTCCACCCCAGGATGGTGATGTAGGAAATTATTTACGGAAAAGGTCGCAGTAGTGCCGGCCTGATCGCGCCGTTAGCCAGACGTACCCGCGTCATGATTTCGTTGGCGTCGTTGATGCGAATAAATTCCCAGTCCGGTGCGAGACTGGCGCCGGAAGGCATGTTCACAATCGCGCCATCTAATGCAATCAGGCTTGTCGTGGCGCTGTAAAAAAACTGTTTTATGTTTGCGTTATTTTTTGTGTAGGCGTATCCGACTACGTTGTTGGAACTGTTGATGCTGTATCCATAGGAGTCGCCACCCAAGCTTCCCAAAT
>JBGTFW010000228.1:0-7735 GCA_041747075.1 Pirellulaceae bacterium
AAGCGGGCAACGGAAAAATAATTGGAAATGACAGTGATCGCGTGGCGAAACGTGGCGCAAGCTTCCAGGTTTGCGGTTTTCTCGAAACGTGGCGCAAGCTTCCAGCTTGCGGTTATCGTGGGCTCAGCGTTCATGGCAAGCAAGGATGCTTGCCCCACGGCTCAGCATTCATGGCAAGCAAGGATGTTGCCCCACGACTGGCCCAAGCCTCTTTCATTATTGCAGCGCGAACGGCTCGCCGCCAGCGAACGTGGCGAGGGCCGGGTTGAGGGTCGGATCGACCGCATAATCGTAAATGCGAACGGCCCCGTCGGCATGGACGAAATGCCCGCCGAGGCTCGGCTTTTCGGGATGATCGGGTGCGTTGATGCCGCTGGGGAAATGGCCGCGACTGGCCTGATAGTTGATCGTGGCGATGCCGATTTGACGCAGCCGGTTGGCACATTCAGTTTGAAGCGCCGAACGGCGAACGGCCTGCACTGCCGGAATGGTCAATCCTGCGAGAATCCCGATGATCGCGATCACGACCAGCAGTTCGACGAGCGTAAAACGTCTTGAGTTTCCCTTCGCTGCCGTTTGGTGGATGACACGCGTTACAGGCCGCCGCGGCTTTCTTCCGTGAAGATCGCGCTGATCGATTCGTGGTGGTGAATTCGCTTGATTGCCTCACCCAGCATGCCCGAAACAGTGAGGACGGAGATTTTTTCCAGATTGTTTTCCGGCGCGAGCGGAATGCTGTCGGTGATGACAACGGTGTCGATCGGAGCGGCCCTGAGCTTCTCCACGGCCTTGCCGGCAAAAACACCGTGGGTCGCCGCCACGTGAACCTCGCGCGCGCCGCACTTGCGGACCAGTTCGGCCGCACCGCAAATGGAACCCGCCGTGCTGATCATGTCATCGAACATCAGCGCGACCTTGCCGTCGATCGGACCACCGATCACGTTGGCCTGTTCGACCGACACGGCGCTCTTTCGCCGCTTGTCGATGATGGCGATCGAACCGCCCAGTCGCTTGAGATGCCCGACGGCGCGCTTGATGCTCCCTTCGTCGGGACTGACGATGACCAAGTCGTCGGGTGAGTGGCCGAGTCGGCTGAAATGCTGGTTGAGAACCGGCCCCGCGTACAGGTGATCGACGGGCACGTCAAAGAAACCCTGAATCTGGGGGGCGTGCAAGTCCATTGCGAGAACGCGGTCGGCACCGGCGCGCGTAATCAGGTTGGCGACCAGTTTGGCGGTGATCGGCACGCGCCCCTCGTCCTTGCGGTCTTGCCGCGCGTATCCGTAGTACGGCATGACGGCCGTGATCCGCTCGGCACTGGCCCGCTTGCAGGTGTCGATCATGATGAGTAGTTCCATCAAGTGATCGTTGACCGGCGGACAGGTCGGCTGAACGAGATACACGTCGCGGCCGCGGACGTCCTCGATCTTGCAGTGAAGCTCCCCGTCGGGAAAGGTCGTGAGGTTGCATTCGCCGAGTTGCAGGTTGAGAAACTCGCAGATTCTCGCGGAAAGCGGACGATTGGCGCGACCGCTGAAGATTTTCAGTTCATTCATCGAGCGTTGGCGAGCGGACGTGCCAGATTGGAAGCGATCTTACCCGTGTCCCGAGCCATTATACCATACCCATCCGTGCCATTTCGCGCTCGACGTCGGCCAGTTGCTCGACCGTGTTGACGGACAGCGCTTCACAGGAGTTCAGCACGGGCAGAGCCAGTACCTCCTGGCCCCGCTTCAACATGATCCCCGGCACGTCGGTTATGTAGTATTCTCCCTGGCGGTTGTCGCGGCGGACTTCCGACAGGGCGGCAAGCAGTTTCTGACAGTCGAAGATGTAGGTGCTCATGTTGACTTCGCGAATCGCCCGCTCGGCGGGCGAACAATCCTTTTCTTCAACGATGCCGGTGAAACGACGGTCGCCGTCGCGGACGATGCGGCCCAGTCCGGCGGGATCGTCGTGGATCAGCGTACCCAGCAAACAGGCGGTTTGTCCCCTTTCGAACCGGTCCAGCAATTGCCGGAGCGAACCGGCCTGAATCATCGGCGAGTCCCCCGCCACAACGACAAGAGGGCCGTGGAAATTCGCGATCTGGTCGCGGCACATCATAACGGCGTGCCCGGTGCCGAGCTGTTCGGTCTGTTCCGCGTATGCAAGGCCTGCGCAGTCCGACAGCGCTTCGCGTACGAGGTCGCCACGGTATCCGACGACGATGATGATCCGACAAACGCCGGCATTGCGCAGGGAATCCAGCACCCACGCAACGAGAGGGCGCCCGCAGGCAGTGCAAAGGACCTTGGGAAGGTCGGAGTTCATCCGGGTCCCCTTGCCGGCGGCCAGCACAACGGCCATCGGTGCGGAGTCAGTCCTGTCGGGGACGTCCATGATCGAGGTGTGCAGCTTCCTGATCGCAACGGAAAAACACTTGAAATCACAATTGTGACTTCGATTCTACCGAAATCGCGGCGATTCTCCAGAAGGGGGAGTTTGCATGAGAAAACCCGCGACCAAACCTGGCGCGGGTTAGAAATCCACAATGGAAGTGTAATTGTCTAGCGATTCCAGTCGATTCCGAGCGTAAAGCCACCCACGAAGAGGTCTTCGGAAACGAGTCGAACTGGTACGTTCGTCAGCGGCGGAACAACCATCAGGGGATCAGCCGTTTGCGACAGACCGTTGAAGAACGAGTAAGGGTTGGTGTCGAGACCCCGTGTGTCAACCCGGGCAACGCCTTCCCAGGCGTAGTGCAGTTTGGCACCCACCCGGAACGTGACATCTCTTGTCAGGTTGTAGCTTAGCTGCCATCCCAGATCCAGTACTGGAACGATTTCGTTTCCGCGGTTCGTGACCGTAAAAGCGGGTTCTCCGTCGGCGTTATTGCTTGGGAAGACGGTTAGTCCGGTAATCGAAGTCGCCGAGTAGACCTGGTTGTTGTAGGTCGCTCCAACACCCACGTTGGTGCCCACAGTCACTCGACCGAAGGTTCGACGATACCCGGTTCCGAGGTACCCGCCAGTCATGCTGTTTCGCGTCTTCTGGCTGAATCGTCTCTGATCGATAAAGTCCGGTGGCGTAGGGTTGATGGGCGGAATCGGATCCGGAACGGTCCAGTCTTCGTTGGTTTGATCGATGACGGAAATGTAACGAAGTCCGATATACGGTTCGATGACGCCACCGTTGCACAACGGCTGGCGAAACCGGCGAACCACGCCTACGTTGTCGAACGACGATCGCAACGCAATGGGTTGTTCGTATCCACCGCGAACACCCCTAAACTCGGAGTCACGAAGAAAGGCCGTTCCTTCGAGGTCAAGCCACTCGACGCTCCAGCCAGCTCCTTTCGTGGATACGTAACCAAGCTCCCAGTCGCGACTCCAGTTCCAGTTGTCCACCGCCTCGAACAACCGGGGGTCCGCGCCTGGAACCGGAGACGGCCCCGACATTGACAAATAGGCAAATCCAAGTTCCGCATAGTACCCGGTACAGGGTCTTGGGGCAGTGCCATCCAGGTTGGTTCGTTCATAGGGCGTCCACAACTGAGCGTCATATTCGAAGTAATCTCCGTCGAAGATGCCGGATTCGCCGTCAACGAAAGGCCGCGCCGAGGGACCCAATGACAATCCGTCCTGGACGTCCTGGCCTGGCAAGCTGCTGGTCACAGCAAGCGTCAATGCGGCGAAGGTCAACAAAAACTTGCGTTTTAACATGGGGTTGTTCCCGAATGTTCTCGTAAGCCCGTGCGGGTCGTACTTTCAAAACGGCACGCCCTGGTCAAGGTCCAGGCGTCACCGGTAGTATCGGGAAACCCTGTCGTAGCGGTTGAACAAGAAAGTGAAAATTTAACGATATTGCCGAACGTACCTGGAATTTTGCTGGCGAAAAACCGCTTGCAGTCGTTCCTGCTTTTCAACGCAGCGGGTTTTGGCGAGAATCAACGAACCCCGCGTCACATTGGGAAAACCAGTGGAACGAGGCTGGATATTCCGACAGAAAATGTTTCACGTCCCCGTAGCTCAATTGGATAGAGCGTTGGCCTCCGAAGCCAAAGGTTACAGGTTCAAATCCTGTCGGGGATACTCAATCGGTTACTGGCCAGACGGCTTCATCGATGTCAATCGACCAGTCAAACGGCGCGCCGCTGAATTCCGGACTGATCCACGTCACGCTCGCCGTGATCTCGCGCGTGCCCGCCTGGACGAAGCGGGCGGGATCGCCCGTCACCGTGACGCTGACGATCTCGTCGGTCGTCGAGGCCGGACGGGAGTCAAGCAGTTCAAACGCGTTCGTTTGGTAATTGCGCAATCGAATCGACTGGATCACGTCCCCTGACGGGCCGCCCTGCATGTGCGCCTCGACGCGAAAACTCAATTCGACAGGCGTTTGTGCGTTGCCCGTCGTTTGCAGGATCACGTCGATTTTCTGCTTCGCCGGGTTCCTCGTGCTTGACGGCTCCAGTTGCAGGTAAACGTCGTCGCTTTCACTCGCATCGGACAACTGCCCGCCGACCTGAATGCCATCGAGCAGTTTCCTTCCCTCGGCGAGCGTGGGAATCGTCGCCCCGTCGAGCCGAAATATTTCGCCTCCCGTAAGATCGACAAAATAAAGGTTTCCGGCGGCGTCCTCGCCAAACGAGGAGATATTGGAGATCGATCCCGCGGCGGATGTAACATGCTCCGTCCAGTCAATAAAATCGGTGTAGTTTTCGCCGTTGTGGGACGCCGATGGATCACCGTTCCACTTCAGCGACCAGATGCGGCTGTTCACGTAATCGGCAAGGAAATAGTGGCCTTGCAGAACCGCAATGGGGCCGCGATAGACGTACCCGCCGGTTACCGAGAAGCCCTGGTTGCCGCCGCCACCGTGCGCGTAATCATAAATCGGATCGATCGCTCCAGGTAAAGCCGGGCCGTGAGTCCCTTCACGGACGCGCCATCCGTAATTCTCTCCGCCGACACTCGATGCCGGCTGAACGTCGATTTCCTCCCACGCGTTTTGACCAACATCGGCGATGTACAGGTCGCCGGTCAGCCAGTCGAAACTGCAGCGCCAGGGATTTCGCAGTCCATACGCCCAGATTTCGTCGTCGCCGGTTACTCCGACAAACGGATTGCTGGCGGGGATGCCGTATTGGCCGTCCGGCCCGTTGTTTCCGAGCGGATCGATGCGCAACAGTTTGCCCAGCAAGTTGTTGCTGATCGTTTGCGCGTTGTTTCCGGGGTCATTACTGCCGCCGCCATCCCCCAGCGCGATATACAGCAAGCCGTCGAGCGGCCCAAACGCCAACCATCCTCCGTTGTGATTCGAAAAGGGCTGATCCAACGTCAAGAGAACGCGCAAGGAAGCCGGGTCCGCCAGTTCAGGATTCGTTGCGTTGCGGCAGTATTCCCTGATCTCGGTGTCCCCACCGCCGGCCGCGGTTGTCACGTTGACGTAAAACTTCCGGTTGGTCTGATAATTGGGATGGAACGCCAGGCCGACAAGTCCCTGCTCGCCGTTGGTCGCAAGGTTCGGAATGGAGAGGAAGGGGGTTGGATTCAGCACTCCCGTCGAGAGATTGAGAATCTTGATGCGACCCGTGGTCCCTGACCGCTGTTCGACGATGAACAACCGGTTCGGATCACCGGGAGACGTCGTTACAAAAACAGGCCGAGTCAGTCCAGTCGCGATACGAGTTACCGACATGGAGGGTTGGCCATCGGCCGTGGTCGCAAACGCACAGACCGCAACGAGCGCAAGACAGAACGGAAATCGCATGACTTGGGTCATGATGGAATTCCCCGAACAGATTTTTGAAAAGAGTTCCTGCAGCTTTCGCCGCGACGAGTCGGCGCCAGTATATCGGATCGCACGCAGCGCCGCACCCGTGGCACGCTCAATTTCGTTCAACTTGTTGCAATCGCGGGTGACTGTAGCTGCCGTTGCCAAACGGCGGGAATTTCTGCAATGTAGCTGCCGTTGCCAAACGGCGGGATTTCCGGTTGCGCCCGTGAATATCCACGCTTGGCAAGCGTGGCTACGTCGAACATGAATATCCACGCTTTTTGTCGGGCGCTCACGCCGCCTTGTTTCCGGCAGCCTGAAGGAGCCAGTCGAGAGCGCGGCGGAGCGGTTGGTCGGCGGGCAGCCATTGACTGGCGTCGCCGTTTTCGTCCGCCTCCGGTTTGGAACGGGTCGCATCGTCGCGCAACAGTCGCAAGCGGCGGATTTCCGCCTGTTCCTCCGCGGTCAACGGAATTTCAAAGCCGTTGTCGGGGCGCACGCCATAGTCGCCCGACGGCGGCAATCGCAAAACAGTCTTGTCAATGTTGCGCCCCGAGGGGCGCCAGTAACTTGAGGTCGTGAGACGCAGAACGCTGCGGTTGGCCTCCAGTACAATGAGGTCCTGAACCGTTCCTTTTCCGTAGGTCTGGCTCCCCGCGACAAGGGCGCGGTGGTGATCCTGCAAACACGCAGCGAGGATTTCCGCGGCGCTAGCCGTATACTCGTTGACCAGAACAACGACAGGCGTCCCCGGATCAAGGTCCGTTTTGCTTTTGGCAAAATGTTGATCAACGACTTGCTCGTCGCGATTGCGGATTTGCACCACGACGGCTTCACGCCCGATAAACATGTCGGAAATACTGACGGCCGCGTCGAGAAGCCCGCCGGGGTTGTAGCGAAGGTCGAGGATCAGGCCGTCAACGCGTCCATCGATAGCCCGCAGAGCCGCGCGCATTTCCTCCGTGGACTTGCGACCAAATTCCAGCAAGCGAATGTAGCCGATTCGCGGATACTCTTCCAGGAAGAAATTCCATGTCCCGTCGTCGTTTTGAACATCCCCAACCACGGAGGAAACCGGGATTTCCTCGCGCACGACTTTCACGATCAGCAAGGAAGTTTTCGGGTCGCGCCGCAATGCGAATTCAACCACCGAACCGAGAGGCCCCCGAATTCTTTCAATCGTCTCCTCGGTATTCAGCTCGCTTGTGGGCAGTCCGTCAATCTCGACGATCAAGTCGCCAGGACGAATCCCGGCCCGCCACGCGGGCTTGCCGGGTATTGGGGCGACGACGCGAATCCCGCCGGCTTGCTCGTCCTTTTCGAAATACATCCCCACGCCGACGAACTGCTGATTGAGGCTATCCTCGAACGAGTGGTACTTGTCCTCCGAGATATACCAGGAATTGGCGTCAAGTCGCGCGAGCATACCGTCCATTGCCGCATTAAACAGTTCCCGTTTGGGGACCTTTACCAGTGCCTCATTTTCGACAATCTCCATCGCGGCGCTGAAGATACTGGCGTAGCGATTATGCACGGCGACATGGTAGCTGGCGACGCAGACCAGCAACGAAATGCAGATCGTAATGATATTGCGGACGGGCATCGATACCTGGAAGAGACTACGGCACAGCAACAGGGGGTACGTACCGCTCCATATTACCGGCCGTTAGCCCGAACCGCCAGTTCGTGCTCTCTCCCCGTTAGCCTTGTCCAGCACCGGCACCGGCGCCCGCTCCGGCACCCGCTCCCGCACCGGCACCCGCTCCGGCACCCGTTGTCACACCACTGTCACCCGTCACAAAGTTAAACGTGCTGACTTCGGTGATATCGCTGAAGAGCTGGAAGGGCGTCGAGACAATCACGTACAGCCTGTCGGCGGTCGTGGCCTGAACCGTCATCCCTGTTCCGACCTGGAACGTGGTAATTTCGGGACGGAAGCCGGGGTCCCGCGGTTCGAGGCCCTTTCGGGCACGTTCCC
>JBGTFW010000229.1:0-8017 GCA_041747075.1 Pirellulaceae bacterium
ACGGATCGCGGCTGCCGGCGGACAAGTCGTCGCGCGGTGCGGCGTTCCGCGTCACATGGTTATTTCGGGGCAGGGCGAATTTCTCGCGATCGACGCCGTGCGGGGTATTGCCCCGGACGCCCGGGTGCATTCACTGAGCCGTTGGCTGGACGCCGACCATTCGAGTTGTGCTCCGGCGGTGGCAGTCGCGCATCTGCTCGCCCAGGGTTCCAGGGCCGTCGAACGCGGAGCCAACAGGAAATAACGGCCTTGGAAGGCCGTTGTACCGCGAAGTGCAACATCGGTTTGCACGATCTTACCCGCCGTCGTCTCCGGAGTCTTTTTCATACGAATTGTCACAGTCCGCATCAGCAAAACAAGCCGGAGTAGCCGGAGAAGAACAAGCCGGAACGCGCCCCCATACCGCTCCGCCCTCGAATCCGTTGCGCACGATTGTCGACGAATGGCATCCCTTGTCATGACGATTGCGCCCTGGTTGTCCGGAAACGCCGAGTCCCGAATCTCCATGTTCGAAGCGTCAATTTCCAGCGCGAACAGCGTCGCGAATTCTGAAAACTGACTCGATTCAATCATGACGTTTTCGGCGACGAGGGAGGGCCCAACAAACGCTTCAACGCCCGCGCGTCGAAAGCCTTGGCGGCTTCCGCTACGAATGCGACCTTCGCGGTCCACCCTCCGGATCCAGCCGATCCATCACAAAAAACGGAAGGCCGCAAGGGCTTTCCGTCAATCAATCATTGCGAATGCCGCGACATTGATCGAATCGCGATTCGATCAACGCGAACTCAAGCGACGATCAGGAACCGTCCGAATCGGTATCTGGCTCAATGCCGTCTTCAGGTGACTCATCGTTCGTCGATTCATCCTTCGTCGATTCGTCCTTCATCGATTCGTCAGCCTTGGACTGGTCAGGCTTTTCGGCGCGAGCCTTTTCCAGTTGGTCGCGAAGCTGCTTGAGTTCCGTTTCAAGCGCCTCAATCCGTTTCAGGATTTGCTCTTCGCTTGCCCCGGTTCCCGCGCGAATTGACGGAGAGACCAACACCGTTGGATTTTCACTGGAGACCTTCGCAAGCTCCTTGCTGGAGATCAGCGAGACCTGGACTTCTTCCTCGCTTCCGGCGCGAATGCGAAGGACCGTGATTGAATCGCCGGGCTTCTTGTTGGCAATAATCCGCTCGATGTCCATCGGCTGGCGGACATCGGTCCCGTCGATTTTGGTGATAAAGTCACCCGTGCGGAAATCCTCGTACAGCGGTCCATTGGTGTGAACCGCATGAACGAACAAGCCGTTTTGCCCAGGGAAAAATGTCCCGCCAATCTGCGCGACGTCTTCCTGGTCGACTTGCGGCGCGGTGTCCGCTTTCTGTTCTGGTTCCTGTTGAGCGTCCTGCGCGGAAGGTTTTTCCTGATCGACAACGCTATTTTCGGGGGGAAGCGGATTGTCCCTCTCCGGATTCTCCTGGGCCGTCACCGGTGCAACTGACCAACCAACCATCAGAAGAATCGTGAAAGCAAGAAAGTTTTTTTTCATTGTTTGTCTCCATGAAATAGAAAAGGTTTGTTTGCGAACCATCGCCGTCGTTATTGTGCGGTGGCGTGCGCCCGAATGCAAGAAAATTTCCAGCGAAGAAATTGAAATATTCACACCAGCGAAAAGACGTTGAAACAACGTCCGCATTGACGAGGCAGGTTGCCCGGTTTTCCCAATCGTTACACCTTGCCAACTCGCGTCTCAACACGTTGGGAAGAGGGACCGCGGATTTCGGGGATTAGCGCAGATTGTTTCGGCGAACAGAATTCGTCCATAGGCAAACTACTTCGTGGCCCCGGACTTCAGGTCGTCGGCAAAGACCTTGCGGAACTTTTCCAGCTTTGGAATGATGTTCGCGCGGCAATAGGGCTGGCCGCCATTGTTGGCAAAGTAGTTCTGGTGGTAGTCCTCGGCGGGCCAAAAGGTTGTGGCCCGGGAAATCTCGGTGACAACGGGGCTGGAAAATGCTCCCGATTCGTCAAACTTTTTCCTCAAGGACTCGGCAAGTTCCTTTTGCTCCTCGTTGTGGTAAAAGACCACGCTCCGGTACTGCGATCCCGAGTCGAAACCCTGGCGGTTGAGCGTGGTGGGATCGTGCGTTCCCCAGAAAACCTCCAGCAGTTTCCCGAACCGAACGCGTGCGGGGTCAAAGTGGATCTGGATGACTTCAGCGTGCCCCGTGCGACCCGAACAGACTTGTTCGTAAGTCGGATTTTTAAGGCTCCCGCCCATGTAACCGGACTCGACCGATTCGACGCCGTCGAGTTCAAGGAAAACGGCTTCCACACACCAAAAACACCCCGCGCCGAAAGTGGCGACGCCTTTTTCATCCGAATCATTCACGTCCACATTCTCCGTTCCTGAATTGCCCGGTCATCGCGAATCGCGGCTCCCTCGCGAATCGCGGGCCGCGACAACCATGTTGTCCATTCATAATTTACGCCGACGAGACAGGAAAGGGGACCACGCCGGTGTCAGCCACCGCGGTTCCGGTCGAGTCGACAATGGGGAGTCTGTTGCGGCATGCCGACCAGGAGTTGACAATGGTTGCGTCGACGACGATGGCCCGGTGCACCGCGGCGGTGCACCGCAGCGGTGCGCCGCGGCACAAGCGGGTCGTTCCTGGAAATCCCTTGTTTTGCTGACACTCTGAGGTACACGCGATGTCCGATTCCGCCCTCTCCCGATATGTTGAAATCAAGCAACAGATCGCCGCACTTGAAGAAGAACTGGACAGTTTGAAGGAGGGTGTCTTCACGGAGGTCGATGCTCGCGGGGGCGAAATTGCCAACGAATCGTTCGTGATTCGCAGTTACAAACAACCGAAATACAGGTTCTCGCAGACTTACGAAGCAAAAAACAACGAGCTGAAGGAAATGAAAAAACAGGAAATCGATGACGGAACCGCGGTCATCGACGGCTACTCGGAATTCGTAAAGCTGAACCTGAAGAAGAACGCAGGATAGAGACTTTCACGAATGCGCTGATCGCAAGGGCCTGCAACGTTCTCATATTGGAAATTTTTCGAATCACGTTCATGAAAAAGGTTGTCAACTGGCGCGGCCCGAATAGACTCGGTTCCCGGAGCGCGAACAGGTTGGTTGCCTTGCTCCGAATCACGACAGCCCGATTGTTGATTTACCCTTGCGAACAAGTGGACATTCCTGGCACTGGCACGACCATGGATCAAGTCGATCAACTATTGCGAAACGCCCGACTTCGCGACGAAATTGAACCCTTCGTCGACGAATCGATCGCGATGCTCGATTCGCGACGACTGCCGATCGACGTTGAAAACGAGTTTCTGGAATCGATGCTCGATTGGGAACGGTCACCAGTCTTGCCGATCAGCCAGTGGTTCGATCCGGAGTTGCAGTTGCCGGCACCGGATACGCTGGATGACGGGAGACTGCATGGCGAACTGGTGGTGGCCGTCAAACGGCTCCATGACCGGCAAATCGTCCTGGAATTCACTGACCATTTGTCGGATCGCGAGCTGTATTGCCTGATCCTCCGCGACATTCTCCCGGCTCAGGAAAAAAGGCTTCGCGCGGGACGCCAGTGGCTTCGCTGGCAATGCCTCGACGCGGAAACCGACGCGGCGATCTGGCTGGCGTTTTACGCCGATGACGATCAGCGCGATGACTGGCTGGCGGAACACGGGGGGAGGTTGCCGCCGCGCCGAATTCCCCCATTTCCGCGATTTCTGCCCGCCAGGCCGGACCAGGCGTCGTTCTAGAGGCGTCGTTCCAGAGTTCTGGAAAGGCGCCGAACCGTCCGGTCGGCGTCGATCGGAACAAGCCGACCACGAGAGTGGTCTGGCGAATCTCAATGTGCAGGGTGCGATTGGATCGGTTGCAATCACGTCTCGGCACGCGGATCGGCGTTTTGACCGGGGAATTTGCGATCGTCGGTTGCAAACGTTCAAATCGGGGTTACACTGCTGTTCTGCGCGAAAAAAAATCCCTCCGGAAGCGCAAGCCCGTGGTCGCGCAGGAATTCCCAACCTGTGTTAACCACCCATCCTGCATGGATTGTCGCCGATTTCGGCATCAGTTCACGCAACCAGACTTTGCCGGGACGTTTGGCTCCCCATCGCCAGCCAACCGGTCGCATCCCGATTCGCAACCAGATTTTCGCCAGAGATCGCCATGGCCGCTTCGTCTCAACGTACGATTTCACTTGGTCAACTCTTTCAGGCAGCCAACAACCACAAGTTGCCTGGTATCGTTACGTTGATTGCCGTTTTCGGGATGGTCGTCGCGGTTTGGGTATTGTTGCCGCGGAAGTACGGCTCGGAGGGCCGATTGTTTGTTCAGATCGGGCGTGCGAATCTCGGTTTGAACAACGCACCGGACGACTCGCGCGGCATTTCGATTCAGGACACGCGGGAGACGGAAATCCTGTCGGTCGCGGAGCTTATCAAGTCGTATGACTTGCTCGGTGCGGTCGTTGACGAGATTGGTTCCGCGAGGATTCTCGCCAACTCGTGGATGTTTCCGGACATTGACGGTTTGCGACGGCGTTTCACCGGCGGCCCAGCGTCCGGCGATTCGTTGGGGGAATACTCGTCCGCTGAGTACGACCGATTGCGAACGCGTGAGCGCGCCATCGAACTACTTGAGCGCGAGATTGACGTCTGGAGCGAGAAGAAGACATCGGTGATCAGCGTTTATTGCACGGCGGCAACGCCTCCACTCGCGCAGCAGGTCGTCGACCTGGTGATGGAGAAAGCCCGGGAAAAGCACGTCGCCATCCACTCGGCGAGTCGCTCGCGGAATTTTTTCGATCGGGAACTTGAGCGGCAACAGGAAGAGCTTGCATCCGCCGAAAAGGCCCTCGCGGAATTCCGCACCGGGCACAAGATCCTCTCGATCGAGCAGGCGCGAAACATTCTCGACGGCGTGATCGAGAAGCTTGAGAATCAGCGCGTCGACGTCGACGTCGACCTGGACCAGTCGCTGGCGCGGATCGGGGAACTGAGCGAACAGTTGCGTCAGGTGAGCAAGCAACTGGAGATGCCGACGCGCGGCTTGCAAAGCGAATCGACCGAAGGTGCCCACATCCGCTTGTACGAACGGATAGGCGAAAAGGCCCGGTTACGGGCCAAATACTCGTCGGAACATCCGAAAATTTCGGAAATTGACGCTGAAATCGAGGCCCTCCAGACCGAAATCGCCGCGCTTCCCATCGTCCGGGAGGAGTCGGCGCTCGTTCAGAACCCCGTCTATGAACAACTCAAGGTCGAATTGGCCCTTGAGGAGTCCCGCGCCCGCTCGCTTGAGGGCCGCCGCGACGAGGTCGAAACGAAATACGGCGGTGCCATGGAAGAGCTAACCCGATTGAATGGACTGGAACTGCAATCGGCGGCCCTGCAACGGGCGATTGACGTTGCCAGTCAGGAATTCAGCATTTACGCCCGCAAGCGAGGAGAGGCGCGTGTCGTCGACCAGCTCGACCAACATTCGATTTCGGACGTCGTCATTGCGCAGCCCGCTTCGCTTGTCCTCAAGCGACAAAGCCCGAAGGGGAGTGTGATGCTGCCGATCGGTTTTGCGTTTGCCGGTTTCGCAGCGTTGTTTGTCACACTCCTGGCGGACCGCAAGAACCTTTCCGGACTTTCGACCCCCGAAGAGGTCGAGGAAGCCCTCCAAATCCCCGTGTTGGTGTCGATTCCGCGCGTGCATTCGTCACGTCTCCCCGTTCACTAGTGCTCGACCCCGTCACGCCAGACAGTCACCATGATCCAAAACGTTTCCAGCAGCGGTCGCCGCATTCGGGTAAGGGCCAGTGAGCGGCTCCGCGTCCATTTTCTGGCGTTGGCGCGGCGCGTCGCCGCGTGGCACCGGCCGGGAGCGTCCAACGGTGGCGTGGCGATCGGCATTGCGGGCGTGGAAGCTCGCGCGGGCGTCAGCACGGTCGCGCTCAATCTTGCCGCGTCGCTCGCCGGTATTTCCCGAGGCAACGTCTTGCTGGTCGATTGCGGTTTTGACCGAACCGGCGTCAGCCGCCGCGCGCCGCGTCCCGGACACGGTCTTGGCGAAGTGCTTTCCGGCGATCAGGCACCCTCCAGTTGCATTCACGAGACGTCGATCGATCGCTTGTTTGTCATGACGAGCGGCCGAATTGAGGGACGCGCCGCAATCGGGTTGCCCTTTGAGAATACCCGCAATCTGAATTCTGATCTGGCGGACAATTTTGATTACCTGATTTACGACCTGCCCGTCGCGAACGACATGACGCACTGTTATCCCATCGCGCAATACCTCGACGCGCTCCTTTTGGTCGCGGATTCCACGCGGATTAACGAGGAGAAAATCAACCGGGCTGCCCGGCGGCTTGAGGAAATGGAAACGGCGTTAATCGGACTGGCCCTCAACAAGTCCTGACGGGCGTCCTCCGTGTATTGACATAAAAGGATCGTTCGAAGGACAAGTGACTGGGGTTTCCAGCCCCAGTGCGGCGGCTGGAAGCCGCAGCCACGACGAACCCGCTCGAACACCCACCAGAAACCCCTGCCAGGATTTCCTTCCCCCTACCTCCCTTCCGCTAATAATTCGCAACAGGTTTGACACCATGAACTTCCCCGCTCGCGGCCCACGAGCAGGCTGGAGTCGGCGGCTGCGCCGCCGCGCCTTCAAGCTCGCCCTGGTCCGCGCTGACGTTCTTTCGACGGAGGCGTTTCTTGCGGCGATCGCCAAGGAACGTTGTCGCGCCGAACGGCGCGATTTGACGTTCTGCATTGTCCGCATGGAATTCGCCGCATCGCGTGTCCCTCCCGCCGGTTCGCCCTCGAATCTAACAGACGCCTTCCGCCAGCGCCTTCGTATTACCGACGAAATCGGCGAATTCGAGAGCGCGATGGGCGTGTTGCTTCCTGAGACGCCGCCGAGCCAGGCCGCCGTTGTCGCCAACGACCTTGTCGACATTGCGCGACGCCTCGGCTACGACGCAACGAGCGACATTTACGTGTGGCCCCTTCCCGACGACGTTTCTCCCGCCAATCAGTCGGGAGAACACGACGGAAGTTTTCTGGTCTCCATCGAGGCAATCGCGCCCGGCGACAACGGTGCGGCGGCGAGCGGCAACGGAAGTCAGAACGCCAACGGTGACGGCTCGAGTGACGGCAACGGAAATGGGCACGCCGTTCGGCAGGAACATGGGGTCGCCGTGACGTCGCTTCCAAAAACGGAAAGTTCCAGTTCGGGAAGTGTGCGGGTTCGCCCGCTGAGTTTTTCCCTGCCCGTGCCGTGGTGGAAGCGCGGTATCGATCTGATGGGTGCTTTCGCCGGTTTGATCGTGCTTTCGCCGATCCTTGGATTCGCCGCGCTGGCGACTCGCCTCAGTTCTTCCGGACCCGTCGTTTTTCGGCAGTGGCGGGAAGGAAAGGACGGTCGCCTTTTTCGCATCTACAAATTCCGCACGATGCGAGTTGGAGCCGAGGCCGAGCAGGGGAGTCTCCGTCAATGGTCGGAACAGGACGGTCCCGCTTTCAAGATCAAGGACGACCCGCGACTGACGCTGGTCGGCAAGTACTTGCGACGGACGTGCGTCGACGAACTGCCGCAACTGTTCAATGTGCTCAAGGGCGAGATGTCGCTGGTCGGCCCGCGACCACTGCCCGCCGACGAATCGCTCGATTGCACGCGCTGGCAACGGCGACGACTGGACGTTCAGCCAGGAATGACCTGTTTCTGGCAAGTCACCGGTGGACGGGAAATTCCGTTCGATGAATGGATGCGGATGGACTTGCGATACGTTCGCCGCCACGGTCCCGTCACGGATGCAGTCGTGCTGGTCAAGACATTGATCGTCACGTTGATGCACCGCGGATCGGTGTAGGAAAGTCGTCATGATTTACCGCGAACTTAAGCCCCAATCGCAAGCGAATGAACCTCGCTGCACGTCGTTCATTCGCTGCAAGTCGTTGACTCGCTGGCGCTTCGGGGTTGTACCTGGCCACAACGTTGCATTGCCGTCCTGAAA
>JBGTFW010000230.1:0-17223 GCA_041747075.1 Pirellulaceae bacterium
ATAATTCCGCGGGTGGCTATTCATTAGGGAAACCGGAAATCCCGCCGTTTGGCAACGGCAGCTACCTGGAGATTGAGTACGAGTACGACAGCCTCAAAAAAAAAGCGTCGCCGCCGGTTCAAACCGGCGGCGACGCCACGATGAATCTGCCGCGGTGAGTGGGAAGTGGCGGGTAAGATCGGTATCATGAATTCGGTGCGAGGTCCCCAACGCGCTGAAAACGCTTCAGCCGGCAAACGGCCAGGGGCAAGGCAACCATTTGTCGTTATAACGTCCGAGACCCCACAAGGTCATCGCGGGGAAAAATTCCCCGTTTGACGTCCCTTTCCTTTTGCACCTTGCGTGCCACAATCGGACCGGAACCGGTAGAATTAGCTTTCAGGTACGGTGGGAGATCGCCCGGAAGGACGAAACCCTGCACGTCGACGTTCAATCCCCGCACTTTAGTTCAGGAATTCAGCGGAAGATGTCCCGGAACCCGCGAATTGGCTTGTTTGATTTTGAAACACCCGAGGAATTACGGTGCGCGGAATTGAACATATGGCTTTAAACCAGCGGAGCGAGGTCATCGTCGCCGTCAATCCCAACGCCGGGGCGACGGAGACCGCGATCGCCGCCGCCGGATTGGCCCGTCGCCTCGAACAGCTCGGCTATTCAGTCGTGGTCCGTTCGGATCTGGACGAGATTGTCGAGGACGCGCGGGCGCGGCTTGATAGCTTGCGGTGCGTCGTGGCCGCCGGCGGGGATGGTACGGTTTCGCTCTTGGCAAATCGACTGCCGGAGTCCACCCCGCTGGCGATTCTGCCCCAGGGAACCGAGAACTTGCTGGCCAAGTTCCTGCGAATGCCCTTTCGGGTTGACGAGGTCGCCAAGGTGATCGATGAAGGGCTGGAGACACGGCTCGACGCGGGACGGGCCAACCAGCAGCTATTTCTCGTGATGGCTAGTTGCGGTTTCGATGCCGAAGTCGTCCATCAGGTCCATCAAAGCCGCCGCGGGAACATTCGCCACTGGGCGTATGCCAGGCCAATCGTCAACTCCATCCGAAAGTACCGATACCCGACGCTAACGGTCTATTGCGACGATGTGGTGGACCCGATTCGGCTCAAGTGGGTCTTTTGCTTTAACGCGCCGCGATATGCAATGGGATTGCCGATCGCCGAGGAAGCTGATGCAATGGACGGTCGGCTGGACCTGTGCGGATTTCGCGGCGGCAACCTGTGGAATGGCCTGGTTTATCTCGCTGGAGTCGTAACGCGCCAGCACCGCCGATGGCGCGACACCGTGATGTCCCAGGCAAAGCGCATCCGCATCGAGTCAAGTGAGCCGGTCCCCTTTCAAATCGATGGGGACCCAGGCGGCTACTTGCCGCTGGATATTGAGGTGGTTCCGGGCCGTTTGCGGCTCATCGTTCCGCGCGCGTGGGTACTAGCCAACGGGATGGCCCTCGCGGAGGCGGTCGAAGAACTGGCTGAGCCGGGTTAGAACTGAAAACTGAAAACCTGTCCGCAGATTACGCGGATGTCGCAGAGATTTCGGAGTGAAAACGGAACTGATACTGAAAACTTGAAAACTTGAAAACTGATACTCTTCCAATCCGACCGGCGTCGATCGGTTCCTGCCAATGTGGAGGGGATGGGCCGTTTGTGTTAATCGCCGGTCCGTGCGTGATCGAGAATCGGGAACTGACCTTTGAAATTGCGGGAAAGTTACAGGAAATCTGCAAGGCTCTGAGCGTCCCGCTCGTTTTCAAGGCTTCATTTGACAAGGCAAACCGCACGAGCGGCCAATCCTGGCGGGGCCCCGGCATCGAAGAAGGACTGGAGATTCTCGGCGAAATCCGGGAACGACTTTCGATCGCCGTGACGACCGACATCCACGAGTCTCCACAGGCCGCGGCGGTTGCGAAAACCTGCGACTTGATCCAGATTCCGGCGTTCCTCGCGCGGCAAACGGACCTGCTCGTTGCCGCTGCCCGGACCGGTCGGGCTGTCAACGTCAAGAAAGGCCAGTTCATGTCCCCCACCGACATGCGATTCGTCGTGGAGAAACTGCAAGGCGCTGGCTGCGAGAATATCCTGTTGACCGAACGGGGAACATTTTTTGGATATGGCCGGCTCGTTAATGATTTCACGGCATTGCCGGCCATGCGCGGATTGGGAGTTCCCGTCGTTTTTGATGCGACTCACAGCGTCCAGCAACCCGGCGGCGGCGGAGTGACGGGGGGGAACCGGGAAATGGTCGCTCCGTTGGCCCGCGCGGCGGTCGCGATCGGCGTCGATGCCCTGTTTATTGAAACCCACCCCCGGCCCGACGACTCGCCCAGTGATGCAGCGAACATCTTTCCCCTTGGTCAACTGGAAGGGCTGTTGCAGACGCTTCTGGCGATTGACGAGGCGCGGCGCTCGGGTGCGAGTCGTTGATTTACGGCGAGATTCGCCGAAAATAGGATTGCGGCTTGATCGGTGCGTCCGTTCGACATTCATTTTCTGCTTTTCATTGAAACGTCAGGTTTTCCATGTCCATGACTAGTTCGGGTCCGAATCGTCTTCCCGCGCGAGCGGAGCGGGGGAACTTCAACCGGTTCACTCGCAGCCCGGTGTCGAGGCTCGCCTGGGCGCTTGCGGCGTTGCTTGTCGTGACGCTCGGCTGCGCGCGTCAGGAGACGAGTGAGCTGGAGGACTTGCAGTCAGTGAGTCTCGTGTCAAGCGGCTCCGAATTGCCGCAGACGATGAAGTACATCGAGAGCGACGAGCGGTTCGAGATGAACGAGTTCCGCGACAAGGTCAATTCCGGTCTCAATCGATTCATGTCGACGCGGTCCGGTCCCTCGGGCGAATGGAAAAAACCGGAACTTGTGGAAACGCTTCCGCAAGCCGTACGCGAAGCACCGATATTTTCGCAGTTGGGCGAAGATTCCTTTTCCGGAAACGATGCATGGTACGTTCAGGAGACCTGGTGGATTGAAAAAGTCGCTTCGCGGATTGCCCGGTCTTATCCGATTTTCAATCACGAGTATCATCTTCAACTCGCGCTCGCCGAGGCGACCGACGAGGAAAAGGAGCAATGGCAGGAATCGAAGAATCTTCTGGTAGAGGTCGTGGCACGGCTGAATCCGGACCTCAGTCGGGAGAATCCGGACGCCTCAACGATGTCGGAAGTCGAGCAGTTGGCGCGGGCCATGGAGCTGTTCGACTGGACCGTTCGCAATGTGCAACTGGCGGAGCCTGAACCGTGGCCGACGCCGGACAGTCTCGACCAGGCGGCGTTGATTTCCGATCCGGCGGATGACGCCTGGCCCGCGGCGGTTGGCGCAAAGGGACCTGGCTACGTTCGATTTCCCTGGCAGACGTTGACGTATGGCAAGGGGGACTGGCTTGAGCGGGCTGAGGTTTTTTCCCGGTTGTGCCGGGCGTCCGGACTGTCGGCGGCCGTTCTCGCGGTCAATGCAACGGACGAGAATAGCGCCCGCCCGTATCAGGAATGGATTCCAGCGGTTCTCATTGGTGGAGAATTGTACTTGTTCGACACCCGGCTCGGATTGCCGATTTCAGGAGAAACGCCTGGATCAATCGCGACTCTTTCCGCCGTCGTCAACAACCCGAAATTGCTGGCGAAACTCGATTTGACCGACGAGACGGGTAATTCGTTCAAATATCCGGTTGGTGCCGATGAGCTTTCCGGCCTGATCGCGCTGGTGAGCGCAGGGCCTGAATCCGTTTCGCAGCGAATGCGCGAGGTGACTGGCGCGTTGACCGGCGACTTTCGTATTGAACTCGCAACGGAGGTCGACGCATTGGCCGAACGCTTCCGCGGATTGCCGGGAATCGAATCGGTGGCGATGTGGCACGTCCCGTGGTCCGTTCACCTGTTTCGCGAACAGGTCGGAATTGCCAACAACAAGGCCCAGTTCGACCCGGAAGTCCGCGCGAAACTTGCCTGGCAGCCGGAGAACGAGTTTTACGTGGACAACTTCGTTTTGTTTCGCACCGCGCGCAACATGTATTTGCGGGGTGAATTCGAATCGGACCGGAGCGAACGCAAGCGCAGTGCCTTGTCGTACTATTTCGCGTTCATGTACACCGACGAGGATATCTCCGACGTCGAAACCAATTCCGAAGTTCAGGAGCGGTTGGGGGTTCGCAAAAGAGCGGGTCAGGACGTAAACAATTTCCAGGTTCAACTGGCGTATCTGAAAGGCAATATGAACCTGATACGCGCCGACGCCGCGTTTTTCCTCGCGCTGGCCCATTACGAAAACGGATATCCGCAACCGGCGCTCAACTGGCTCGACCGCATGCCCGGACTTGATCTGGAATTTCGCTGGGAACCGTGGCGGTCATATCAAAAAGGGCGAGCGTACGAGGCGTCCGGCAATTATGCCGACGCGGCGGCGGAGTATTCCCGCGACCATTCGGCGCAACGGCATGGGTCGCTCATCCGCGCGGGGTGGATGAAAGACCTGATCGAACGGGATTCCGGTTCCCGCCCCTGATCAGGTTCCCGAACCCGGCGGTGGTTGCCAGGGAAACGTCCGTTCGGTGAGGCGTTCGTAAGCCTCGACGTATTTTTCGCGGGTTTTCCGCACCACCGAATCGGGCAGCAGCGGCGGGTCGGAGTTCTTGTCCCAACCGGTCGCTTCGAGGTATTCCCGGACGAACTGCTTGTCAAACGACGGCTGGTTCGTTCCAGGCTCGTACCGGTCGGCGGGCCAGTATCGCGAACTGTCGGGCGTCAATACTTCGTCAACCAGCAGGAGGCGGCCCTCGTGCCATCCCCATTCGAATTTCGTATCGGCCAGAATCAGCCCTTGTTGTTCCGCGTACTGGCTGGCGAGAGAGTAAATCTCAAGGCTCTTGTCGCGGAGCAGCGACGCGGTTTCGCTCCCGGTGACGTTCGCCATTTCGGCGAAAGAGATATTCTCGTCATGACCGCTTTCGGCCTTGGTGGCGGGAGTAAAAAGCGGTTCGGAGAATTTTTCGCAATTGCGCAGTCCGTCGCCCAACTTGATCCCGCAAACGCTTCCATGGTCACGATAATCCCGCCAGCCTGATCCAACAAGGTAACCGCGCACAACACACTCGACCGGGACGACTTCGCATTTCCTGACGATCATCCCCCGACCCTTTACCCAATCGGGTGAAAGGCCTTCCGGCAAGTCAATATCTTCAACGGCCGCCGGGATCTTGTGGTGCTCGACCGGCAGCCAGTCAAACCAGAACTCGCTGATTCCCGTCAGCACGCGCCCCTTGTCCGGAATGCTGGTCGGCAGTATCCAGTCAAACGCGCTGATCCGGTCGGAGGCGATCATCAGGAAATGATCGCCCAGGTCATAAACGTCGCGTACCTTGCCTTGCCGAACGAGTGTTGAATTCATGGAGACTCCGGCACGGGAAATCACGGCCGCAGGAAACGCCCGCGCCGTCTGGGTGGTATTTCAGAACACAATTCAAAACGCGCTGCATCGCCCCGTTCGCAGCGAACCCGGCGCGTTACAGGGCGCAAAGGAATTCTATTTGACCCGAATTTCGGTGAAAAGGGTGGATACCCGTTACCTTGGCTTGCACGGGTCGCGTTCCATCAACCAGAATTGAAAGCAGTCCAACGATTCCGGACACTGATCGGCGCATCGCGTGGGAGAATGCGTTTCGAAACAGCCGGTTTCCCGCCCACTACCCGCGCAAGGTTTTTTTTATGGGTCGGTACCTGTTTACCATCCCCCGCTCCGACAGGTATCCTCCCGACTTGTTGGGAAGAGCGCAAATCATCGGCCTTGAAGGCGTCCCGTGGACGTGTTCCACGTCGCTCGACGGTGAGCTGCTCGTCATAATGCGCCACGTCGCGCTCTCCGGCCGCTTGCTCGTTCCATTTACCAGCAAGGACCACGGAGACGTTTACATGGTGACGGGTACGATACCGGAATCGATCGATCCATGGCAACTCGACCGTGAATTAGCGAGGGGAAATCTTGGTCGTCTCCGAAACCAGATCAGTATTTGGGAAGAAGGCGGTTTGGTGATCCCCGAAGAATTGCATTCCGAGGTCACCAGACTAATCAGCCTGTACTCACGCGGATTGTTTGAAGGGGAAGCCGCGGAATCGACCTCCCGGACCTTTGACGAAGTCATTGATCGATCGCTCGAACTGATGTTCCAGATCGTGCGGGAGTATGTCCGCCAGGTGCAATCGATTGGAGAAAGTTCGCCCGACCATGTTGCCGTTCGGGTTGGCCTGTGCGGCGATCTTTCCGCGTCGGCGCAAATGCAAATTCCCGTGCTGGAACAATTTGCCGAGCCGACCCTGTCGCAGTCGGATATTGGCGAGCCGGACGTCGCCGCGCTGGGTCCGGTCTCGGCATGGGCCGCCGAAACACCCTCCGGCGATATTCGCGTCATAGGTCCGTTCATTGATTTCGGGATGGCGGCGCTGCCCGAGTGGCTTACCGGCACGGAGACCTTTGAACAACGACTCGCAAGGGTCAGATCGGTGTGCCGCGAAGCATCAAGGATTTGTGGGCGGGATGCAAGACTTCTACATGCCGTGGGAGGCTTGAGTGGCGTTGGGCAACCCCATTTCAACTACCCCCAGCAACTACAGATGGCACTTGAGATACTTGAGTTGCTCGACCGCGGATTTCCCAATGCCTCGCTGGCCGCGAGTTTCGACCAGCCGTGGGGAGAACGCCTTGCATCGGCCAGCGGTGGCGTCGCGGCACTGGAAATTGCCGAGTCGCTCCTTCGGTATGGCGCGAGACTTTCCGCTTTCGGGCTTGAATTCAATCTCGGTTACTGGCCTCACGGAACACTCGTTCGCGACCCGTTGCAATGGGTTGATCTGATCGATCGATGGTCGCAGTTCGGATTGCCGTTAATTATCTATTTTGCCGCTCCCATCGGTTCCCCCGGTGACTTGCCGTCCGGTCGCCACGCGCAAACAATATGCGACGATGGTTTGACGAGTCAATTTCGCGATGATGTCCGCCTGATCATCGATCTTGTGGTGAGCCGTCCGGCCGTTAACGCCATTGGCTGGATGATACCGCGAGACATGGAAGGCTCCCGATTCCCGCTGGCCGGTTTGCTTGACGTCCGCGGCGACGTCAAGGCGGAAAGCGAATCCATTATCGAGGCCCTCCGCGGTTAGCCGGCGGTCAGTTGTGACTACGGTTGGGCTTGCGTTCGCGAGACGCAGACAAGGCAAATGTCGTCTTCCTGGCGATTGCCGACCATGAATTGGCGAACGACCTGAATGAGTGACTCGCCAAATTCCGCGCCGTCTGCCCACGGCCGTTCGTTCAGCAAACCGAGCACCCGCTGGTTGCCAAAGAGCTCGCCATTCGAATCAACGGCTTCACTGATGCCGTCGGTGTAAATGGCCAACAGGTCGCCGGGCCGGACGTCCATCGAGAATTGTTCGTACTCGAATTCACAACTAACACCGATCGGCAACCCCGAATGCGTGGAATCCATCACCTCGGCGGCCCCGTGACACCGCTTGACGAGTGGCGGCAAATGCCCGGCGTTGGCGATGGTGACTTCATGACGCACGGCGTCGAGCAACACCAGCACGACCGTGACGAACCGATCGAGTTCCAGTCGGCAAATCGCCTGGTTGAGGCGATTCATGGCGGCCGCCGCCGATTTCTCGCTGGCCAGCGCGAATCTTGCTTCGGCGGATACCTTGGCCATCAAAAGCGCCGCGGCAATTCCGTGTCCCACGACGTCTCCGACGAGGACGGCAACGCGGCCGTCCGGCAATTCGATATAGTCAAAATAGTCTCCGCCCACTTGCTCCGCGGGCCGGTAAAAATCAAATAGCGCATATTCATCAATTTGAGGTGCCGCGCCCGGCAGCAGCCGATGCTGGATTTCATTGGCCAGTTCGAGATCGGCGCTCAACCGTTGTTCTTTCAGCGCCAAATCGTGCAACCTCGCGCGATCAATAGCCGCGCCGGCCTGAAGGGCGACGGTACCGAGAACATCAAGTTCTTCCTCGGCGAACCCCACGTTGTTTTGCAGCGAGTCGACTTGAAGGATGCCGATCGATCGCCCCTCGCCGTCGAGCAACGGCGCGCACATGATGGAACGAATGCGGTAGTCGGCGACGCTCTGGCTCAGGTCGAACCGCGTGTCGGCGGCGGCGTCCGTGGAAATGATCGCCTTTCTTGTCTCCATTACGTGGTGGACGATCGTGCGGCTGATCCGAAAGGTCGATTCGTCGTTCTCGCGACGCAGTTTCATGGCGAGCGGTTTGAGGTTGCCTTCGGGAGTCGCAAGGACAATGAAGCCGCGATCGGCCTGACGAAACAATTCAAAGAGACTGTCGAGAACGCGCGGCAGGACCTTTTCCAGCTCAATGGCTGTACCAAGCGCCTTGGTGATGTTCATCAACGCGGTAAATTTGGCCTCCGCGCTGGCCACCATCGGCTGATTGCTCCGCGAATGGCTCGACAACTCGATTTGCGTCATGATCGACGAGAGGCCCTGTCCGGGATGCTCGTCAAGCAAAAACGAGCTTTGCAGTCCACTGCTCTCGGAGTCAACCGTCGGCAGCTGCCGCAACGCACTCGAGGCTTCGTCCAGATGAAAAACGAACACGTGATCGCAGATGCGAATGCGGTCGCCGTCGAGCAAACGCGTCGGTTGCTGGATCATTCGCCGGTTAAGGTGGGTGCCGTTGCGGCTCTTCAGGTCCTCGAGAAGAAATTTTCCGTTTCGCGACGTAATCCGCGCGTGTTGCCGACTAACCGCCAGATCTTCCACCACGACCTGACATTCCGGATGGCGCCCCAAAACCGTCTCGCCGGACACTTCAAAGCGGACTTTCGAGGCGCTTTCTTCTTCGGGAACGAGAAAAGGCATGGGCGAGATTCAGACTGGTTTCGGTGAGACGCCAGCCCCCGGACACCACTCTTGTACACCCATTGGAAATACAAGGGCAGCGAACCAGGAAGTTCGCGACGATCCAATTGTAACCTGAGTTGAAAACCATCGTCAACAACGCGAGATACTCGCCTTAGTCCCGGCCTCGACGCATCACAAGGACGCCCGCGATGATCGTTGCCCCGCCAACGACTTGCCCCGCCAGCGGCTGCTCGCCGAGGATCACCCATCCTCCCGTCACCGCCACGACGGTCACGACGTTTTGAAAAATGGCAGCGTGCGACCCGCCAAGAATCTTTACCCCGGTGTTCCACAACACGTACGCGAGGCCGGTGGAAAACGCTCCACTAAACACGATGGCAACCATCATCCAGCCACTGAGGATCGCGGGAACCTGGTTCCCAACGATTGGCAGAATCCACAACACGTGGAAAGGCGTCGTGGTGACGCTGGCGATGAACGTCAACTGAAGGGGCGACATCACACGGAGAATGGGCCGGCTGATCACGGTCGCGGCAGCCCAGCTCAGCGCGCCAGACACGACAAGAATGTTCCCCCGAATATGCTCGTTCGAGAGACTCACTCCGTCGCCCGCCATCGTGACGATCATCGTTCCAATGAAAGTCACGGCCAGTCCGATCCACGAGATGCGTCGCAATCGTTCGCGCAGCCAGACAAACGAGAGAACGGCGGTCCACATTGGCATCGACGCAAGCAACAGCGCCGTGTTGCCCGCGGTCGTCCGTGAGATTCCCGTCAGGAAAAAAACCATGTAGACGATTCCCGTGAGCAGGGAAAACCAGAAGACGGCGTGCCACGGAATTTTCGGCCCGCTCCGACTTGATCGGGGAAACATGGGGCGGTGATAAAGGCGGCTTTCAACGACGAGACAGAGCCCCAGGGTAAACATCGCGAAAACCAGCCGCAGCGCGTTAAAAACAACCGGTTCAAGAATCCCGATCGAGTACTTGAAAACGACCAGGTTGATCCCCCAGATCAACGTCGTGGCAATGAGGCAGGCGTCAGCGAACCAGCGGTGTTGTCCCAGTGAACCACGAACGGGTTTCCGGCCTTCAGCGTCCGGCGACCCATCGTTCGGCGGCACGATTGACGGGGTCGAATTGCCTCGTTCGGTCATGGTCGACGGTCGGAGTCCGCCGGGTCGCCTGCCTTGCCTCCACCTCCGATACGAAGGCCGGCGAGGGATTCCGGATCGGTGATCACCAGCAAATGACCGTGATCGGCGGTGACGAAAACGGCGGTTTCGTTCCAGCAGTCACGGGCCTCGGCCCACCGGCAAATCTCTTCAAAGGCCGCTTCTCCACTGAACACGGCACCGATCGAGTTGTCGATCTGGTTGTCATGGTTGGCCCAATCGACGTCACCGGATTCGACCATCAACCAAAAACCCTTGTCGTTCGTTTCCAGAACCTTGAGTGCGGCTCGCGTCATTTCGGCAAGCGTCGGATTCTCCTCGATGTCCGCGTCCACGTAGTTCTCGATTCCGGTAACTCCGACAACAGGTTTGTAATCGCCGTTCGCGGTGGCATAGGGCAATTGCCCTCGCGCGACACCAAACATACCAAACAGCCGCTGGCCGTCGCGCACCGCCTGTTCGGCCGCTTTCGCAAGGACATCGTTGCCCCGCGCGCCAGGGGTTCGCAGCGCAACCCGATACGGGCCGCCGTTGCGAACATCGATGGCTTCCAGGTCGGAGTCAGCGAAATAGCGGTTTCCTGGAGCGAAGTTGTCGCCTTGATTTCTGATTTCGGATTTGACCTCGGATTCCGAGGTTTTCGCTTCCCCCCACCCGCCGCCGATCAGTACGTCGACGCCCGGCAAGGCGGTTCGATTGGCCACCGACGGCAGGCCAACCAGGTCGCGAGAGAGGTCCTGGTAATCGTTTCGCGAAACATTGTTGGACCACGTCGCGGCGGGCGTCGCGTGACTGATCGGTACACTGGTCACAACTCCGACGGACCACCCTTGATCTTTCAGTTCCCGCGCGACCGGAACGACCTTGCCGCCGTCGGGGGCGACGTTGATCGCGGCATTGTACGACTTGATGCCCGCGAACATCGAAGTCGCGGACGAAGCCGAATCGGTGACGGCGTGTACAAGGGCCTTGTCCTGCCCGATCAACGACGGCAGGCTTGCCGGTTCGGCCCACGCAGTCGCGCCCGACAACGCGGCGTTGTAACCGCCAAAGGGTGGCTTTTCGCTGTTGACGACCACCTGGCTGTCGACGTCGAATTCCATGTCTTCATTCCACGGGCTGGTCACCATGAAACCAAAATCGGTTTCAACGCCCTGGTAATCCTGAAACGCCAGTCCCCTTCCGCGCCCCTTCCGATAGGCAACCGCCCGATTTCGGTACAACGCGGCGGCCCATGTCGTTTGCCAATCCATTCCGTCGAAGACAATCACGACGATATATTTCTTTCCCGCCGCGGCGGCCTCCTTTTGCAATTGATACAACTCGATTTGATCAAAGTAGTCCGCTTCCGTGTTGAGCGATTCCTCGACGGGCCGTCCGTAGATCGCGTCGATTCGCGCCTGATCGCGGTAGGCACTCTGTTCGCCCTGCACGCCGTCGAGCGGATAGCCAAAAGAATAAACGGGAATCAACCGGTTCGAATGATTCGTCCAGCCCGAATATTTGTCGGGCGAAGTTCCCCAATATCCCCACGGCGCGGATTTCGCTTCGATTGCCGTTTGTTGCAGCGACGCGATGTAGTCTTCCGCCGAAGCCCGTTCCGTTTCGTCCTGTGTTCGGGGGATTTCCTGAGCGACCAGGGCCGACGACATGACGACGGCAACAAGTAACCAGGTACCTCGAATCGAGGCACCTTGAATCGTATTGTTCATTTCAGTTGCGGCTTCACTGCAAGTCATTGAACCCGGTTCGCATCGGTAATTGCAGTGTAAGTCTCCGGGCGGCGATCCGCCATCCGGTCGATCTCGTGTTTGCCCGGAACGCGGACGAGATGCTTTTGCCTTGCAACGGAGGGATCGATTTCCGCACGGAGAATCGCCTCGCCGTCGTGGTTGGCAAACGCCAGATCGTGTCCGTCGGGGTGGCAAATCTTGCTCTTGCCGATAAAGCGAAATCCCTTTTCCTCGCCAACCCGGTTAATCGCCATGTACCAGACGTTGTTCTCCAGCGCGCGGGCGTTCGGGATGTAATCCGCCGTCGCGCCCGATCCGGGCGGCCAGTTCGTCGGCAGGACGATCAAATCGGCACCGGCAAGCGACAAGACCCTCGCCGGTTCGGGAAAGGAACAGTCGTAACAGATATTGACGCCGATACGGGTGCCTTCAACATCAACGACTTGAAACGCGCTGCCCGGGGTGGCGAACTGGTCGACGCCCAGTTTCGGCAAGTGGACCTTGCGATAGACATGTTGCCGTCCGTCGCGAGTCGCCAGCATCGCGGCATTGTAAATCTCGCCGTCGTCGAGTTCGAGAAAGCCAAAGACGAGATTGACGTCGTGGCGCTTTGCGAGGTCCGCCGCGCTGGCGACGAGCGGGTCGGTTCGCGGGCGGGCGATTGAGGCGGCTTCATCGCGTGAATCACAGCAATAGCCGCTCAGCGAGCACTCCGGAAAAACGGCAAGGAACAGGCCCTCGCCCGCCAGTTCGCGCAAACGACGATCCATTCGCCCAAGGTTTTCGGCCGGGTCGCCGAAAACGACATCAATTTGGAACCCGGCCACGGGAAGTTTGTCGCTCATATCGCAATTTTGGGTCGATTTCCTCCATCTTTCCAGTGGAGGATGACGGAACCGCGGGATTGCTGGCACTTGCGGCGAAAAGCTTGACAAACGGCACGGTCAGTTAATACGCTTTTCGATGCGAAACCACTTTTTGCGTTTTCAATCAATCGCCCCGTTTTGAAAGCGAACTTCCATGGCTGCTTCGCGCACCGGACCGACTGGAGAAAACCCGGCGGAACCCGCCTCTCCGATGGAGCAAACGAACGACCTCCTCGGCGCGAAACGCGGTGCTCCTTCCCCGTTCAACCTTGACGATTTCGACGACGACTTTGACGATGATTTCGAAGCCGAAGTCGTCGGCGAGTACGAAATCGAGGACGACGAGTACGCCCGGCAACTGCTCGACATCGTTGATTTTGAAATCGAGGGACTTTCCTTTCCTTCGGAGACCGAGTCCCCCGCCGACTCGGGCGTCCTCTCCGACGACAGCGACCCACCCTCCTGATCCCGAAACAGCAGGGGCCAACCTGAACCGGCGACCGCGTTGCGGAGTCTCGGCAATTGCCGGATCACCGATCGGGTGTCACAATCGGTTCGCTTGTCGCACAAGAGTTCGTTCCCCTTTTTTTTCACCCGCGTGGATGCGCGGCATCGGACAGTCATGTTTCAGCCGGTCGATCGAAATATCAGCTTTCCCCGGCAAGAGGAATTGATTCTCCGGTTTTGGCGGGATCGCGAAATCTACGATCGATCGATGGCACGCCGCGAGGGGGCGGAGGAGTTTGTTTTTTACGAAGGCCCGCCAACGGCCAACGGGATGCCCCATCCGGGGCATTGCCTGACGCGCGCCATCAAGGACCTTTTTCCACGTTATCAGACGATGCGCGGACGGCGCTGTCTGCGAAAGGCCGGCTGGGATACCCACGGGCTGCCCGTCGAAGTCGAAGTCTGCAAGGAACTTGGAATACACACCCGCGAGGAAATCGAGCAATACGGCGTCGAACCCTTTATCCAGATGTGTCAAAAAAGCGTCTGGCGGTACATGCGCGAGTGGGAACGCATTACCGAACGGCTCGGATTCTGGATCAAGCTCGACGAAGCCTACGTCACGTACCACCAGAGTTACGTTGAATCGGTTTGGTGGTCGCTCAAGAACCTCTTCGATCGCGGCCTCCTCTATCAGGGTCACAAGATCGTCTGGTGGTGGGCGCAGGGGGGAACGGCTCTCAGCGCCGGTGAAGTCGGGCAGGGGTATCGCGAAGTCGCTGATCCCAGCGTCTTTGTGCTCTTTCCGCTGGTCGATCGGAGCAACACGAGCCTCCTCGTCTGGACGACAACGCCGTGGACGCTTCCCAGTAACCAGTTTGCCGCCGTTCATCCGGAGATCGAGTACGCAACGGTCTTCGATCCGGAAATCAAGTCGAACATCATCCTCGCCGCCGACCTCGTCGAAACGATGGAGAAAAAGGTCAAGCGAAAACTCGCGATTCAATCGAATTGCAAGGGGAGCGAACTCGTCGGACTGAGGTATGTCCCGCCGTTTGACTACTACCACCGCACGCTGGGCGACGTCACTGGCAAACTGAAATCCGGTGGGTCGCAACACATCGCCTGGCGGATCACATCGGCGGATTTCGTCACGACCGACAGCGGATCGGGGGCTGTCCACGAAGCCCCTGCGTTTGGCGAAGTCGATTACGAACTGCTGATCGGCGAGCAGGCCCGCTTTGTCGAGGGCGATGCCCCGGAAATGATCTGCGCCGTCGCTCCTAACGGAAAATTCACCAGCGAAGCCCCCGATTTCGAGGGCCAGTGGGTCAAGGACGCCGACCGGGCGATCGTGAGACAGCTTCGCGATACCGGCCGGCTTTACTTTCAGGAACAGTACCTGCACGAGTACCCCTTTTGCTGGCGCGCCGAGGAAGACCCGTTGATTCAGTACCCGAGGCAAAGCTGGTTCATTCGCACGACCGACTTTCGCGACGAGATGCTTGCGAACAACTCGCGAATCAACTGGCTCCCCGACCACATTCGCGACGGCCGTTTTGGCAACTTCCTCGAAAGCAATGTCGACTGGGCGCTGTCGCGCGAACGTTACTGGGGGACGCCGTTACCCATTTGGGTCTGCGAGGCGACGGGGCAAATGGAAGCCATCGATTCATGGGCCGCCCTCATGGAAAAACCGGGTGTCGCCGGTACGCACGTCTGGGACGAAGCAAAATCCGCCAACCCGGACCTTCCCGACGACCTCCGCGTTCACAAACCGTACATCGATCACGTGACCTACGACTCGTCCTTTAAGGGAGGCGCGCGAATGCGCCGCGTCAGCGAAGTCATCGATTGCTGGTACGACAGCGGGGCGATGCCGTTCGCCCAGTGGGGTTATCCGCATCAAAACCGCGAACTCTTTGAAAACCAGTTTCCCGCCGATTTTATTAGCGAGGCGCTCGACCAGACGCGGGGCTGGTTCTACAGCCTGCTGGCGATCAGCACGATGATGTTCGGCGAAGAGGGCTGTTCGGGGCGAACGGTCGCGCACCCGCACCCGTACCGGAACTGTATCGTACTGGGGCTGATGCTCAGTGAATGGTACGAATCGCGCGAGGACGCGCGCCAGTTGCGGCTCACGCGCGAGGAGGCCGAGCGGGATTTTGGTTCGGGCAACTACTCGCACTTCACGGGCAAGATGTCGAAGCAAAAGCGCAATTATCTTGCGCCGGGCGAGATTTTTGACCGCTACGGGGCCGACGCCCTTCGCTGGTACTTCTTTGCCTGCCAGCCGCCGTGGACCTCCATCCGTTACAGCGAACAACAAATCCGCGAAAGCATCCCGGAATTCCTCCTCCGCCTGTGGAACGTCTATAGCTTCTTCGTCGTTTACGCGATCACCGACCAATTCGATCCCGCCGTCGACTTGTCCGGTGACGTCGGTGAGCTTTCTCGGCCCAGCCTCGAGCGCGCCGCGTCGTGGCGGCCGCTCGACCAGCGAAGTGAACTGGATCGATGGCTGCTCAGTGAATTGAATCGCGTCCTCGGCGAGGTGACCACGCGATTGGACGCTTACGATAATTATGGTGCCTGCCAGGCAATCACTCGATTCGTCGACGACCTGAGCAACTGGTACGTGCGCCGCAGCCGCGACCGTTTCTGGAGCACCGACCCGCGCGATTCGGACAAGCTGGACGCCTACTGGACCTTGTACGAGTGCCTGTTGGTGACTTGCAAGATGATCGCGCCGTTCGTGCCGTTTTTCGCCGAGACGCTGTGGCAAAACCTGTCGGGCGTTTTCAAGGGCCGCGCGGTGGAGAGCGTTCACCTGTGCGACTGGCCGCTCGCCGATCGTTCGCGCGTCGATGAAGGTCTTTCAAGCCAGATGAGATTGCTCATCGAAATCGCTTCTCTCGGCCGGGCCGCGCGGATGGAGTCGCGACTCAAGGTGCGCCAGCCGCTTTCCGGCGTCACGGTCATTCTCAACGACGCCGCGCTTCGCGACTGGCTGGAGCGGCACGACCAGATTCTCCGCGACGAACTGAATGTCAAAAGCGTTACCTACCAGACGGACGCTGGCGAGTTTGTCGAATACGACGTCCAGCCCAATTTCGCGCGACTCGGACCACGCGTCGGCAAGCTAATGCCCGTTGTCAAGCGAACGCTCGCCGCGGCCGACGGAGCCAGCCTCCTCAGCGAGCTGAACGAAACCGGCAAGGTCTCCTTGCAAGTCGACGGCGAGATTGTGGAACTGGACAACGAGGACGTGCAAGTCCGACTCCGCGCGCGCGACGGCTGGGCCGCCGCGCAAGGGCGTGATTGCGTTGTCGTGCTGTCGACGGAACTGACCGACGAGTTGATCCGGGAAGGGATGGCCCGCGACGTCGTGCGACTGGTTCAGGATCGCCGCAAGGAAATGGATTTGCAATTCACCGACCGGATTGTCCTGGGCCCGGTGACGGAATCGGCGGAGTTGCGCCGCGCGATCGACGACAATCGCAAGTACATTCAGGGCGAGACGCTCGCAATCGAATTGGCGACGCGTCCGATCCCCGGTGCCGAAAGCGTCACCCGCGACGTCGCGGGGCATTCAGTAACGATCTATATTGTCGTCGTCGACAATTATCCGTTGCAGGCCGGGAAGCCGGGGACACCGTAGCTACGCTCGCCAGAGCGTGGATGTACGGTCGCCACCGTCTGGCGACGGTAGCTACATTTTGGGAAGTGTTGAATTACCGATGGACAAGAAAATGCACTTGCCGCGCCTTGAAAGAGCCAATTATTGTGGACAGGCGTACGTACATTGGACCTACACCATTCAGGATCGCAGAACTGGTTGGTTAATTCCCGCATTATTTTACAAGTTTAGGGAATTACTTACCCACGCTTCATTTCGTTATTCATTCGCTTGTCCGATCTATTGCTTGATGCCCGACCATTTGCACATGGTTTGGGTCGGGATCGACGACCAGACGGACCAGATCAAGGCCTCGAAGTACTTTCGCAAACAGGTTGGCATTCCCCTTCACAAACTGGGCGTCGAGTTTCAACATCAACCCCATGACAGGGTGTTGCGCGATCGTGAAAAGCAAGAAGCGGAATTCAATGAGTTGGTAGTGTACATTGCTCGCAATCCC
>JBGTFW010000231.1:0-8735 GCA_041747075.1 Pirellulaceae bacterium
TGGATTCACGCCGGGCGACTTGCCCGCGCGGTTCGAGGCGGGAACGCCGCCGATCGCCGAAGCCGTCGGACTTAGCGCGGCCATTGAATGGCTGGAAGCGAACGAGGAAATGGAATCGCTGCTGGTCCACGAGCAACAATTGGCCAGTCGTGCGCGCGATCGGCTGGGTGAAATCGACGGTTTGACCCTGCTTGGCCCGTCGGCGGACCGGACGTGCGGGATCGTCAGTTTTGTAGTCGACGGGGTCTCCGCGCAGGACATTTCGGTCTTGCTCGATTTGCAAGGCGTGGCGGTTCGCGCCGGGCATCACTGCACGATGCCGCTGCACACGCATCTGGGGATCGCCGCCAGTTGCCGCGCCAGTTTTTACGCATTCAACACGATCGCGGAAGTCGACTATTTCGCCGACAAGCTGATCGAGATACTGCCCAAGCTCAAATAGCTGGCGAGTGTTGCCTTCAGCATGGAGTGTTGCCTTCAGCATGGAGTGTTGCTTTCGGCATGGAGTGTCGCGCATACAAGCACGAAGCGCCAGCGAGTGAACAACGTGGGGCAAGCTTCCAGCTTGCCGATGATACTCAAGACAGGCTAGCCGCGGGCCGCGTCAGCCAACCCGCGACAACCCGGTAAACCGCCGGCGCTAGCCGCGGGCCGCGTCAGCCAAAAGACATAGACTCGCCAGCGATCACTGACAATCTGCACACCACCAGACACCGCGCTAGCCGGTTAGTGCCGCACGGCACCGGCCGCTTCGCGCACCGCGGGCGTCAAATGCGGCATCGCTGACTCGGCCCACCTGATTTTCAGCGCTTTGGCCAGCGACAATCGAAACTCCTCCGCGTGTTGTTTAAATTCGCGATTGAGTTTTTCCGTCAGTTCCTGTTCCTTTTCGGCAATTTCGTCGTCCAGTTCACGCCTGGCAAGCCGCGTCACCTGCTGCGCGAACTCGCCGCCCAGCTTGCTCACGCGATCGATGCGAAATTCATCGACGATCAGCTCAGTGCCTGTCGCTCTCGGCACGAAGACGACGTCGGGTGGAAAACCCGCGCCATCCAGCGATACGCTTGTCTCGATGTCGATCACCAGGCGAACCGTCGCGCTTCCCTTGGCGGAAAGGCTGTAGAGCTGAACCCCCGTCTCCCACAACGCCTGGCGCGCGAAGAGGTCCAGCCTGGCGGAAAATGCCACCTGAAACGCAATCGTCCCTCGCCCCGTTGCACGAATGTTGGTGACCGCCACCGAAAACTGTCGTTGCGGATCGGCCAAAGTCGCCGAGTATTTGCGCCACGTTCCGTCGTTGACCAGTTTTCGCCGCCGCCGCGACTTGAGTTTCCATCCGTCGCGCTCCCAGTGAATTCCGTCCCATCGTTCGGTTTGCGCGCCCCAGCCCTTGTTGCGCTCCCACGAGTGCGGCATGTACTTCAGGGCGAGACCCGTGATCAACTCGTTGAGGGCCGGTTCGGCGTCGACGGACGATTGGCCAGGTGGGACGGGCTGCGCATCGACAACGGGCGCTGCCGCGAGCAACGCAGTCGCTGCCGCGAGCAACGCAGCCGTTACCTTCAGGCCAACCGCCAAGCGGCGCGACTTCTTCCACAACATGAAACTGAAAACCGGTAACCGAAAACTGAAACGAATATCGTACGAACGACTATCTGAAGGTTGACGGTTGAAATCTGAATTTAAAATTTTGAATCTGCTGTCTGAAACTCTCCACGCTCCACTCTCAGCTCTCAACTCTCCACTCTCCACTTTCCTCATGGAGCTTGCGCCCCTCCATCCCGCCGCTGACCGTCAGCACCTGACCGGTAATGTGCCCGGCGGCGGAGGAGGATGACAGAAACAGTACGGCGTTGGCAATATCACGCGGCGAAGCGACCTTGCGAAGTGCTATCGTCGAAAGCGCCCGGCGGACAGCGTCTTCATTTCCCGTAAAGCGATCGGTCATCGGCGACACGGTCCAGCCCGGGCAGACCGTGTTGACTCGTCCGTTGCGGGCGATTCGGATGATCTCGTTTTTCAGCGAGAGCATCAGTCCGAACGTCAATCCGCTTTTTGCGGCTGCGTAGTCGCCGTGCCCCGCTTCGCCAAAAAGCCCTGCTGTCGAGCCGATCAGCACAATCGACGGATCGTCAAAGGAATCAGCGGTGACACCCGTGAGAAACTCGCGACAGCAAACGAACGCGGACGTCAAGTTATTATCGAGTGTGTTGCGCCACTGGGCGATTTCCATCTGGTGAATTGGCGTCTCGTTGACGGGCCACAAACCAGCGCAGGCAACGAGCACGTCGATTCGTCCGAACCGCTCGCGGACCATCCTGAATGCTTCGCTCATCTGGTTTTCGTCCGCCGCGTCGCCACCGACCGCCATCGCACAATCGGTCCCGATTTCCGTCACGACCGAATCCGCCGAGTCCCGATTGGTGAAAAAGTGAACGGCAACCTGGGCACCTTCTTGTGAGAATTGGCGGGCGATCTGCCGGCCGATCCCTCCGCTCCCGCCAGTTAAAAAAACCGTCCGTCCGTTGAGTTTCAGGTCCATCATCAGTTTTCCATCGAGGGGAGGGTCAAGGCGACGGTCCGGCATCGCCGCGCCGAGCGATTGTATAATAAACAGCGTGCGCTTCGGGCTTTTATTCGCGGCCCAGCGCGCTTAAATTGGCGATGTTCCGTCAACGACGCCGCGCCCCGTCGAGTTTTTTATGAAAGTGCGACTATGAAACGAGCGACCAATCCGGATTCAGGTATTCATCGCCGTTCCGGTAATTCCTATCGGGTCACTCCGGAGGAAATCCGGCAGTTCGCCGATGAAGGCTGGCTGATTCTCAACGAGTTCCTCACCGAGGAGGAACTGAAGCTGCTCGACCACTGGTTCGATCATTTTGTTCATGGCAATGAGCCTGGCATGGATCGCGACTTTTGTGACATGAGCCAGCCGTACGGGACACCGGTCGAACAATTCCGGCTCGTCAACGCGATGCTGCCGGGCAAATACCGTCCGGAACTGGTCGAGAACATTTACTGGCAAGTGGCGAAAAGCGTCGCCGACCAGTTGTACCAGAACGGAAACGCGGTCATGGACTACGAGCAGTTCCTTGCGAAGAAGCCGCAAAAGGAATCGGCCGAATTTGCCATGCACCAGGACCTCGGTTACTGGCCCAAGACGAAAAACACCTGGACCGCCACGTTTTCGCTGGCGTTGAGCGACTCCGACGTGGAGAACGGATGTTTGCAGGTCGTTCCGGGAACAAATCGCGAACCGCAACTCCGTGCCCACCGACCTGCCGGCGACAACCGCGATGAATCTCATACGCTGGTAATCGAAAGCAAGCCGACCGACCAGATCGTTTACCTCCCGGTCCGTCGCGGGAGCGTGACGATTCACGACGAGCGGATCGTGCATGGCTCGGCGGGAAACCTTTCCAATCAATGGCGCAAGACTTACGTGATGGCCTTTCGCGACGAGGAAACCGTGCGGCAGGAACGCGCCATGGGTTTCACCCATTCCCACAATGACGAAGTCAACTGGGACGAGTTCATTCACTAGCACGGCGAGGTCGCGCCGCTAACATGACTGGCGACGCCGAACCCTATCGGCGGCCGATGTTATCCGTGGTCCTCTTATCCGTGCGCCGGGTGTGTCTCCGGAGCGACGCCAAAGAACCGGAACTGTTGCCAGTCCGCTACTACAAACTGTCGAGGTCGAGTTCGGGGGGCTGATTGAAATCGGGGCCGTCGTCGCCAAAAGCGACTTCATTGGACATGTCGAGCCGGATTTTTTGCTCGCGAATTTCCCGCAAGACAATTTCCATCTTGTCGGTCGATGTCGTGTCGACCAGCGGGTTGGCACCCTGGTTGAGCTGAACCAGTCGTTTCTGGATCAGCGTCGACAGCTTGAACCGCCCCCCCACGAGGTTGACGATCTCTTCTTCTTTTAACTCGTCGTACATGATTTGCCTTCCTCCAGTCGCTTCAACAGCCGGCATATCTTGTCGGCCGTCGTTTCGATGTTTTCGTTCGTAACAATGTGATCGTAATGAGTCGCCATCTCCAGTTCGCCGGAGGCTACGGCCAGCCGCTTGTTGATCTGGCTTTCTGCCTCGGTCCCGCGACCGCGCAATCGCCTTTCCAGTTCGTCAAGCGATCCAGGATGAATGAAAATGGTAATGGCGTCCGGAAAAACTCCGAGAACCTGCAATGCTCCGCCGACGTCGATCTCGAGGATCATGCTCCGGCCCTTGTCAAGCGCTTCGCGGACCGGTCCTTGCGGGGTTCCGTACCATTCGCCCGCTCCGAAGACCTCGGCGCATTCGATGAACTCGTCGTCGCGTCGAAGTTCCGCGAAACGACGGGCCGAGATGAACTGGTAATCGACCCCGTCTGCTTCTCCGGCCCGCGGCGCGCGCGTCGTCGCCGAGACGGAGACCTCCAGGGGCAACTCGCACGATCGCAGCAACTGGCGGACGACCGTCGATTTTCCGACGCCCGACGGACCTGAAATAACGATGAGCCTTCCCCGCCTCGTGGAATTCATGAACACGAAAAAAAAGGATGAGCAATAATCCTCGCGCCGTCATTCGATATTCTGGCTCATCTCGCGAATCCGCTCGATAGCCGTCTTGATCTCGACAACGGCACGGGAGTTTTCCCCGTCGTTGGCCTTGGACCCGATCGTGTTGGTTTCGCGAAGCATTTCCTGAGTCAGGAATTCTAGCTTCCGACCGTCGCTTTGACCAGCGCCAACCATTTCGTCAAACTGGTCGAGATGGTTCGCCAGCCGCACGATTTCCTCCGAAATATCGCACCGTTCCGCGAAAATGCCCACTTCGCGAATCACCTCCGGTCGGCTCACGGTGACGTCGATTTCCGCAAGCATCTGGTTGATTCTTTCGATTAACCGGTTGCCCCATGCGTCGGCAACCACCGGTGCGCGGCTTCGGATCGACTCCAGATGTTCGCGAATCTGTCGGCTGTTGATCAACAGGTCCGCCGCCATCGATTCGCCTTCCTGGCGGCGCATTGCCTCGAGCTGGCCCAGCGCCTCGTCCAGTGCCGGCCCGACGGTCACCCACAACCGTTCCGGGTCGGCACGCACGGGTACGGCGACTTCCACGATTCCGGGGAGCGCCGCAAGCGGAGCCGCCGAGGCCTGGGGATCAACCGACTGGACCTCGTGATGTAGTTTACGGAGCAGGGCCGTGTTGACTCGCAACGAATCGCCGCTGGACTCGCGCTGGAAATCGAGGCTGACGTGGACACTGCCGCGTCGAACACTTTCCTGAACGCGATGACGGATTCGCGACTCAAGGTCCGCCTGCCGCTCCGTCGAACTGACCGTGATCTTGAGAAACCGGTTGTTGACCGAGCGCACTTCGACCCACACCGCGTCTTCCCCGGATTCGCGGCGCGCCTGGCCATGCCCCGTCATGCTAAGCACCACGGCAACTACCCATCGTTGTCATCGGGAGGCGCTGGAGGACTCTTCTCGTCGCCGGGTAGAGACGAACTCCCGTCGTCGTCAGGAGCCGGTTCGTCTGGATTTGTCGGGTCCGCGGGCGCGGGATTTCCTTGTTCGTCCAACGGCGGCTGGCCTTCCGTAACAGGCGGTTGCATGCCGCCTTCATCCGGGACACCACCTTCCTCGTCGGGTGGGTTGGCCTCAGGATCGTCGGGAAATTCGTCGACCGCGCCCTCGTCCCCGGCGTCAAGCGGACCGACTGGCGCTGCGGCATCGCCGCGACTGAGTCCCCGATTCTCGACGATCGGTTCAGGCGGCGGGTTAAAGAACTTGATCGTCACGATGCACAGGAGAATCCAGATCATCGCCGTCACAACGGTGATCCGCGTGAACGTATCACCGGCCTTGGCACCGAAAGCACTTTGGCCGCCCATTCCGCCGAGCGCGCCGGTCAGGCCGCCACCCCGCCCGCGCTGGACGAGAATCACGAGGATGAGAAAGAGGCTTGTCAGGAACAACAACAAGCCCAAAAAAAACAAGCCAAGGTTCATAGTCCCGCCCGTAGGGTTTCCACCGCGCTCCGTGTTGATTGCAAATCAGGACCAACGTTCGAGCGAGCGCTTTTTTGCCCGACGTTTTACATCAAATATCCGGCGTTCCCGTTCCTTCCGAGGGTAACCGGGAATCGCGTCATCCGGCGTTTGCAAGGGCCGACGCACGTTCGACGATGGCCGCGAAGCTGTCGGCATCCAGCGACGCTCCGCCAACCAGCGCCCCGTCAATATCAGGACGCCCCAGCAGATCGTCGGCATTATCCGGCTTAACGCTTCCGCCGTAAATAATCCGGGCCTCGGCAGCCAGTCGCGGATTGTACTGACTTTCAAGCATCTTGCGAAGGTCGGCATGAACGGCCTGGGCCTGCTCCCCGGTCGCCACGCGGCCCGTGCCAATCGCCCATACCGGCTCGTAGGCAATCACGGTTTTGGCCATTTGCCCGGCTGAAATGCCGGCCAGCGATTCGAGGAACTGTCGTTCAACGACTTCGCCCGTCCGGCCCGATTCGCGTTCGTCCAGTGTCTCACCAAGACAAATCACCGGCTTCAGCCCGGCCCGTAACACCGCAAGTGCCTTGGCATTTACCAATTCGCTGGTTTCCCCATAAAGTGTCCGGCGTTCGCTGTGCCCCACGATCACGCTCTGGCAGCCAACATCGCTCAGCATCGTCGCGCTGATTTCCCCGGTGAAGGCCCCATCGGATTCATGAGAGACGTTCTGCGCCCCAACCTCAATCGATGATCCCTCAAGCGCCCGGCCAACGGTCATCAGCCAGACCGCGGGCGGAAAGACCCAAACATCAACTGGCGGCCCGTTCCGAAAACGGCAAACCAATTCCTCAGCCAGTTTGACCGCCGCGCGGCCGCCGGGGTTCATTTTCCAGTTTCCCGCGATCAGCTTCCTTCGCGCCGGAGAGGTGTTTTCCGTACTGCTCATTCGATTCGACATCCCGCGACACTTCGCAAGCCAACCAGGGTTCAATAACCTATCCGTATCCGGAAAGTGCCTCAGCATACAACGCCGGCCACTTGCTGACGATGGCGGGGTTGGCCCAGCACGGCGGGTTCAGCGTGAACGGCAGGGCACCGCGTTTTTTTGATCGGACCCGTGACGGCGAAAGTCCCGTTTGATAAAGTATCCTTCCCCACTCGCCTTGGGTGACTGAACCGGTCGATCGTCAATCAAATCAATCGTCAATCAATTTCTGGAGATGAACGTGCTTCAATCGATTTCCCTTCGCCGACATCACGCGACGGCGCGGCAGTGGACCCTCGTTGCCACGGCGCTGGTCTGCTGCCTGTTAACGGTTCGCGGCCTGCAGGCCCAATCCGTCGCTTCTCCCGAACAGCGGATCGATCATGACATCAAGTACCTTTCGTCGGACGCACTTGAGGGGCGAGAACCCGGCTCGCCGGGAATCGAAAAGGCGGCGACCTTTATCATCGATGAGTTCAAGGCATTCGGCGTCAAAAGCGGTACGTCGGACGGGACCTATCGCCAGCCGTTCACGATTAACATGGGGACGTCGGTTGACTCCGGCAAGACGAAACTCGTTTTTGAATACAGTGGCGCGGAAGAGTCGAGCGCCGGCGAGGGTTCGTCTCTCGAGTTCAAGATCAACGAACAGTTTCAGCCCCTCATGATCGGCGACAGCGGGGAAGCCAGCAGCGCGCAAGTCGTTTTTGTCGGCTACGGAATCGAGGACACCGAAAACAACTATCTCGAATACCGCGATCTCGATGTGGCGGGCCGGGTTGTTGTGTTTATCCGCATCGAACCCCAGCAACAGAACCCGGACAGCGTCTTTGCGGGCGCGGAGAATTCACCCAACGCATCGATCTCCCGCAAACTCGAACTGGCGAAAGAAAAAGGCGCGGTCGCGGCGATTCTCGTCAACGATCACGTCCGCGCGCCCGACGAGGAGTCGGACGAACTCTCGCAACCCGCCCTTTTCGGGCGCGGCGGTGCCGGCATTCCCTTCATTCAACTCAAGCGGTCGGCGTTCGAGCAGTTGCTCGCGAAGAGTCCGCTGGTGACCGCCGATGGCAAGGAAGTGACAACGCTGGCCGAGATCGAGGGACTGATCGACGAGACGCTCGAGCCGCTTTCGCAACCCGTTGCCAACTGGACGGTCACCGCCGTCTCGGCCTTCTCCGCCAACGAAGTCACAACCAACAACATCGTCGGAATCGTCGAGGGCGAAGGACCCCATGCCGATGAAACGATTATCGTCGGCGGACATTATGATCACCTTGGATTCGGTGGCTATGGTTCCAATGCGCCAGGTCGCGTCGAAATTCACAACGGGGCCGACGACAACGCCACGGGGACCGCCGGCGTCGTCGAACTGGCACGGCGTTTTGCAATCTCGGAAAAGAAGCCGGGTCGACGAATCGTGTTTATTGCCTTCAGCGGCGAGGAACGCGGCTTGCTCGGCAGCGCGTATTACGTTGAAAACCCGCTCTTTCCGATCGACAAGACCGTTGCGATGATCAATTACGACATGATCGGGCGACTTCGCGACGACAAGCTGACGATCTTTGGAACCGGCACTTCGGCCATGTTTGACGACGTGCTCGACAAGGCAAACGATCCGCAAAATCCGCTTGAGCTTGACAAGCAGGCGAGTCCGTTCGCCGGCAGCGATCACATGGCCTTTGTTCGCGTCCAGATTCCCGTCATGTTTTTGCACACCGGACTGACGGAAATCTACCATACGCCC
>JBGTFW010000232.1:0-6835 GCA_041747075.1 Pirellulaceae bacterium
CGTCTGGGCAAGCCACGCATCGGAATGCGGCGTAAAAATGTTCGCGTCGAGTTGCAACCACAGATAACGCAACGGGTCCGGCGAAAGGTTTCGGTAAGTGATCTTCTCCGAACCGGTCAGCGTGCGGGCTTCCTCGTCGACGGATACATCAATGACATAATTGACTTGCTGTTGCCAGTAGGCGTGTCCGGGCGATCCCGAAGCCGTGCGATAATCGTTGGGGGTGGGAAGGACTTCCTCGAGCTGGCGGAACTTATCGGGTTGGCTGAATTTTTCGCCGCCGACCGGTTCCGACTGGCATCGCGGTGCCGCCCATCCGGGAATTCCCGCACTCAATGTGTATCCAAGAAGCGCAACGCAGGGGAAATTGATAAAGGATCGAATCATGTTCAAATTCTCCTGAAAGTGCGAAAAAAGAATTAGGGCGGCCTTGCCGGGCCGCGGCTTGAAGCGACGGAAGGTAGCCCGTTCGAGAAAGTGTCCGCCGTGCACGGTGTTTCTTGCCCGAATTTCGCGCTTTTCCCGGACCACTTCATTAAAATACCCGCTACGATAAACAACAAGCTGGCGGCGCTGCGATTTGGCCAACAGCACCAAAAATCCGGACGAAACGATGAATCGACGCCATTTTCTTGCGGCGGGCACCCCTCGGAGCTGGGTGTCTGCGTCGTCAACGCCGCCCCTGTCGCGACAAAAACCGCCACCTTTGTGACGAACTGCTTGAAATAAATGACCGCCGCGACGTGTGGATTGATGAGCGGGCGGGACCGGAATTCGCGACGGCCATGACGTGCATTTTTTTTCTGCAAATCCCCATTTATTACGTGCCGATCTTCGCGCCATGACTGACGCCAATAGTCGCGAAACTTTCGGCAAGAAGCTGAAAAAGGAATTTACGGTATTGCGCGACGGCAAACCGGGCCGCCGATTCCGCGATTTCCGCAAGTTTCAGAAAGAGACCGAGGGGTCGAGCCGTGCGACAAGGATCAGTATTTTCGTCGTGGGGGTCCTGCTGATCGTCGCGGGACTCGCCATCGGATGGTTGCCAGGGCCTGGCGGGTTCCTTGCAATCGTCGGGATTGCCATGCTGGGTCGCGAGATTCCCGGCATCGCGTGGGTACTCGACGGAATCGAAGTCCAGATTCGCCGGTGGATCGACCGGTACGTCCAACTGTCGATTGGCTGGAAGATCGTCGTCGCGCTTTTCGCCGGAGCAATTGTCGCGTGTCTTGTCTGGGCGGGTTGGAAACTGTTCTTTTGAGATGGTCTCCTTGCAATCGAACGTGGCTGCAGATAAATAGCCGCGGCTACTCAGACATTCATGTCGAGGTCTTCAACCGACTTGCGCCGCCAGCCAGTCCAGATAGCGCGGGTCGCCTCCAGTCACCGGGACCGCGATGATCTCCGGAGTCTCATACGAATGCAGTTCGCCGATGCGCTGAATGGCGGCTTCCATGTGATCGCTGGTCGTTTTAACCTCGCACAGCCACTCGCGGCTCGTTTCCTGTTTGCCTTGCCAGCGATAGTAGCTGGTAATCGGCCCGGAGACCTGGACGCACCCGGCCAGCTTGCCGGCGACCAGATCGCCCGCAATACGTTCCAGAACGCCGTGGTCGTCGCAGGTTGTTGTGATGATAACGGCTGGGGTATGGTTCATTTTCGTTTCGGTGCTGTATCTTCTGTTCGACCTGTCCGTTATGGAGCCGAAGTCGACGAGCCAGGATGGGCCTCGAACGCAATCGTCGTCGTACTCAACCCGCTGGATGGTACTCGTACTCTTACTCAATGGGGTAGTCCAACTAATACCCGGCCGCCTGCCCATCCTTGCGCGATTCCGACGCGCCAATCCACACGTCATTTTCCGCGTCGTAGACAATTGCCTGATAGCCGCCGTACGATCCGAGATCGAACTGAACGATGTGACCGCGGTCCATTAACTGGCGGATCGTCTCGTAGTCAAAGCCGCTTTCCAGTTGAACGACGCCGCCGTCGGTCATTCGTTCGCCAGTCGGTTCGGAGGAACCGGAGTGGAGAATTCGCGGAGCGTCACCGGCTTCCTGGGCGTTCATCCCGAAATCGACCATGTTGATGATGATTTGCGCGTGACCCTGGGGCTGCGTCGCGCCGCCCATGACGCCAAAGCTCATGAACGGCACTCCGTCGCGCGTTACGAAGGCGGGAATGATTGTGTGAAAGGGGCGTTTTCCCGGCGCGTAGCTGTTCGCCCGCCCCGGCGTCATGTCAAACAGTTCGCCGCGGTCCTGCAGACAAAACCCCAGTCCGTCGGGACACATTCCCGACCCCATCCCCCGGTAGTTGCTTTGGATCAGCGAAATCATATTGCGGTCCTTGTCGGCGACGGTCAGATAAATGGTGTCGCCGTGACCGAGCGCGGGATTGCCGGGTTCGTAACTGGCGGCGGCGCGCCGTTGGTCGATCAACGCGCGTCGCGACTGGAGGTACGGTTTCGAGACCAGTTCCGTGACTGGCACGTCACTGAACTCCGGATCAGCGTAGTATTTGGCGCGGTCCTCAAAGGCCAGTTTCTTCGCTTCGACGAACCAGTGGATGTGGTCGGGGCTACCGAAGCCTGCGGTGCGAAGATCGTAACTTTCGAGGATTCCGAGAATCTGCAGGGCCGCAATTCCCTGGCCGTTGGGCGGCAATTCCCACACGTCGTATTCGCGATAATTGAGCGAAACCGGATCGACCCATGTCGAGCGATGTTCGGCCAGGTCGTTGAGCGTCAGAAACCCGCCATGTTTTTTCATGAACGCGTCGATCGTGACGGCCATCTCGCCGCGATAAAATTCGTCGCGTCCTCCTTCGGCGATTCGCTTCAGGCTATGGGCAAGCATCGGGTTCCGGAAGATCTCGCCTTTGGCCGGCGCGTGTCCGCCGGGGAGAAACGTCTCGGCAAAACCCGGATAGCGACCGAGTCCGCGACTTCGGCCCCAATAAAACGCGATCAGCTCGGAAACGGGAAAGCCTTCTTCGGCATAGCGGATCGCGGGCGCGAGAATCTGGTCCATCGGCAGCGTGCCAAATCGTTCGTGCAGCTCAAACCATGCGTCAACACAACCTGGAACGGAAACGGGCAAGGGACCTGTCGAAGGGATCGTGGTTCTCCCAAGTTCATCGAGCTTGCCTTTGAGAATCTCCACGGTCAGCGATTTGGGCGAGCGCCCGCTTCCATTGAGTCCGTGAAGGGATTTTGTTTTCGAATCCCAGACGATCGCGAACAAATCGCCGCCCATTCCGCTGCCGGTTGGCTCCATCAGCCCCAGCGCGGCATTGGCGGCGATGGCCGCGTCGACCGCGGAACCACCTTGCTGGAGAATATCCACGGCGATTTGCGTTGCCAGTGGCTGGCTGGTTGCCGCCATGCCATGCCTCGCAATGACTTCGCTTCGCGATGCAAAATTCCGCCCGGTGATTCGATCCTGAGCAACCGTTGTCGCCGCCAGCAAGAGGGTCGAGACAGCCATTGCGACGACGATCAACGGGAGCAGGATTCGAAAAAGCGATTTATTGAGCGGGTTAATCATCGGATGTGCCTTCCGGAAAATAAAGGCGTGCCAGTTCGAGCATAATCGGTTCGAGGAGGCGATAGTATTCGTCTTCGTTCATCGCCGGTTTCCGCGCGCGAAGCGATTCAATTTGACCTTCCAGTCGTTCCCGTTCGGCTCGTTGCGCGGCGGTCAGTTGCTCTTCCAGCTCGCCGGGAAAGAAGAAAACCTGATTGGCAAGTCTCCCGTCCGCTTCCTGGTTTTCCCGCGCCTTGACGACGACGCGCGTTCCGCGAAACCAGTCGAAGGGAGTCCCCAGCCCGTCGCCGTTGTCCTCAAGCATGGCGTGTTCGGTCGCAAGTCGCTTGTCGGCGACGTAAAAATCCCGCGTCTTGCTCGCCGCGCCGATGAACGATTCGAGCAGCGAGACCTGCTCGTCCTTGTCGAGGTCGAGCGCGGGATCGGCAATCGACTCGACCATGTGACGCCCGAACCGGGTGAAATTCGTTTCAAAGCCGCTTTGCGTTGCCGTGACGATCACGCGTCTCTCGCCCGTCAACGCCGCGGCAAACGGTGCACAGGCCGACGCGCAATTGATGATGACCGTCAGTTGCGTTCGAGGCGCAATCCATTCCGCCAGTTCCGTCGCACTGACGTCCGGACCTGTCAGGTTGAACCGCGCGATGTTGCCGTCAAACGTGCCGTGCCCGATAAGGACGATCCAAAGTTCCGCCGTCGCGGAGCCAGCAACTTCTCGTTCCAGCGTTTCCTGGAGTTGCTCACGAGCCGTTCGATCCGCCTTGGGATTTCCGATCCGCTCGACCCGAAAGCCGGCTGACTGTCCCGCGGACTGCCACTGGTCGGCCCACTCGCCAAAGAGCGCCTCGTAATGCGGCAGTCCGGGCGCTCCGGTGACGACCACGAGCGCGCGGTTGGGCCTGGGGGCTTGATTAACATCTTGCGCGGGGAGCGTTGCGGGAAGCCCGCTGACGGACAACACTGCCAGGAAGGCCGCCAGTCCGCAAACACGCACTTGTCCGAATTCCATCCCCATGAATTCACTTTGCCGTTTAAGAATCGCGGGAAAAAACAACTTCGCTGTTTGCATTGTCGCCGAACGATTGTCGACGGGCACGTGGAGGAAGCTGCCATATCCTGCCTTGGCAAGCGGGCAGCTTCCCCCATGTTTTCTGCCTTGGCAAGCTGGCAGCTTGCCGCACGTCGCTGCCGACTTCGGAACCCTGCGCCCAAATTGCATTGTACCTTGTCAACGCAAGGAAAATGCCATTGGAACGCTGCGAGTGTTCGCCTGACGGATTGTCGGTTAAAATCTTTTCATTCCTCGCCTAACCGGCGGTGTCCTGGGCGACCCATTACGAATCCGTGCGCTGCGCATCCTCTTTTTCCACGAATCCCGATCTTCGCCACGCCGCCAGCGAGGCGTGCGGGGCCGTTCTCGACGAGCTGGACTCCCACGTCGACCTGGCGTTCGTATTTTTTTCGATCGACTATCTTCGCGAACCCTCTCCCGTTTCGTTGCAGGCCGTCGCGAGCGAACTGGTGGAACGGATGGGAACTGGCCAGTTGCTCGGTTGCTGCGGCGAGTCGATTGTTGCCAATCAATACGAATTGCAATGGCAGCCGGCGTTCACGTTGTGGGCTGCCAGCTTTGATGATTCCGAAGTCGAGACCTTCTCGCTCAACTTCGAACCTCATGGCGGCGAAGGGGCTTTTGTGGGATGGCCCGATTCGTTTCATGGAGACTGGCCGCCCGGTTCGGCGATCATCATGCTGGCCGACCCCTTCAGTTTTCCAGCGGATGTCTTTCTCAACCGGATCAACGAGGATCGGCCCGGCGTGCCGGTCTACGGAGGGATGGCCAGCGGAACGGCACAGCCGGGTGAAACGAGAATGATTCTCGGCGATCAGGTTCTCGACAGCGGGATGATCGCGGCGCGGATCAGCGGCGACTTTCGGCTTCGCAGCATCGTTTCGCAGGGCTGTCGACCCATCGGAACGCCACTGGTCATTACAAGAGCCGAGCGAAACGAAATCCAGCAACTCGGTGGCCAGCCCGCACTCCAGCAACTGGAGTCGATATTTCAAACGCTGCCGGTCCGCGACAAACAGATGGTGAACCAGGGTCTCCACGTCGGTCGCGTGATCTCCGAGTACAGCGACCGTTACCAGCAAGGGGATTTTCTCATTCGCAACGTCGTCAACATCGATCGGGATTCGGGGGCGATCGCGATTGCCGATTACGTGCGACCAGGCCAGACCATTCAATTCCAGGTGCGCGATCACGAGACGGCGCATGTCGAATTCCGGCAGATGCTCAACCGGGTCGCGGCGCGATCCGCCAAGTCGCGTGGCGGACTGTTGTTCACTTGCAATGGACGCGGCACGCGGCTTTTTTCGGCGGAACATCATGACTCCGGGCTGATACGAGAGACGCTTGGTGCGATCCCGCTTTCGGGGTTCTTCGCGGCGGGCGAGGCGGGACCGGTGGGCGGGAAAAACTTCCTCCATGGTTTTACGGCGAGTCTCCTCTTGTTCGAGTAGGACTGGCTGGAACCCTCGCCTGGTCACCCGGTCACCGGCTCACTTTGGCAGCTTGCCTGCGTGGAGGCATGTTCAACCAGCCGGCGCGGAACCTTGAGCGGGGTCGTGCCCGATCTCGACTTCGTGATTGCACCGTATTGACAACCCGGTACGGAAGCTTACAGAATCACCCTCGCGGCAATTTGCTGTCGGTCGGTAAGTGGTGTGAACGCAGCTTTACCTTTTCGTTCGAGACCGACCGGTTTGGAAAAACGTTGTTGAGCTGACCGATCCGCTCGGCGCGGTCACGACATCGGAGTTTAGCGAACACGGCCTGCTCTATCGCGTCACGGACGCCGACCCCGACGGTGCGGGCTCGCTCGTGAGTCCAGTTACCATGATCGGCCGCAACTACCTTGGAAGCGTGACCGTCGTTGTCAATCCGGATGGGACCATCGTTGCCACCGCTTGCAACGCGCTGCAGCGACCCACCTCGCGCACCGATGAACCGGGACATATCGCCACGATGGGCTATGACTCGGTTGGCAACCTGCTCACCAGTACGGACGCTACCGTTAGAGGAAGTTTTATCAAGGCGTCGTGGTGATGGCCAATCGACGGATATCGAATCGGCAGCATGTTGGAAGGCAAACGATCCGCAAAATCCGCTTGAGCTTGACAAGCAGGCGAGTCCGTTCGCCGGCAGCGATCACATGGCCTTTGTTCGCGTCCAGATTCCCGTCATGTTTTTGCACACCGGACTGACGGAAATCTACCATACGCCC
>JBGTFW010000233.1:0-4481 GCA_041747075.1 Pirellulaceae bacterium
GTGCGCTTTGGGCCAGTCCTTCAGGTCCGCGCGCAAGCCGGTGAATTTTGACACCCGTCGATGCCGAATCTAGTCGAGTCAGGACCGCGCGCGGCGACCCAAAAAAATGCCTGCAACCGACGTCGCAAGAGTGCGCGTCAATTCCCCGCCAGACCGACCATTTTTTAACGGCAAGGAAGCCAAACACATGTCGCATACGACAAGTCTTCTCAAATACTGGCGACTGGCGTGGTTTTCCGGACCTCGCTGCGAACAAGCACTCTACCGCCGAATTCACCGGCTGCAACCGGGAAAAATCGTCGAAATCGGAATTGGAACGGGCATTCGATCGACGCGAATGTTTCAGTTGGCCGGGCGTTACTGCCTGGCGAGCGAGATTCGCTACACGGGCATCGATCTGTTCGAGAGCCGGGCGTCGTCGTCGGCTCGACTGTCGCTCAAAAATGCCTACTGCCTGTTTCGCAGCCAGGGAATTCAGGTTCGGCTGTTGCCCGGCGATCCGGCAACCGCCCTGAAAATGGCCGCTCATTCGCTTTCCCGTACCGACCTGATCGTTATCGATGCGGACTACACTGCCAACGAATTGACGGCGGCCTGGCGGTGGATGCGATTGATCATGCACGACCAATCGCGGGTGATGTGGTTCCGTCGCGAGAATGGATCGGCGCTCAGCGAACTGACGGTCGCGGATATCGATCAGTTGGTGGACAATGCACGGTCGGTTTCCCGCGCGGCGTAGCCGCCTCCGTTACGCCGCCGGAATCACGAATCGGCACCCCGACAACTCACTGAATCGTTTGAGTTCGGTGCGGCTTCCCACGACCAGCGGTGTTCGCTGGTGAATGGTCTCGGGCGTAATGTCAAGGATGCGGCGGGACCCGTCAATCGCCACGCCGCCGGCTTGTTCCGCGACAAACGCAATCGGATTCGCTTCGTACAGCAACCGCAGCTTGCCTTGTGAAAACTCCCCGGTCGGCGGGTACATGAAAACTCCGCCGCGAAGCAACGTTCGGTGAAAATCGGCGACCATCGAGCCAATGTAACGCGATGCATAGGGATGAGCGAGCTTGCCGGTACGCAGTTCATCCAGAAAGGCGTTGTAGTGCTCAGGAAACGAGTCGCGATACGCCTCGTTGACCGAGTAGTATCTTCCCTGGTCCGGCATTCGAATGTTCTCGTGGCTGAGAATGAACGCGCCGACTTCGGGATCGAGCGTGAATCCATGGACGCCGTTTCCAACGGTGTACACCATGACCGTTGACGAACCATAAACGACGTAGCCCGCCGCGATCTGCCGGTTTCCCGGTTGGAGGACCCACGAGCCGCGGTCCGAGTCCGCATCGTCGGGCTTTCGGAAAATCGAAAAGGTCGTGCCGACCGAGACGTTGACGTCGATGTTGGACGAACCGTCGAGCGGATCAAAGATGACGGCGTACTTTGCCTCGGCCGAATCGTGTTCCATGACGGTCGGGTGTTCATTTTCCTCCGAGGCCAGCACGCCGACGCTTTCCCGGCAACTAAGCGCCTGGATGAGAGCTTCGTTAGCGAACAAGTCGAGCTTCTGCTGGATTTCGCCATGCAGGTTGGTTGAGTTCTCCGCGCCGAGTATGTCGCGAAGTCCGGCGCGCCGCACCTGGGCCTGGATTTTTTTGGCGGCCAGCGTGATCCCGGAAAGAAGAAAGGAAAATTCGCCGGTCGCGCCGGGGAAACGCCGCTGTTCCTGCAGAATATGCTGCTGGATCGTCAGCGGAGGATGTCCGTGGCGGCGGTTGGCGTCCATGGGCGTTGGCGTCGGATTCCGGACGAAAATTCAAGTGAGTGCCGATTGAGCGACACCGTCCATCGTACTTGACGAAATCCGGAATGACAAAGGCTGGCCGCAAAAAGTCGTGTGCATCTCGCCGGGCATCGAAGCGCCCGTAATGAGATTCACGACGCGAATCCGCGCGACGCCCGCCGCCGCATGGCAAAACATCCGGTCCACGAATCCGGACTGAGTCCAGCTTTCGACGGAGCTGGATTCGGGCAATGCACTCTTCAGGAGACAAATTTCGGCGACGCCAAAAAGCTGAGCCAGTTCCGCCGCGAGAGAATCGCTGGTCACATCCCACGAGCAAGGCAATTGAGAGAATTCCTTTAGGTAGTCGTGACAGGTCAACAGGCAATTGAATTCCGGCAACAGAAGTGCGCGGCAATTTACCAGCGGAAGTTCGGGGACGAGCCTGGCAACATCTCGCGCCGATTCATCCATCAGGCGAATTGCCGCCCAGTGCGGCCGTTCATCCTCCAGTTTATTGTGCCGCGCGGCCGCGCGCAATGCGTCGACGCGTTCCCCGCCGCCGCACAGGACCAGGTTGAGAAAACCCGGTTCGGATTCCAGCCATATGCGCAACCGCGCTGGAAATTCGGGATTAGCGAGCAGGCTCCCGCCCAGCTTGACGATTCGAGGGATGCACCGCATCGCACCGGGTTCGCCGCGGAGATTGGTCAAGTGAATCCAGATCCCTGTGCAAGTAAGCCGCTGTCGCGGCGGGTGTGGTTGCTGAATTGTAGCAGCGGATCACGCACTTGAGGACGTAGCTGAACAGAAAGATGGTTGACAGAAAAATGAAAACGAACATGCGCCGGATTCTCAACCGAGGCGACTAAGTTCAACGACACCGTTCACCGGGCCGCGGCGAACGACGTTGAATTCAGAACCCGGGCGGCCCGCGGCTCCGGTGGAACGGATTGTTCGGCCTTGCGTTTAAAGTTCTTGTTCTTCAACCAGAAGCCAGCGTTCATCGATCGTTCGCCAGGTCTCTTGGTATCTGACCGTCCTGTGGACCGACCGCGTATGACGAAGGCCGATCCGAGCAACGCCACGCTAGCCACGGCGTAACCGACAACAGAGAGAGCATTTTGGAAATTCCACTCTCCAGTGCGAATCACGTTGAGGATTGAAATGCCAAGGAACATTAAGAACATTAGCCCCAGGAAATTGCACATGTGACACATTTTGGGATCGTACAATCGGCCGCGCTCGACCCGCCGCACGACGAGTTTGGCACTGTCGCCGCTCACCTCGATCTCCTCAATCTCCACAGTCTCTTGGTAATCCTTCCCCGGGGCGAATAGCGGCTCCGCCATACGGACCATATCTTGGTAGCCGACGGAGTAACCTCGCTTGGTCTTTCCGACAAAGGAGGGATGGATGAAGGAAAGCACAGCTTCCAGATCGTGGCTGTTCACGGCCTGGGCCAATGCCTCCCGGCGCTGACGTAATGCGTGTTGGTCGGACATGACGGACCTCCCGCGGACAACGAATGGCGATTTGCGGCCGAACGCTACCGATCACGGGGCGGAAATGGCGCGAGTGATCTTGAATTGAGATAAAAGTCGGAACGCCATTTCCGCTCCGTGTGCATCGCTTTGTTCGTCAGGTGTCGGCGTTGGGCTCGTACTCGTACTCAGCATCGCGGTACTCGTACTCGTATTCGTACTCGATTCGATCCTCCGCAACTATCTCGGTTCGTTGGATCAGTCGCGTCAGCATCGAAACAATTCGTTTCAAGTTCGATTTGCCAGAACGGTTCGATTCATCATCGATCGCATCGCAGACCCGAAGTACATCGTGAATCGCGGCGCATTCCAATGCGGAACCGCGTGCGATCTCGAAGTATCGGTTTTTTGTCTTTCAAGCTTTGTTTGCCGTTACCTTCGGCGATGTTCAGCGCGACCGATTGGGCGGCACGTAGCCATTGATCGCGAGCATGCCGGTTGACACCACCGAGCGTCTTTGCGATGCGGTACGAGAACGCAATGTATTCGATCGAGAGACGATAGACGTCGAGTCGTTCATGGTCGAAGATGGGTTCCGCCATCACGCTCCTTTCGAGTACGAGTACCGTTGCACTGAGTACGAGTACGAGTACGACTGTCCTGACGAACGACCGAGCGGCGAGGTTGGTCGGAAGTACGATTGAGTCAATGGCCCAACGCAAGGCGCGCAAGCCGCTTCGGTCCATCGACTGGTTCGCACGAGGCGGCTCAAGGTCCGCTTGCGTTGCGGCGACGGACGATGTGCCGCTACCTGAAATTGTCCGCTGCCAGCCCGTTCCGATCAAGTCCGGAAATTGTCGGTCCGCCGGAATTGAAACGGGCAGGTGTTCAACCGCGAATCGACGCGAATAACCTCGGTCGGCCATTCGAGTCCATGGGTGTTCATTCGCGGGTAAAATTCAGCGTGTGTATCCGGGTTCCGGTCTCGGAATCCGCCACCCAATCGCGATCCCGAAGCAAAACCGCGTCCGTCGGATCGAAGCACTGAGTTCACCGAGAATCTCATCGCGCGCACGTTCGAGGCAGAACGGGTCACGCCAATCGAATCGTCGACGCGCCGATCGACCGCGCAACTGCCATCGGGAAAAACTCGCAATCGATAAAGAACAAGCTCACCTGTCGGCGGGGCACGGTTGAGCTACAAATTCCGAAAGGCACTG
>JBGTFW010000234.1:0-3165 GCA_041747075.1 Pirellulaceae bacterium
AATCGATGGCCCCTGTCCGATGCACGTCGGATGGCGGAATGGGTCCAGCGCCAGTCGTTTGACGTCATGCATTCCCACATGAGTCGCGCGCACATGTATGGTATTTTGCTTCGCCAGTTAACGGGTGTTCCGGTTGTGGCGACGGCCCATTGCCAGCATTTCCAGCCTCACTGGCACCTCAACGATCATGTCATCGCCAATTCCGCGAGTACATCGCGGTATCTTCGGCGCGTCATTCGGCTGGCGGTCGGCAAGACGACGATGGTTCATTGTTTCGTGGACCTTGAGCGGTTTACGGGTGCCGACCCGCAGTGGCGGCGTGGCATCCGTCGCCAGTGGCGGGTCGGGATGGATCAGCCAGTCATCGGAATCGCGGGGGACGTTGTTCCCTACAAGGGACATTGGCACCTCTTTCGCGCCTTGCCGGAACTCGTCCGCCAGTTTCCTGATTTGAAACTGATCGTGGTGGGTCGATTTCACCGGAGCGAAAAATACACGCGGCGGCTCCGAGCCTGGCAACGCCTCAACGGACTGGAGCGACGAGTCAAGTGGCTCGGTCGGCGCGACAATATGCACCAGGTTCTGGCCGCGCTCGACGTGGTTGTCATCCCCTCGCTGGTCGAGTCAATGGGGATGGTCGCGCTGGAAGCGATGGCAGCGGGGGTATCCGTCGTTGCTTCGCGGACTGGCGGGCTGAGCGAACTGATCCACGATCGCTGGAATGGCTTGCTGGTGCCGAGGCAAAATCCCCCTGCCCTTGCCCGCGGCGTGGCCGAGGTACTTAGTGACCGAACACGCGCCGGGAAATTTGCCCGAAACGGGCGGACGTGGGTAAGCGAAACGTTTTCTCCCGACGTGGTCACCGCACGCATCGAGGGATTGTACGACCGGGTCGCCGGGGGCGGCATTCCGGTACGCGGCGTTCCCGCCGGGAGGAAACGGGCTGCGTGAACGGAATAACCGCCAATCGAGTCCGGAGACCCTCCGCAACCCCCTTTTTCCCGGTCGCCGAAAGACTTGTTCCATCCCACAATCGTTTGACACTTGTCCGCTTGACGGATACGATAGATTGATCGGAACCACTCCGCACGGAGGTGTCAAAACCTCACGGCTGCGGGGGATCGATTGACCTTTTCACCCTCCCTATCGCCGCTTGATTCCGATTCGTGAATTCTCGCGGCAGCCAATCCTCACTGGAGAGCTATTCATGTCCCCTTGTCAGAAGCACGAATTACGCAGTCGTCGCGCGTTCACGTTGATCGAATTGCTGGTCGTGATGGCCATCATTGGAATCCTCGTTGGCTTGGTCTTGCCTGCCGTCATGGGGGCACGGGAATCGGCCCGCCGTGCCGAGTGCCTGAACAACATCCGACAGCTCGGCATTGCCGTCACCGCCTACGAGGCTGCACTGCGACAATTGCCGCCGGGCTGGATCGACTTGAGGGATCCGGTCAATTTCGATCCAATGATTGCCGGCGAACCCAACATGGACTATCGGTACGGCTGGTCGACTCTCATTTTGCAGCACATCGAGGGTGACAACCTTTTCAATACGTATGACACGCGGAGCGATTACTGGCGCAACAGTTCGCTTTCAACCGACGATGATGCGTCGACCGTGTTGCCGCTTTACATTTGCAATTCCGATCCGGCCCCCGATATCAACGTTAACTGGCCGGGAATGGGACTGGCCAAGCTCAATTATGGCGCCAACGGCGGGATCGGGGATATCGGCGACCAAGTCAACAACTATACGCCATACGCTTTGGACCCGGAAATTGAATACGTCCCCGCGACGATGGCCATTGGCAGTGGCGAAGTCGCCGACGCAAATGGTCTGTTTTGCTGCAACAGCCGCGTTCGTTTCAAGGATGTTACCGACGGTGCCTCGAACACCGTCCTGTTTGGGGAGCGCGGCGGGTTGGATCATCGGGCCGGTGACCCTGGCTTGACCGTTGCGCGCCGCGACACACCCAATCTGCTGGTGCGAATCGGTTTGCCCGACAGCGATCTGGCACCGGACGTTCCTCCTGGCGCCGGACTCATCGGTCTTGGCGGCGACGGGGCCTCGCAGGTTTCCATGGGTCCGTTGGTTAACGAAGCCGGGACACTTTTGAATACCGCGGGAAATCCGTATGCTCCCGAAGACTATCGAATTAACTCCGCGACCGATGTTGACGAGGACGGCCTTAATTCCTTTTCCAGCGGCTATTCGAGCGCGCATCCGTCGGGTGCGAACTTCGTCTTTCTGGACGGGTCGAGCAAATTCGTCAATGAAGCGATTGACATTGCGTTGTTCCGTCGCCTTCTTCAGCGAAACGACGGCGACGTGGTCACTCCGGACTTCTAGTGGAGTCGCCGAACTTGAGCGGACACGACGGGAAACTCCAGCGCGGCCGCTCGTTCGCATTTCGCTCGCGCCGGCGATTGGGAACCCGGATGGTCCTGATTGCCGCGGGTGTCTTTTTGGGACTGGCGGCGCGATGGATGCTTCCCGCCGGTGGGGTGGCGAGCCCGCCAGTATTCGAGCCGATGCCTGAATTGCCTGCCGCAACGCCCGGGGAGTGATAGCACGATCATCGGGCGTGACAGTCGGGTTTCGCCAACCGTTAAAGTCCGCCACGCCCGGTCGGCGCGGTGGCTCAAGCCGTGCGCTTTTGTTCAATTCCGCGGTTTGTATCGACGATGTACGAAGTGCCGTGCGAACCGTTTCTCGCACGTTTGCCAGTTTCGCGGATCATCCGGGCGTTCCCGCCATTCGTATGCCCGGTGATGCCTCTCGACGCCCGTACTCGTTTCACGGTTCCCGATTCGACTGCGAACCGACCCGGAATATCGCAATACAAGGATGTGAACCATGCGTTCAATGATGTTGGTCGCCGCGCTGGCCATGACGGCCGCCGGATTCTCAGGATGTTGTTGCATGTCCCAGTCACAATGTGGCGGGGGCAATTGTGGCGGTAGCGGCTGCGATTCGTTTGCAAGGGATACCTGTGGCGGCGGCGGTGCCTGTTGTCAAACAGGACGCTGCCGGGGACGCGTGCATCGCGCACGTCCAATCATGGCCTCAAGCGGTTGCTTCGGACTCGGTTCGCGACTTGGCATGAACAGCTTCGGCGGTTGCGGTGTATCGTCATTCGGCGGGTTCGGCGGCGGCTGTGCGGA
>JBGTFW010000235.1:0-6169 GCA_041747075.1 Pirellulaceae bacterium
TGATCGAATCGCTGGACGATGAATACTCGCGCGAGTACCTCATGGCGAGTTTGCTGGACGTCGGCAAATCGCTCGTCCAGCGTTTTGTGCCTTCGCCCTGGACGGAACTGGACGACGAGCGTCTGGCGCGACTCGACAGGATTTCGACGCACCCGCTGTTATGGAAGTGGAATCGACCGGATTGCCTGATTTACTGGTCGCTGCGCGGCCGGATTCCCGCGATGATCGAATCGCTGGAAGTCGACGGGCTCGTGGAATCGCGTTCGGAAAGTCGCGTACAAAAGGCGGAATTGCTGCGGTTTGCGGGCCGGCATGAGGCGGCGCTGGAAGAGATCGAACGTTTGCCGCCGGCCCATGAACGTCGAAACTCGCTGCGCCAGCAGATTTTTCGCGAGTCGGACCGGTGGGCGGACCTTGCCGCTGAGCTCGACGGTCAGCGAGTCGCCACCGCGAGCGTGAAATCGGCCCCGTGTCAGGCGGCCCTTTTGCACTTTTGGAGCGGCGATGACGAAGGTCGCAAGAGGGCCATTGCGCGACTCAATGCGGATGACTCCCCCGCGGCGCACGACGGCCGCGCGCTGATCGCGCTGTGCGAACTGGACCTGGGCGGACTGCTTGAAAGCAGTGAAAGCATGTCGCCAGGTGCCGCATTTCGCATGCTCTGCCAGATCGAGCAATACGATCGCGCGTTTGAAATCAGTGGAGCACCGGCCGAGCCTGCCGAGCGGCGCTCGTGGTATTCGCGAAAGCTGCGAACGATGATGCGCAAGTTCACGCTTGCGCGCGATCACGACGATGACATCGCCCGGAGCGAGGGTGACAGTCTCTTTGACCTGTTGATGACGTTTGCGTGGCACACAGGCGAACTGGGGGACATCGGGGAGAGCCGGTGGTATTTTGAGCAACTGGCAAGGCGGCTTGCCAGCGACGAGGACTATGAATCAACGCAGCGCCGCGCCACCGCGTTCGAGCGAGTGGTTGCACTCAAGCCTGACAACGACGTGTGGCATTTTCTCGAACAGTTCGGTCTCCTTGGGGAAATCGACACGGCGCTCGGCCAGATTTGCCCGAACACAACCGAAGAGGCGGCCGCGTGGAATGAAATCCTTGCTGACTCGATCCCTGATCCTCTGGAGCGGCTGCAACTCATCGCGAGTTTGCTGAAAAGTCCGCTTGGCGACGCGGAGCGGACTTTCGACATCGAGTTGCTTTGCGGAATCGCGCGGCAATATATTGAATTGCAACACGCCGCGTATCGTCCGCAACTGATGATGAGCGTGGCGCGGACCTGCCGCCTGCACGGTCTCGCCGCCGCCGCCGCCGACTGGTTGCTCGACGCGGGATACGCGGGGAGCGGCGAGGGATTCGCGTCTCTGGCCGATGTCGCCGCCGAACGGGGCGATTTTGCCGCCGCGTTGCAGTGGAGTCGCCGCGCGTGGGAAGCGAGTCCCGACACCGCGCACCTCTACAAGAGCGCGATTTTTCAACGGCGGCTTGGTGACGACGAGGCTTCCCGGGGATCCTTGCGTCGCGCCGCTCTTCTCGATTTGCATTCGTGGATGCTGCCCGATTACGCGACCGTTCTCAAGGACGCTGGACTTGACGACGAGGCGGAAACGCTGCTCGAGCGCTATCTCGGCGGGATTGACAGCGAGCATGAGTCGTTTACGCAACACGCCCGCTTCGCCGAACTCCTTCGTTCGTCGGACCCCGATCGTTCGTTGCATCATTGGCGTCTGGCGCTCCTGTCGCGAATGAACTACGTGGAAGCGGCAGTTGATTCACTTCCGTATACGCACTACCTCGCGATCGAGACGGCGATGGCCGAGGCCGACGTCGCCCTCTCCACCGGTGAGCCGTCGCGCGCCGCGGACATTCTGCTCCGCTGCATTGACGTCAACTCGGCGACGACGGTCCTTGTCGAGCGATTTGTTCAACGGCTGGAGGCGTCGGGAGAGAGGGACCTCGCCGATCAACTCTTTGACACGACCGCCGCGCGTTTCGTTCGCGTACTCGAGCAATGGCCGGAAAGCGCCTTGCATCACAACAACTACGCCTGGGCGTGTGCCCGCTGCCACCGCCTTCCGGCGGAGAGAATTCGGCACGCGCGGCGCGCCGTGGAACTGGAGCCTCACAACACGAGTTACCTCGACACCCTGGCTGAGGTCCTTTTTCTCGCGGGCGACGTCGAGGAATCGCTCCGCCTGTCGCGGGAGTGCATCAACCGCAACCCGTTCAACAAACACTATCGCGAGCAGCTCGCGCGATTTCAGGACGGACAGAAATAGCCCGCCGCATGAACTCGCGCGAATTGATTGAACTCGACAGCCGACATGTCTGGCACCCTTTCTCGCGCGCCGCGTCGGACGTCGAACCGGTCCTTGTCGCTTCCGCCCGTGGAGCGTCACTGACGACCGCCGACGGCCGCGAGTTGCTGGACGGTATCTCCTCGTGGTGGGTCAATCTGTTCGGGCATGGTCATCCGAAGATCGTCAGAGCGATCGCGGAACAGGCTGGCAGGCTGGAGCAAGTAATCTTTGCCGGAATGACTCACGAGCCGGCGATTCGACTGGCCGCCGAATTGGCGGATTTGTTGCCCGGCGATTTGAATCGCGTCTTCTATTCCGATGACGGTTCGACCGCCGTTGAGGTCGCGATCAAGCTTGCGTGGCAATACTGGCAGATCGCCGGTCAGCCGCGGCGAGGGCGGCTGTTGGCGTTCGACGGGGGATATCACGGTGACACGCTCGGCGCGATGTCCGCGGGCGCAAGCAGCGGTTTTTTTCAGGCCTGGAGCGAGCAACTCCTCGACGTGGAAGTTGCTCCCTGGCCGCATACCTGGGAGTCGGATGACGACGTGGACGGCAAGGAAGCCGCGGCACTGCGGGTAATCGACGCGCTTCTTGACGAGCGGGGGAGCGAAATTGCCGCCGCCATTGTCGAGCCGCTGGTCCAGGGTGCTTCGGGGATGCGGATGACGCGGCCGGGTTTCCTCCGCGCGGTCGTCGATGGGCTCCGCGACCGGGGAATTCTCGTGATTTTCGACGAAGTCATGACGGGATTCGGGAGGACGGGGCGAAATTTCGCGTGCGAGCAAATCGGGGTTGCGCCGGACCTGATTTGTCTGTCGAAAGGACTGACCGGCGGATTCCTTCCGCTCGGCGCGACGGTCGTTTCCGATCAGGTTTTTGCGGCTTTTCGCGATTCGGCCCCCCACGATCTGTTTTGTCACGGGCATTCGTACACGGCCAATCCAGTCGCTTGCGCGGCGGCGCTGGCGGCACTGGAATTACTTCGGCTGCCGGAAACGGTGGCGGCGTGGGCGCGGATTTTCGCCGCTCATGGTCGCGGCTTGCAGGAATTAAATGGTCCTTCGGCGGGAATTCAGCGGGCGCGGATTCTGGGAACGATCGCTGCATTCGACATGCCCGTCGCCGACCCTGGCTACCACTCGGCAATCGGGCGAAGACTCTCGAAATGGCTGCGTGAATCGGCGAAAGCACCTGGAATCTTTCTCCGCCCGCTTGGAAACGTCGTTTACCTGATGCCACCGTACTGCATGACGGACGCGCAGCTCGACCATGCGTGGAGTGAGATTTCCCGAGCGATCCAGGCCGTTGCGCCGCGCCCCACGCCTGTGTAATCAATTCTTCACGGAAACTTCTTTCAACGTTAACACGTTCTTCGCAATCTCTTCATCCCGGCGTATTAAATTGACCGCCGTCGACAGGGATGAAGTGACTTCAGGATTGGCAGCCTAATCCCTGTTGACGCCGTAATCTGATTTTGTTTTTTGTTTTTTGCTCGGGCAAAAAAAAGGAGAGTTTCATGAAGAAGCGTGGTTTTACCCTGATCGAGTTGCTGGTGGTGATGGCCATCATTGGAATCCTGGCGGCAATCCTCTTGCCAGCCGTGACTGCGATTCGAGCCCAGGCGCGGTCAACCGTGTGCAAGAACAACTTGCGCCAAATGGGACTGGCCTTGCTGGCCCATTCGAACACGTCGATCGGCAACAAGATGTGCAGCGGAGCGTTTGATTCGAGGCGCGATGGATCGGTCGAGCTTTTCTCGTGGGTGGCTGACTGCATTGGCCAGGGAACCGACCCGGGCGAACTGCTCTGTCCCGCGAACGAGTGCATTTCCAACGAGAAGCTCAACGACTTGCTCGGCGGCAATACGTCGGACGCAAGCAAGACTCCGCCGGATCGCTTTGGCATTGGTTCATCGGCGATCCTTGCGACGATGGAGCCTTACAGCGACGAACGCGTGGAGTACGTCAAGACGAACTTGCTCGAAACGGGCCACAACACGAACTACGCCTGTAGCTGGTTCATGGTCCGCTCGTCGCCAGGCATCAAGGACGGCGTGACGGTCGGGGGTCTCAAGGATTTCCTCAATACCAGCGGACCTATCGCCCAGCGTCAGGTCGAAGGCGCGACCGTTCCCAGTTCGGCAATCCCGCTGCTGGGCGACGGCGACAAGGGGGATACCGACGAGGCGTTTCTCGGCCAGGGTTCACCTGAAGACTGGGAGGGAATCGATTCCGAGTACCTGCGCGGGATTCCACTGGCCGAAGCCTTCTGCGATGGCCCTGCCTATTATGATAGCTCGGCGGGCAAGGTCGTAATCGTACCAACGGGAACGCCCCGCGAAACCCTGACACCCGCGGCGCTTCCGGCCATCGGAGACATCATCGATTCGACGAACGAGGAAACCTTTTCGGGTGCTGCCGGCAAGCCGCTGGTGTTGCAGGACACGCGCGACTGGTTTGCCCTGCACGCCAGCTCGGTCAACCTGTTGTTTGCGGACGGCAGCGTTCGCGCGCTCGTCGACACGAACAAGGACGGTTATCTGAATCCGGGATTTCCGGTGCCCGTCGGCTCGGACCCGGGGGTTACGGGGTACATCGACGGCCGCTGCGAACTCAATCCGTGGGAGTGCTTTACCGGCGCGTTCCTTTCCCAACAGCAGTTTCGTGACAAACTGTTCGAGTAGAACGCTCGCCTGAAAAAACAGGAAACCGACGACGCCCTTGCCGAAAGCCGATTCGGCGGGGGCGTTTTTTTTACCAGGGGCAGTCTGCCGGGGCATTGATCCAATGGTGGTATCCGGCCCGCAAGCGTTGTTCTAGAATCACGAGTCAGTTTTTTACAAGGGCCGACTCATGATCGAAAGCGGATTGCCACCCTCGCCCTCGGCTCGGGACGAAGTGAAAATGGGCCTTCCCCGCAATGACTGGAGGCGCGAGGAAGTCGACGCGCTCTTTCAGACGCCACTGCTCGAACTGGTCTTCCACGCGCAATCGGTGCATCGCGCGTTTCACAATCCCGGCCATGTGCAACTGTCGACGCTGCTCAACATCAAACAGGGGGGCTGTTCCGAGGATTGCAAGTATTGTTCCCAGTCCGCGCGGTATCACACCGACGTCGAAAACGAAAAGCTCATGGATTGCGAGTCCGTTGTGCGGAGCGCCCGTCGCGCCATGGCCCGCGGCGCAGGCCGTTTTTGCATGGGCGCGGCATGGCGAAACCTGCGTGACCGGGACGTCGAGGAACTGTGCGGGATTGTCCGGTCCGTCCGCGACCTTGGAATGGAAACCTGCATGACCCTCGGCATGGTGACGCGCGACCAGGCGCAAAAACTCGCCGACGCCGGACTCGAATTTTACAACCACAATATCGATACCTCACGCGAATTCTATCCGCAAGTCATTACCACCCGAACCTTCGATGACCGGCTGGAAACCCTGCAAAACGTCCGCGACGCGGGGATGAAGGTCTGTTGTGGAGGGATTATTGGCATGGGGGAATCGATTGCCGATCGCGCGGGAATGCTCCACACGCTGGCCACGCTGCCGGAACATCCCGAGTCCGTGCCAATCAATCTGCTGGTGCCGATTCAGGGCACGCCGCTGGGTGATGTCGAGCCGCTCGATCCGCTGGAACTTGTACGGACGATCGCCGTCGCGCGGATTCTCATGCCAGGGTCGGCGGTCCGCCTTTCGGCGGGTCGCCGAGGGATTGGCGAGACGGGCCAGGCGTTGTGTTTCCTTGCCGGTGCGAACTCGATCTTCTACGGTGACCGGCTGCTGACGACGTCCAATCCCGACGAGGACGAGGATCTCGCGCTTTTGGAAAAGCTCGGCATGACCGCCTGCGGATGAAGGTCT
>JBGTFW010000236.1:0-14532 GCA_041747075.1 Pirellulaceae bacterium
AAAACTCTCATCAAACAGGGGAAGAGCTTTTTTTCTGGGCTGACGCGGCCCGCGGCTAGCGCCGGCGGTTTACTGGGTTGTCGCGGGTTGGCCGTGTCGACGCCGCGAGAGCGACGACGGCAAACGATGTGGCAATCAGCGGATCGTCCTCGCGCATTCGCGCCGCGGGATTGCTCCACGATCCGTCGTCGCGCTGATCGCTTTCAAGAATGCGCGCGATTTCCGTGGACATCCGCAAAGTTTCGTCGTCGGGAAGCGAACCCAGCACCTTTCCAAGTGAGTGGTAATAGTAATACCTCAGCCCACTCGACCACGAGTGGCCATCGGCGTTGTTTTCAAAACCCGGGACGATCTCAAGTTCCGGATGTTGTTTCAACCACGAGACCGCCGCTTCAAATCGTTCGTCGTCGCGGAGGACGCCGAGCGCGTTGAGGCATCGCAATCCATCGGCCGTCGCCGTGCCGTAACTGTTCGGACGGTTGCGCGCTTCGTCGGTCCATCCAGCCTTGTTACCGTCGTGATCGCGGCGCGGATGAAAAAAGAACCCGCCATCGCCGGGCAGATTCTGACATCGTTTGAGCCACGCCTCCGCCCGCGCGAGGGTAGCGGCGACATCGGTTTCGTCTCGCCAGGGCGTGAGAGCTTCGAGCACGAAAGAGGTCACGGAAATATTGGTGCCCGTCGTCGCTCGCTTGCCGGTCATCCACCCGGTCAGGTCCCACCCACCGTAATCGGGCTGGTCGGGAGAACAGCCCTCTTCCTCGTCCAGTTGCGCGTGCACCAGGTAATCCACGAGGTTTTCGCGAATATCATCGGGCAGTTCAAGGTTTGCCTTGCGACTGGCGATCAGCACCATCGCGGAACCGTAACTGGAATAGTCCGGCCCCTCGCGATTGGTCACATAACCGTGTTCGCGAATAGCAGGGAGCAAGCGATCGAGTGACGCCTGGAGGGTGGTCTTTTCTTCGTCTGACCACTGTTGCGGGCGATGGCTGGCGGCATACAGGCAAAGGGCGGTGACCCCCGCCCCAAGGCGCAGGTTGCCGTAGTTGGGCGAATGCCAGAGTCCGTCGGCGGACCTGGCTTCCAGCAGATAATCGAGCCCGCGGCGAAGTGGTGTATTCTTATCAGCAATTTCAGCCCCGGAATTGCCCGACCGCGCGGGCCGGCACCCCGCGATGAGACAAGTCACCCCAAGGACCGACAGCGCGACGATATAGAATTTTCGAGTCTTCATCATAGCCCAGGCTTGTTTCGGCCGACAGGAATGTCCATTTTACAGGCCGGCAGCCTCTCAAATTTCCGCTCCGGCCTGGTGAACGGGCCCGGAGCGGCGCCTTTCTTAAAACACAGTCTAATAACGGCTGCCTTCGACAAGCCCCTCGAAAAAATTCCTCGCGTTGGTCCCCAGGGTCCGCGTCCGGTAACCCCCTTCCTGAACGACCAGCACCGGCAAGTGCGTCGCCCCAATCAACCGACCATTCTCGCGAAAATCCTGGCCGACCAGAGACCACGTTCCGGTCGGGTCACCCTTGGCGGGATCAAGACCAAACGCAAGAACCAGGAACGCCGGATCAAAATCCCGGATCAACGCAAGCGCCTTGCCCAGCGTCGTTCGATATCGTGCGCCATCGACCTTTTCCGGCAATGGCAAGTTCACGTTATAACCCGCGCCCGCACCGTCGCCACGCTCGTCCGCGAAACCCGTGAAAAACGGATAGGCAAAGTCCGGGTCGCCGTGGATCGATACCGTCAGGACATCGGCCCGGTGATAAAAAATATCCTGCTGGCCGTTTCCGTGGTGATAGTCGATATCGAGCAATGCGACCCGCCCGTTTTCGGATAACAGGTTCGCCGCGATCGCGGCATTGTTGAAGTAGCAGAACCCGCCAAACGTCCGTCGCTCGGCATGATGTCCCGGCGGGCGAACGAGTGCATAGGCGATCCGTCGCCCGGCAAGGATTTCGCTGGCGGCGGTCAACGCACAGTCGACTGCGCGACGAGCCGCCGGCCACGCGTTGCGATTGATGGGAGTGAACGTATCAATGCAAAAGTAGCCTGCGCGAATCGCCCAGTCACGCGGCGGGCGAGTCGCGTTCCTCACCGGAAAGACGTAGGGATAAACCGATTTGCCTTCGGGAGTCTTGCGGCACGCTTCGTTCAGGTACTTGACGAGTTCCATGTCGTGGACGCGCGTCACGTGCTCGTCGGGAAACTTGCGCGGCTCAACGGTCGTGATCAGGCCGGTCGGTTCCAGTTCTCGCATGATGGCGGAAATGCGGACGGGGGATTCGACGTACCCCCGTTCGCGAATGTGATGGATGTCATGCCGGTCGTTGACGACGACGGCGATCTTCCCGGGTTTTTTCCCGATCGCGAGCGGATGGACCGATTGTTTTCGATACCGCGGCTCGCGCAGGAGAACCGGGTCGTCGCGAAACGACACGACCACATTTCGCACGTACTCGGGCGGACAGAGAATCGGGTACTTCCGTTCGAGAATTGTCTGGACAATTTTTTTCGCACGGGCAAGCGGCAGCGGATTTCCCTGATCGAGTCCGTCGAAAACCAGATGCGGCTGGTTGTCGTCGCTGCCCTCTGGCACGGGGGACTCGTAGGCGGTGTTGACGATCGGGTATGCCCCGTAGTTTTCATAGAAGCGCAACCGCGCGGCGTTTTGCTTTCGCACTTCAGGATCGGCGCAGGCGTTCGGTTCGTCGGGAAGGCACTCAAAGAAAAGTCCGTCGACCTGAAGCATCAGCGCTTCGTCGCGAATATGTTCGTACAAGGCGGCTCCAACGCCGCGTCCCGCCGTCAGCTTTCCCGCGGCAATATAATCGAGGTAGAGGAACTTCAGCCTCGGGTCGTGTAAAACGATGGCGAACCCGACGACGCCGCGCCGTTCTTTTTCGGCGACGTAGAGGATCGGGCGAAGGCCCTGCTTGAACGGATTCCGGAGCTTTTCCACGAGGCCGTCAATGTCCTCGATCGCCGCGCCGGGAAACTGATCGCGAAATATCTCCCGCACTTCCGCGATCGCGGACTTGTTTACCGGGAGGATGTCGTCGTAGATGCGTCGAATGGCAAACATGCAAGGATTCTCCCGATTAACGCCGGGTAGTCCATCCCCGCTTGACGCGCGGCGGCCGCCAGTCCCGCGTCGGGGGTCAGACAGGGGTTGGCGTTGACCTCCAGAATCCATGGCTGCCCCGCTTCGTCAACGCGGAAATCGACCCGCGCGTACCCGCGCAGGTTGAATGTGCTCCAGCACGCGATGGCCAGGCAATTCATTCGATCAAGCAGCGGCGCATCGTCCGCGCCAAAATCAAAACGGCGGGGCGTTTGATGATATTCGGGCGACTGCGCGTCCCACTTCGCGCCATGTCCGACAATACGCGGCTTGTTTTCCGGAAAGTTGACGAACTCGATTTCAGCAGGCGGCAGGACCAGCGGTTCAATGTCGGCGGCGGACTTCTGAAGCAGCGACAGGTTGAATTCGCGGCCTTCGATAAACCGCTCGGCGAACCATGGCCGCCCGGTGCGGCGTTCGCGCTCGTACAGCGTCTCGTTGAGCCGAGCGGAATCCACTGCGTCAAAAACCGCACCGTCGTCCATCCCAAACGAAGCGTGCTCCCAAACCGGCTTGACGATGACCCGCGTCCCCGCCAGGTCGAGCCATTCGTCCAAACCGGGTTCGCCGGCGGACGTCCAGTCGGCAGTCGGAAGCGCCGTTGCGCGAAGAATCCGCTTGGTCGTCAATTTTCCCCCGGCGGTGATCAAGGCCGTCGTCCCCGATCCCGTGAAAGGAATGTTCATCGCCTCCAGAAGCAACGTCGCCAGCGGAGCGAGTCGATCCGTTCGTTCGAGCGATTCCACCAGGTTAAACACGACGTCGGGCTTCATTTCGAGAATATCCGTTCGCGCGGCGGCCAGGTCCAGCGTGCATGACAACGCGCCGACCCGATGTCCGTTTGACTCGAGTGCGTCGCGGACCGCCGCGACCTGATCGAGAACGTCCTGCTCGTCGGCCAGCGCATCGTCGGCGGGGCGATTGTGCAAAATCAGGACGTTCATCGACGCATCCAGGAAGGGGCCGCTGCCTGTCGCCTACGAGTCATCGTCGTCCACCGGAGGAAGCGGGCGGCTGGACCTTGATGAATCGAGCGAAGAAGTCGGCGCGGGCGGATTTGCATACAGTCGATTGAACTCGCCTGGATCAAACGGGTCTGGCGTGACGTTTTTTGCCGCGTGCAGCTGCTGGTCGTGCAGATTGGCGGGGACTGGCGGCGAGCTGCCCGGTGAATTCCGTGACGCCGGCGCCACTTTCCCTTGTTCGGCGACGGCGGGAGGCGCAGTCGCAATGATCCACGCCCGAATCTTCGACCATTCCGGCGAATCGATCTCAAATGCCGCGCTCTCCTGGCCGCCATGGGCGCGAGACATATACTCCAGCAGACGACTTCTTGACGGCTCATCCCGATCGACCCATTCCAGGATCGCATGAAGGTTACGCTGCGTCGCCGTTGAATCAATGCCGCCGCCATGGGTGTACTTCCACAACCGGAATGAATCGTTTGGGCCTGAATGACATCTCGCCGCGGCGCATCCCGCAAGAATGCGATTATGCACACTGGACGAAAATACGCGGCGGGATTCCGGGCGAAGGGATTCCACCGCGGCCCGCAATTCCCCATGAGTGGCGAGCCGCAATCGTGTATCGGGCATTTCGCGAACCAGACCGGCGTCCGTGGAGTTCGGAGGCGTGGGGGTCGCCGGCCGTTCGCCCGGGGCCGCGTCGTGACTTGCTTCCTCCGCGCGGGCCCGTTCCAGCCGTTGCCCGAGGGCGCGGACTTCCGCTTCCAGTTGGCCGATCCGCGAAAGCCGGATAAATTCGCGTTCCGCATCCGCAAATGCGCCGTTCCCGAGACACCAATCGGCTAACTTGATTCGCGCGGCGAGATTGTCTTCGGGAATTCGACTGGCAACGCGTCGCGCGGCATCGTCGATCGACTCCGAGACGAAATCAACCTCACGCAAGTTCAGTCGCACGACCGCGCCGCTGTCGAGTCGGACAACCACCTGGTTACCTTCCGTTTCGGCATTGCCTCGCCACACACTGCCGGATTTCAAGACGACATAATTGCGCGGTGTGTGCGGTTTCCCCGACGGTTCTTGAGGAAGTTCGGTCAACTGACCAGTCGCCCGTCCGGCAAACAACAGCGCGCCAACGGTCAACGCAAGGGCAACAACAGCACGGAGGGGCAACTCGCGACAAGGCATAACAGGGCGACAACCTGGGAAATCGGTCAAACAACGGCGGACATCGCCCCGTCGTTAGCAGTTCGGCATCCTGGGAACAAGTCCAGCATTTGCAAACCGGGAAACAGGTCCGGTGAGGTCAGTAAGGACCCGATTTTTGCTACGGAAGTTGCTGCTCGACAGGCCTGGAAGCCTGTCCCACTTCTCTCGCGACAGGCCTGGAAGCCTGTCCCACTTTCTCGCCGGGAGGTCACGACGACCGGCATGGAATTCCTACGGCAATTCGATCGTTGGCGATTTCACCGGGCGGTTGGCGGGCCCGGCGGTCTGAGGTCCCGCGGCGGCTCGTCCGGCGGCGGGCGTCTGCACGTACAGCAATCGCAACTGATGCACCGTTTCGGTCAAAAAGGCGGATTCGTCCTCGCTCAGGTTGCCCGCCGTTTTTTCCTCAAGCATCGTCAGCGTGTCAATGAAGTGTTTGGCAAGGGACTTGCGAATGAGCGGCTTTCCCTCGTCCGGATCGGGAAACTGGCCGAGGGTCGCCACCGCCTGGGTTGCCAGCGTGGTGACGAGCGTCATGATCGACGCGGGAGGCATTTCCGGATCGATGTCGTCTCGCTCACCCGTCTTTGCAGCGGTGCGCAACTGCTCTTTTTCGTCTTCGACCTGGGATTTCCAGTCGTCGTCGACCACGATTTTCGGTTCGTTCTGCTTGTCCATATCGATTCAGTCGATCAATAAAAAAGTTCAGCGACCGGCCAGTTCCACGTCGACCGGCTCGCGGCGCAGTGCCGCCTGGACAAATCCGGAAAAGAGCGGGTGAGCGGACGTCGGGCGCGACTTGAATTCAGGATGATACTGAACCGCAACGAACCACGGATGGTCGTGCAGCTCGATAATCTCGACGAGTCGATCGTCGTCGCTTGTTCCGGCGATCGTCATCCCGTGCGCCTCGAAGCGCTGTCGATAGACATTGTTCAGTTCGTAGCGGTGCCGGTGCCGCTCACTGATCGTATCGGTACCGTACCATTCCGCGGCGCGGGTATCGGGCGCGAGGCGTGAAATCTGGGCACCGAGCCGCATCGTTCCACCCTTGAACGTGATATTGCGCTGCTCGTCGAGGAGGCAGATCACCGGGTCCCGCGCGTCCTTGTCGAGTTCCGTCGAGTTGGCGAACTCCAGCCCGACGACGTTTCTTGCGAACTCGATTACCGCGCACTGCATTCCGAGGCAAATTCCGAAGAAGGGAATCTTTCGTTGCCGCGCCCAGCGAATCGCATCGACCTTTCCTTCGATGCCACGTTCGCCAAAGCCGCCCGGGACGAGAATCCCGTGATAGCCCGCCAGCAGCCGCTCGGGTCCCTCGCGTTCGATCTCCTCGCTGTCGATTCGCGCGACGCGGATTTGGGCGTGGTGTTCCATTCCGGCGTGGTCGATGGCTTCATAGATCGATTTGTAGGCGTCCTTGTGTTTGGCGTACTTGCCAACGACCGCGATTCCGATTTCGGTTTCCGGATTGCGAAGTCGATGAATGAGTTCCCTCCAGTCGTCGAGGTCGAGCGAACGCGTTTTCAGGCCAAGCCGTTCGACGACGAGTTTGTCGAGTCCGTGTTCCACGAGCGAGAGAGGCACTTCGTATATGGAGAAGTCCTTGTCCGGTTCCTCGATCACGGCCCGCACGGGAACATTGCAGAACAAGGCAATTTTTTCGCGGTCCTCGACGGGAATGCTTCGCTCGGTGCGACAGATGAGGATGTCGGGCTGGATGCCGATCTGGCGGAGCTGTCCAACCGAGTGCTGGGTCGGTTTGGTCTTGAGTTCGCCCGCTGCCTTGAGCCACGGCACCAGCGTCAGGTGGATATACAGGCAATTCTCCTTGCCAACGTCCAGGGCGAACTGGCGGATCGCTTCCAGAAAGGGCTGGCTTTCAATATCTCCCACCGTTCCACCGATTTCCGTGATCACGACGTCGACGTCTTCATCGCCGAGTTTGTGAATGCACGACTTGATCTCGTCGGTGACGTGAGGGATGACCTGGACCGTCTTGCCAAGGAACTCGCCGCGCCGCTCCTTTTCGATCACCGACAGGTAAATCTGTCCGGTGGTATAGTTGGAATGTCGCGTGAGCGGACTTTTGGTAAACCGTTCGTAATGGCCCAGATCGAGATCGGTCTCGCTGCCGTCGTCGAGCACGTAGACTTCACCGTGCTGGAACGGGCTCATCGTCCCCGGATCGACGTTGATGTACGGATCGAGCTTTTGCATGCGGACGTTCAGCCCGCGCCGCTCCAGCAACATCCCGATCGACGCGCTGGTCAGGCCCTTGCCGAGTGAACTGACGACCCCGCCCGTCACGAAAATGAATTTAGCCATCGAGTATCCCTCCCCGAAAGTCGTGTGAAACAAACCGCCACATGCCGTTAATTCTAGCCATTCAAAAAGCGGCTGACAAACGCCTCGTAATCTTCGCGAGTGTCGATTCCCCGGCAAGCCCGTTCGGCCAATCCGACGAGGATCGTTTTCCCGAGGTGCAGGGCGCGGAGTTGCTCCAGCGATTCCGCCTGTTCCGCGGGCGTGCGCGGCGCGGCGCTGAGTTCCAGCAGCGTCTCGCGGCGGTAAACGTAAATCCCCAGATGTTGAAAGTAGGCCCCGGGATAACGCGAAAGTGCTTCCGCCTGGCCTTCGCGCGGATGCGGAATCGGGCTGCGGCTGAAATACAAGGCCCGTTGCCGCTGGTCAAATACGACCTTGACGCACGCCGGATTGCCGAGCAACGATGCATCCCCGATCGGGGCGGCAAGCGTCGCCATGTCGGCATCCGGATTGTCGCGGAGCAAGGCGATCGCCGCGTCAATATCCCGCGGACACATCTCCGGCTCGTCCCCCTGCACATTCACCAGCAGGTCAAACTCGGGACGCATTCGCGCCACTTCCGCCAGCCGGTCGGTCCCGCTGGCGTGGTTGCGAAGCGTATTGATCGCGGTCCCGCCAAAGGCGGAGACGGCGTCCGCTACGCTTGTGTCGTCGACGGCGACCACCAGTTCGTCGGCGAGCGTCGCGCGGCGGGCTGCCTCCCACGTGTGCTCAACGAGCGTGCGGCCCGTTTCGCTGAGGAGCATCTTGCGCGGAAGTCGCGTCGATTCGAGCCGCGCGGGAATCACAATCAGTGTTTTCAATGATTTACGACTCCTCGCGTGTGACTCAAGTGTGACCGGGCAAACTGGTGCATTGCTACAATTTCTTCCAATCGCGGCGTGTTCGCAAGGAGCTTGATTTCCCGGTTGACAACGACACTTGACACGACGGCGGGAATTCCGGTTTCGCCACTGAATATCCACGCTTTGGCAAGCGTAGCTACTGATATCCACGCTTTGGCAAGCGTGGCTACGTCAATCATGGCGCCGTTCAACTAACCGTCGACGACTTCCAGCGCGCGGTGACCCGCCGGTACCAGGTTCGCCTCGATTGCCAGTTTCCATAACGCGTTGAGCGCGTCGCGTCCGCTCGCATCAATCATCCGCGTTTGCTCGTTGACATACAACTCGACGTGTGACAACAGCACGCCGTCATCCATCTCCTGTGCGTATTGCCGCATCGTCGAAAGCGCTTCATCGCGGTGCGCCCCTCCGTATTCGAGGGAATCGCCAATCACTTCGGAGACCCGGTGAAGAACATCTGCACCCAGATCGCGGCGTCCGAGAATTCCGCCCAGTGGCAGCGGCAGGCCGGTTCGCTCTTCCCATATTTCCCCCAGATCACGGACCAGGCTGAGGCCGCTTTCCCGCCACGTAAACCGTCCTTCGTGAATGCAAACGCCAAAATCCGCGACGGATTGCTGAAGGGCAGGCAAGATCTCCGAAAAAACGACTTGCCGAATCTCTCCGGTGCGGGGAAAAAACAACTGGTACAGCAAGGTGGCGGTCGTCAGCCGGCCAGGGCACAATATGACCGGCGGAGTCGGCTTATTCCAGGTTTCGGGACTCGACGCGGGAAGCCGCGACAGGAGCAACGGCCCGACGCCGAACCCGAGCGCCGCTCCGCGGGGCAGGACCATGTAACGATCGGCAAGCAAAAGTGCCGCATGAAAACTCACCTTGGCAATCTCGAACTGGCCGGCTTGCAGGCGATCGTTCAGTTGCTGGACGTCGAGCAGTTCCACCTGGAATTCGAGTCCGCGCCAATCGACCGAGCGCGTCATCAGCCCGTGGAAGGCAAACGTGTCGTTGGGGCAAGTTGAGATTCCCAGCCGAATGATCTGAGACATGTCATACCGTCAAGTCGCACTCTGTTACCTGGTTTTAGCCGCCGTTTTCGCCCCGATCGTCGCTTGCGTTCGGGAACCCGATTCGCCGCGCGCCGCCCCCCCCGCCGACCCCCGTGGGCGGGACGCGTCGTCACGGGTCAACATTCACGACAAGCCCGACTTGCCGACACCGCAGGGGATGGTCTGGATTCCCGGCGGGCGATTCGACATGGGAAGCGACGATTCCGGTGCGCGTCCCAATGAACATCCCGTACATGTTGTATCGCTAACGGGATTCTACATGGACGTGACGGAAGTAACGAACGCCCAATTCGCGGAATTTGTCGCTGCGACCGGATACGTCACGACGGCCGAACGCGTGCCCGATCGCGCGGCGATCGTGGCCCAGATGCCTCCAGGTGCCTCGCCCCCCGACGAATCGATGCTTGTTCCTGGCGCACTTGTTTTTCGCATGACGGCCGTGCCCGTTTCGACGACGCAACCGGGCGACTACGAGCAGTGGTGGATATGGACGCCGGGTACCTCATGGCGACATCCGACGGGACCCACCAGTACGCTCGATGGACTCGATGATCATCCGGTCGTCCAGGTTTCGTGGGACGACGCGCAGGCGTATTGTGAGTGGGCCGGCAAGCAATTGCCCACCGAGGCGCAGTGGGAGTACGCCGCACGGGGCGGCCTTGACCAAAAGCCGTTCGTCTGGGGAGACGAGCCGCCTTCGGACCGCGATGCAAACATCTGGCAAGGCCAATTTCCCTTTCGCAATTCCGCCAGTGACGGGTACGCCGCGACCGCGCCGGTCGCTTCGTACCCGCCCAATGGATTCGGACTTTATGACATGGCAGGAAACGTGTGGGAGTGGTGCTCCGACTGGTTTCGCGAGGACTGGTATCAGATTCTGTCGGTGGAGGCACAGTTCGATCCGGCCGGGCCTCCGTCGACGGATCATCCGCGCGATCCGCGAAAAGTCCAGCGCGGCGGGTCCTTTCTTTGTCACCGGGATTATTGTTCGAGCTACCGGCCCTCCGCCCGCGTGGGAACGAGCACCGACACGGGACTTTCCCATTCCGGGTTCCGCGCCGTGATGAGTGAAACCGCGTGGCGGACGAAACGGGACGAGGGTGACTCTAAAAGGTCCTGAAAATCGGTGGTGTCGCCTGTTTCATTTCCTGAAGCGAAAGGTTACGATACGCGAGTCCATTTTTTCCCCCTGCTAACTCAAACCAGGTCGAGCCTGCCGTGAGTGATCTGCCAACTAAAACCGTCGAGGGGGTGCTGGTCGTCCATGTGCCCGACGTTCGATTGACCGAGGAAACGCGAATCGAGAGTCTGGCTGGCGACCTGATCACGCTTTTTAACAAGACGGAAGTCAACCACGTCCTGTTGAGCTTTCGCAACGTCAAGTTCATGGGTTCGGCGATGATCGGCAAGATCATCCAGATCAACAAGAAATGCAAGGAAGAGAAAGTTGATTTTCGCCTTTGCGAGATGAACGACAACCTGATGGAAGTCTTCAAGCTGATGAAGCTCGACAAGATTCTGACGCTGTACAAGACGGAGGCGGCGGGAATCGACGCGATGACCGGCAAGAAAAAGGGCTGGTTCGGCTAGAAAAACGCATGCCCGGGCGTTCCGGCGGACGTGACGGGTTTTCCGGATTTTTTCCGGAATTCAAGGCCGATTCCGGCCAACCTTGATTGTCGGGGGTGGAGAAACCCGCTAGAATCGCGGCGCTTCGAGGTCCACACTTGCGCCCGACATGACGTTATGGCCTGGACAACGGTATATTCACCGGCCAAGATCAACCTGTTTCTGGAAGTGGTTGCGCGGCGCGACGACGGATTCCATGATCTGGACACGTTCATGGTCCGCGCCGGTTTGTGCGACCGCCTGTCGTTTCGACTAAGCGGTGACGAGCAGGTTCGGCTTGTTGTTCGCCCGCCTCCGGGTGCCCGGGACCCCTTGGACTCAATCCCGCTCGATCACCGCAATTTGATTTGGCGTGCGATCGACGCATTGGGACACCGGATGGGCCGGAACATCGGCCTGGATGTGGTACTGGAAAAACAGATCCCGGTTTCCGCGGGATTTGGCGGTGGATCGGGGAATGCGGTGACGACGCTTGTCGCCGTGAACCGGCTGATGCGTTTTGGCCTGGACGAACCGGAATTAAGGGAAATCGCAAATACGCTCGGCAGTGACCTGGCGTTTTTTTTCGCACCGGCATCGGCTCGATGCACGGGCCGCGGGGAAATCGTCGAAGCAGGCTCCGGTTTTCGCCGATTATGGGTGGTGATGGCGATGCCGCCCGAGGGACTTGTCACGGCTCGGGTTTTTGCCAACTGTCGACCGCCTGACCGTCCGCTCGATGGCCGGTGGTTTACCAGTCGCTGGCCAACGGCGTCGCTGGCGGAATTGGGGGCAAGGCTGCACAATCGCCTTGAAGTCACCGCGCGGTCGCTTGATCCGTGGCCTGAATTGTTGCGACGGCAATTCACGCGCGTCGGCTGTCGGGCGCACCAGATGTCCGGAAGCGGCAGCGGCTGGTTCGGCTTGTTCGCGCATCGGCGCGAGGCCCTGCGCGCAGCGTCGGCGCTGCGCGCGCGGATTCCGCAAGCCCGTTTTTTTTGTGTCGCGACGACAAGGGAGATGGCGGGCGCGGCCCGTCAATGATTTGGACCGCAGTTCAAGGCACAAGGAGTGCCCCCGTGGAAATTACCGAAGTCCGCATCAAACTGATGGACAACGCCGAAGACCGCTTGCGGGGTTTTTGCAGCGTTACTTTCGACGACAGTTTTGTCGTGAGGGACCTGAAGATCATTGACGGCAATAATGGTCCATTCGTCGCGATGCCAAGTCGCCGCCTCACTTCGCATTGTCGCGTCTGCAACACCAAGAATCATCTCAAGGCGCGCTTTTGCAACCATTGCGGCAAGCGCCTTTCCGCCGACTTGATCGAGACCGATGAAAACGGCCGCGCGCGACTCTACGCCGACATCGCCCATCCGGTCAACGCAAAATGCCGGGAGATGATCCAGCAAGCCGTGATCGGAGAATTTCACGAAGAGCTGGAGCGCTCGCGAGAACCCGGCTACATTTCCCGCTACGACGACGACTACGATGATCGGCCTCGACGGCGGCCAGCGGTAACGAGACACGCGGATTCACGCGAAAGCCCCGACATGGATGCACCGCACCCACTGGAAGCCCCGCACTTTATCCGGGGTTCAAACGGTGAGGAGCGTCAGCACATTGACTCGGACAGGCCTAAGGAATCCGGGGATTCCGGAAATGAACCGGGTGAGCCGTCGAGCAGCGCCTTGCCGTCGAACAATGCTGTGCCGGCCACGCGGTCGGATTTCGGAAAAGGCGCCTTCTAGCCCAGGTCAGGAGTCCCTTGCATGCCAGAGCACCTGGCCGTTGACCTCACGTTTCGCGAGGAAGTACGCGACAGCGACGTGTTGCTCGTGCGCTCACTCGCCAGTTCCAGCGGTTTCTTTCGCCCCGGGGAAATCGATGTCGCGGTCGAGCTTGTCGAAGAAAGACTGCGTGAAGGTTCGCACAGCACCTACCGGTTTGTTTTCGCGGAACTGGAGGGCCGGCCCGCGGGATACGCGTGTTACGGAGAGATTCCGTGTACGGTCGGGAGTTTTGACCTTTACTGGATCATCGTCGATTCGTCGCTTCAGGGGATGGGGATCGGGCGTCGCTTGATGAAGAAGTCCGAGGCACTCATTGCGGCCGCGGGAGGGCGCAAGGTCTATGTTGAAACGTCGAGCACCGCGCGTTACAAACCGACCCGCGCCTTCTACCATGCTTGCGGCTATCAAAAGGTTGCTGAACTCCCGGACTTCTACCTTGCCGGAGATGACAAGGTGATTTACGAAAAAACGACGACTGTTTGAATTCACTGCTCTCGCAGGCTCCCGCAGGTCGTTGGTCGCATGGATTGCCTCACCCGCACGAATTACCACCCGCAAATCTTGCCGCGATGGCCCTTTGGAAATCGCCCACGGTTCTGGCGATCACGACTCCCCATGGAGAACAATTGTCCCAATTGCGCGGGACCCCTGTAGAACAATTGTCCCATTTGTTCGGGACCCTGGACAATTGCCCGGGGAGGAACAATTGAGGACAATTGTTCGACACTTTCCAGCCGTATCGTTTTTCCCCCAACCAGCCTTTTCACCGGGATTTCCCCATGAAGATTGCCACGCGCGCCGTTCACGCAGGCCAGCAACCCGATCCAACGACCGGCGCAATCATGACACCCGTCTATCTGACGTCGACTTACGTCCAGCGCGCGCCGGCCGAGCATCTTGGTTACGAGTACTCACGCAGCGGAAACCCGACGCGGACCGCCCTTGAAGCGAACCTGGCCTCGCTCGAGGAGGGGCGATTCGGGTTGTGCTTTGCGAGCGGTCTGGCGGCGGAAAACACGATCCTTCACTTGCTGCGGACGGGCGACCACATTGTGACGGCCCGCGACGTGTACGGCGGGACATTCCGGCTCTTCGACAAGGTGTGGAAGCAACTCGGCGTCACGTTCACCGGTGTCAACGCGTGGAATCTCGACGAGATTCGCGACGCAATGCGCCCGGAAACGCGACTGGTCTGGCTGGAGACGCCCTCCAATCCATTGTTGACTTGCACGGACATTGCCGCCGCGGCCGAAATCGCACACAGCCAAGGCGCACGGGTGGTCGTCGACAATACGTTTGCCACACCGATCCTCCAGCAACCCCTGGCGCTCGGAGCGGACATCGTGGTTCATTCCGTCACGAAGTACCTTGGAGGCCATTCGGACGTGATCGGCGGTGCGATCGTGCTCAACGACGACGAGTTGCACGAGCGGTTACGGTTTCTCCAGAACGCCGCCGGCGGCGTGCCGGGACCCATGGATTGTTTCCTCGTGCTCCGCGGCACCAAGACGCTCGCGGTCCGCATGAAGGAGCATTGCTCCAACGCGCGACAAATCGCCGAACATCTGTCGGAGCATCCGGAAGTCG
>JBGTFW010000237.1:0-3195 GCA_041747075.1 Pirellulaceae bacterium
GAAAGAGGAACTGAATTACATCGCCGACCGGCTAAAAACCGAAGGCGGCATCCAAAAAATCAAACGCCTGCTAAAGAACGCTTTACCCAGCGAATACAGGGCCGTCGCATGATGCCAAACAAAAAGTGTGCAACTTCAAAAAGCGCAAGCGAGTGAACGGCGTTGCCGGCGAGGCAATACAAGCCCGAAGCGCAAGCGAGTGAACGGGTGCCTCCGCTCCCGGCCCGTTCATCAGGCCGAATCGCAAATTTACAGGCTCGCCACTCGGGCCGCCTTTGGGGGCCAACGCGGCGGCCCCAATCACCTGGAGGGTATTCGAATACGCCCCATCGAGCGCCATCACCCCGCCGCTTTGCGTTTGCGGGTTCGCTACGCCTCTCTGTTGGCTTATAATCGATGGACCGAGTCCTGATCCCGCGATTGATCATGTTTCCATCCATCCACAACCTGAACTGGCACCTCGTTTTCGTTGTCGCGGCATCGCTGGCGGGCTGTCAGTCGTTGTGCGGTACGGCCGCAGCCCAGGATGACGCCGCGTTCTCCAGTCAGCAACTTGAGTTTTTCGAAAACCAGGTTCGTCCGCTGCTCGTCCATCATTGCTACGATTGCCACGGCCCGGACGCCGACCCGCCGGAAGGCGGCCTGAGTCTCGCTTCGCGAACGTCGATTCTTCAGGGAGGTGACAGCGGACGAGCCATTGATCTGGACGAGCCGGATGAAAGCCTTCTCATTTCGGCGGTCGAGTACGGCGACCTTTTTCAGATGCCGCCCGATTCGAAGCTCGACAATGCGCATATCGAGGTTCTCCGGCGGTGGGTCCGCGAGGGAGCACCGAGGCCGTCCGAGTCAGACGCGACCGTCGCTTCGGATTCGAAATTTGATCTGGAACAACGGCGCTCCGAACACTGGTGCTGGCAGCCCATCAATCGTTCCGGGATTCCGAAAGTCTCGATGGAATCCTGGCCGATCGATCCGCTCGACCGGTTCGTACTCGCAAAGCTGGAGGAAAATGGGTTTGCGCCTGGCGAACCCGCCGACCGCCGCGCTTGGCTGCGACGCGTGACGTTTGACCTGACGGGGCTGCCGCCGACACCGGGGGAAATCGAGGCCTTTGTCAGTGACGATTCGCCCGGTGCCTTCGAGACGGTCGTTGATCGATTGCTCGCTTCGCCCCACTACGGTGAGCGATGGGCGCGGCACTGGATGGACCTGATTCGTTTCGCCGAGACGTGTGGGCACGAATTCGACTACCCGATTCCCAATGCTTACCAGTATCGAGACTGGCTGATTCGCGCGTTCAACGCCGACGTACCGTACGACCAGTTCATCGTTGAACAAATCGCGGGCGATCTGGTCGACCCGCCGCGTCGCAACCCCGAGAACCAGATCAACGAGTCGATCCTCGGCACCGGATTCTGGTTCCTTGGCGAGGCGACTCACGGACCGGTCGACGTCAAGGGTGATGAAGCGGGGCGCATCGACAACCAGATCGACGTGATGACCAAGACGTTTCTCGGCCTGACGGTCGCTTGCGCGCGGTGCCACGACCACAAGTTCGACGCGATCTCGACCGAGGACTATTACGCCCTGTCAGGCTTTTTGCAAAGTTCGCGGCGCCAGGACGTGATGCTCGACCCGCACGGAACGATTGAAGCCGCCTGGAACGAGGCTGGCGAAATCGCCGCTGAAACGTCGCGAGCGGTCGAAAGGTTGATCAGCCAGTTGAAGCCCGAAAATATCGACTACGATGAAATCTCGCGGTATATCGAGGCGGCCGTGTTGTTCCTGCAACAGAACCGCCAGTTCCTGATCCCGCCGGAGATCCGGCTCGAGGGTGAAACGCTCAAGCCCTTCGCAGTGAATGGCGGCAAGGCCGAACGACAGGATCTGCCCGGTTGGAGCGGCGGCGCACAATTGTGGTGGCGAGACGGAAACCCTGGTGATTCGATCGAATTCGAACTGGAGGTACCGGCGGCGGGCAAGTACGAAATCGCCACGGAGTTCACCCACGCCCCGGACTACGGGATCGTCCGCACCGGGATCAACGGCACGCCGGTGGGCGAACCCGTTGATTTATACGCAGAGCACGTTTCACGCACCGGCGAGATCAGTTTCGGTTTGCACGATCTGGATGCGGGCACGGTACTTTTCAAACTGGAGTTAACTGGCAAGAACGACCAGGCTGCTGCTGGCTACATGGCGGGCATCGACTGGATCGAATTGCGCGTCAAGGGAAGTAATGAATTTGACGAAGAGGTAATGGCAACGCTTGACGAGCTTGTCGATCAATACGAATTGGACGCCGCACAATTCCGTAACTGGATTGAAGCGATCCGCCAGGCCAGCCAGGACGACATCTCTCATCCGTTTCGGATGCTCCATCAAATTGCCGCCTCAAATGCCGTTTTGACATCGAGCGAGGGGGAAGAAGCGGTCGCCAATGTCTTCGCTGAAAACAAAATCCTTGTTGACAAATCGCGCGCCGCGTGGACGCAACTGGCGAAATGCGTGGAGGGAAACTGGTCGACCAGCGGCAGCGCGTTCGTCCAGGCGCGTGATTTCCGCGGCGTGGATTTTTCCGGTCCAGCCCCGCAACCCTACCGGCCTGGGTCGGGCGATCAGTGGCACAGCGGCCTGCGCGGTTCGTCCTTTGCCGGCGTCTTGCGTTCGCCAACCTTCGAAATAGTTTCGCCAGACATTTTTTATCTGGTCACGGCGCGCAAGGCAAAAATTCGGGTCGTAATCGATGGCTTCCGGCTCGATGAGTACAATCCGCTTCTTTTCGAGGGATTGACAATCGATGTCGATACCGGCGGAAAACCTGCGTGGATCCGGCTATCCGGTGACTTGCGTAATTACATCGGCCATCGCGCGCATATCGAGGTGATCGATCCGGGAGAGGGCTACATTGTCCTGGACTTTTGCGGAGTTCTCCGGGAGAGCCAGCAGGAATCGAACGGTCAATTCGATAGCGCGATCGCTCCCTGGTTTAACACAGATGCGGCGGTTTTGCGGTGGAAACGCCCGCGGCACGATCGCCCGGGTACACCGCTGGAGTTCACGGCAGATTCAATTACCGACGCGGTTTTTTCAGGGCTTTCCGGCGCGCACAACGGCTTTCGCGATGATCAGCTTCTTGACCTGATCATCACGTACCGGCTGATCACGGACCTGAATTATGACCAGCTGCTCGAC
>JBGTFW010000238.1:0-10847 GCA_041747075.1 Pirellulaceae bacterium
GACGCGATGATCGCGGAGCGATCCACGACTTTACGGATCGATCAACGCGCCATCAACGAGTTTACGGCGTTTGTCCGTCCATTGCCGCGAGAATTCGCTCGTTCTGGTTGCTCAGGCCGAGCCAACTCGACGGATTGACAATTTCCAGCAAGACCATGTACTGCTCGGTTGGTGACTGCTGGTCCATCACGGTCGGGTAATCGAGCCGCAACACGCCCTTTGGCCAACCCCACGAGAATTTTTCGTAGAGTCCCGCGGCGCGCGTCGGCGTCCGGGAGAACCCGAACTTGCCGACCAGCCACTGGACCAGTTCGGACGGCTCGCCCGTCCATCCGCGAAACGTGATGCGCTGGCATTTGTGGTTTTCGTCAAAGTAATACGTGAGGCTTCCATGGATGTCGGCGGGTCGCGGACCACTCACGAGCGCGACGCGCAAGCCGGTCAAGCCATCTTCTCCCTCGGCAACCGAAACGCGCGGCCAACGCGTACGAACCTGGTCAGGCGACAGTTCGAAGTTCAGATATTCCCCCGGACTTGCGAAGGCGTTGTAGATCGGCGGCTGAACCCGTGTCGGCACTTGCATCATCGGCGGCCTTCCCCCCGACGAGGCGAACTGAATTGGCGGAGCGCCGGGCAGCAGCGGGGATGAATATGGCGAAATAACGGTCGGCACGGCGCGCGCGTTGACGGGCGCGCCAAAGTATCCCGCTTCGCCTTGCAAACCAGCGGCTGGCCCGTCGGATGGCGACCATTCCCGATTTATCAGCGCCGGAGCGGCGAAGGCTGCCGCGATCAATCCGAGGAAAAGAAGTCGTCGCATGTCGGATTTCCCGCAACGGAGCTGACAGAAGGCGTGCCAAACGCGTGTTGATCACCTTCGTTACATCGGAAATCGTGCGAACGCCATGCAGCCTCTTTGCACCTGCCGCATGAAAGGGGCTGTATCGATTGTGCTTTCCGCGAACTTTGATTGGCATTAGAATATCCATGCCAGCGAACCCGTGCCGCCCGCGATGAACGATTTCAAGGTGCTTGAGAGTCGGTCTTCGCAGTCGATCGGGTCGTTTTCTCGGGACTGGTGTAACGGTAGCACGAAAGATTCTGGCTCTTTTAGTCGGGGTTCAAATCCTCGGTCCCGAACTGGCTGAATCTCGTTCTGATCGCGCCTCTCGTGCCGATTGTGTCGTCCTCACCCCACACACCCCACCCTCCCCCGCAAAGCCGGTTGCGAGAGGGCGGCGGCGTTTTGGCTGAAGCCCCGGCCACGTCCGCGACCTATGCTTTTCCGGTCGCGAAATCCGCAAACGCCCTGGGCGCAATTCCACATCTCCACACCTGGATTGCGTTTCGGCCCCCCCCGAGTGCCATGAGCCAGCCCAACATTCGTCAGGACAACAACACGCTAAAGGTCGTTTATCGATTGCTCGATGCGGGGGCAATCGGTGCGGGCCTTTTCCTGGTCTTGCAATGGTTCCCTGAACTGAATTCGCGGGCAACAGTCGCCAGCTTTCTCATCGCAGTGGGAATTTTCGGGGTGGCAAGCGAGCTGGCGGGCGTCTACCGAAGCTGGCACGGCATCCGCTTCGAGCGCGAGGCGACTTGTTGTTTGCTCGCGTGGGGGCTGACGCTGCTGAGCCTTTTTGCGCTCGGTTCAATCAGTCTCTACACGACGGAACTTTCGCGCGACTCGTTGCTGCTGTGGTTCGTCTTCACGCCCGTCATGTCACTGAGCGGCCGAATCCTCTGCCGCTGGGTGATGGCTTATCTGGTCCGCCGCGGAGTTTTTGTCCGCGGATTTGCAATCGTGGGCGTTAATGAACTAGCGGTTCAACTGGTCAAGAACATCGAAGGGTCACCGGAACTCGGACTGAAGTTCCTCGGTTTCTACGACGATCGGCCGGACGAGCGGACAACGGACTTGCCCGAGCGTCTTGAAAACCGTCAGGGCCGGATTGCCGACCTCGTCGAGCACGCGCGGAAACGGCGCGTCAGCGTCATTTTCATCACGCTGCCAATGCGCGCCGAAGAGCGGATTCGCGGCCTCATTTCGCGACTCGCCGATTCCACCGTTTCGGTGTACCTCGTTCCGGACCTGTTTGTGTACCAGTTGTTGCACTCGCGCTGGTCGGATATTCAGGGCGTGCCAGTCGTCAGTGTCTTTGAAAGCCCGATTTACGGCGTCGACGGGATGCTCAAGCGGACTTGCGACGTCGCGATCGCACTGGTCGCGCTAGTGGTCGCCCTGCTGCCCATGCTGGTAATCGCGGCGGCGGTGCGACTGACTTCGAAAGGCCCGGTCTTCTTTCGTCAACGTCGCTATGGTCTCGACGGGCGCGAAATTCGCGTCCTCAAGTTCCGCACGATGACCGTCTGCGAAGATGGCGATCTGGTCGTTCAGGCCCGACCCAACGACCAGCGGCTGACACCGATCGGCGGCCTGCTCCGCGCGACGTCGCTCGACGAGTTGCCCCAGTTAATCAACGTGCTCGGCGGTTCCATGTCGATGATCGGTCCGCGCCCGCATGCCACTGCCCACAATGAATTCTATCGAGGCCAGATCGAGGGCTATATGCTGCGACACAAGGTCAAGCCTGGAATCACGGGCCTCGCGCAGGTCAACGGGTGCCGCGGTGAGACGGAGACAGTCGACAAGATGGCGCGGCGAATCCACTTCGACCACCAGTACATTCGCGAGTGGACGATCTGGATGGACGTTGGCATCCTTGTCCGCACGATGGGGATCGTACTGCGCCGCCAGAACGCCTGGTAGTCGCCTCCGGCGACGTTGTTTTTCAGGGCGTAATGTACTATAATACGAGCGAAACCTGGCTCATTTGTTGGTTTTATAGTGCATTAGATGAAAGACAAAAAGGCGTTCTTGCCAAAACACAGGCGAATCCTCGAAACCGTCGGCGAGAACCTTCGTCTCGCCCGGCTGCGCCGCCAGCTTTCCGCGGCCATGGTCGCCGAGCGTGCCGGTATTAGTCGCAACACTTTGTACTTGTTGGAAAAAGGGACAGCGGGGACCTCGATTGCCACACTCTTCCGGGTCTTGATTGTCCTTGGGATGTCGGAGGATTTATTGTTGTTGGCCAGCGATGACGAACTTGGCCGGAAGCTGGAAGATGCTCGACTCACCCGCTCATCCAGGCGTGCCCCCAGGAGACGATCACTCGAAAATCGCGAGAAATAAGAAAGCATGAATCGGGAAATTCACGTATTCGGTGACTGGGAACAACTGGGCGGGGTCCAGCGAATGGGCCTGTTGCGCGCCGACCGTGTCCATGGAACCGAAACATTTTCATTCGAATACGATCCGGGCTGGCTGGCAAGTTCTTTTGAAACGTCACTTGACCCGGACCTGCAATTGTACGAGGGACCCCAGTATCTGGCCGACAGGAGCCGTAGCAATTTTGGCCTGTTTCTGGATTCCAGCCCGGATCGCTGGGGCCGACTCCTGATGAAGCGCCGGGAAGCCATCGACGCACGACGACAGGGTCGAGAGCCACGCAGATTACTTGAAATGGATTTCCTGTTGGGCGTTCATGACGAGCAACGAATGGGAGGGCTGCGATTCAAGGGATCGATCGATGGTGAATTCCTGTCGGATGAAGAGGGCGTGAATGTCCCCCCGTGGGCAAGGCTGCGAAACCTGGAACATGCCGCATGGCAAATACAATCAGAGGACGCGCACGACGACGCCAGCGTGCGCCAGTGGCTCGGCTTGTTGATGGCACCCGGTTCATCGATCGGCGGCGCACGGCCGAAAGCGGGCGTTTGTGACGAAGAAAATCAGTTATGGATCGCGAAATTCCCGGGAAGAAATGACGAGACCGATGTCGCGGCGTGGGAAATGCTCGCAAATCGACTGGCGCTCCAGGCGGGAATCGACGCGGCCGAAGCGCGAATGGAAGGGTTGGGTCGTCCCCAGCATACATTTATGACACGACGATTTGACCGCGTTGACGTCGATGGTGCAAGAAAGCGAAAGCATTTTTCGTCGGCGATGACCCTGTTGGGATATCGCGACGGAGACAGCTTTCAGGAAGGCGCGAGCTATCTGGATATGGCCGAATTTCTCATGGAGCACGGTGCCGATATCGACGCGGACTTGCGCGAATTGTGGCGGCGAATCGTCTTTTCGATCTGCGTTTCCAATACGGACGACCACCTCCGCAACCATGGCTTTTTGCTGGAAGGGGATGGCTGGAAACTTTCACCGGCGTTTGACGTCAACCCAAATCCCGACGGTACGGGTTTGTCACTCAACATTTCGGAGAATGACAATTCACTGAGTCTGGACCTCGCACTGAGCGTGGCCGAGTTGTTTCGTTTGAGCGGCGACGAGGCACAAACGATCATCGACCTGGTGAGGGAATCCGTTCGAAAATGGGAGACTGTTGCGGTTGAACTGGGGATACCCCGCGAGGAACAGGAACGGATGCGGCCTGCTTTCCGCATTGCGTCAACGGCTTGAGATGAATGATTAGGTCCGCGGCACGCTGCGAAGGGGTAGCCGGGCGGACCATTACCGCACGTGAGTCGGCACCTGGACGTGGCTGACGTCGGGGATGATGAAGCCCGCGCCGGGGACGCCCACCGTCGTCACGCTCGTTCCCGCCAGCGGGTTGACCGCCCGCGGACGCCTCGTTGCCGGCGCGATCGGTTCGTGAACCGGCGAGTTCGCGGTGACTGGCGCAGGTTGCCCCGGAATGATCGTTGGCGCAACGGGCGTCGCCATCATGATCAGTCCGAGACCAATCAGGCCACCGGCCATAATCGAGCCGAGCAACAGCATTTTTGTTGACGGACCGAGCGGGTAAAGTGACGCCTGTGCCTGGTCGACGGGAGTGACGAAGTCGACGGTTTCGGCGGCGCGATAGATCGCTTCGGCCTGGCTGAGGTCCTCGCGGGCCATCGTCCAGTCGCTTCTTCTCTGGTTGAGATCATCGACAAGCTGTCCGTAATCGACGCGCATCGCGACGAGTTCGGACAACCGCTCGTCGACTTCCCGGGAACGATTGGCCAGTCGGTCGTATTCCTGGCCATTCAGGGATCGTTGCGACTGGAGTCCGGCGATTGCCGTTTCAAGTTCGGAAAAAATCTGTTGCTCGATGTCGTGAACGGCGTTTTCCGCCGCCTGCAATTTGGGGTGAAGCGTTGTGTAGTTGCCGCCAAGTGTGGCGCGCGCGACCTGGGCGTCGATCAGCTTGTCCTTCAGCCTGGCCAGAGCCGGTTGCGATTCGAGCAGTTCGCGCGGTGTCGCGACGAGTTGATTCGGGTCCTTCCTGAGGGCGCTCAGGTACTGGTGCAGTTGCTCACCGGTTTCCAGGCGGCTGCGCGCCGCGCGCATTTCCGTCTGAATCTGCACCGACATCTTTCGCAAGTCGCCGGAACCTGCGATCGGTTCATTCAGAATTCGGAGTTCGGCGAGATCGGGGCCGACGGCCGACTCGAATTCACGCAGGCGGCGTCCCGACTCGTTGTATTGTCCGGTTGTCACGTCGACGGCCTGTTGCGTCTCGGCGATCATGCTAGCCCCCCGTTGCTGGCGAAGTGACCGAAGTTCCCGCTGAACTTCCACGAACAGTGCCGCCGCCAGTTGTCGCGCTCGTTCGCGCGACGACGCCTTGACGTGCATCGTGAGCATTTCCGTTTTGCCAAAGTCCGCACCGCCCGGTGCGGAGAATTCGATCGCGCCTTGCAGACTGTTGATTAATTCCTCGGAAGGCCAGTTCGCTCCTGCGGTTGAACCTTCGGGACCGACCGATTCGAGAGTCCGTTTGAGGACGTTGGGGCGACGCGCCAGTTCACCGATCGTCTCCTGGGCCGTCTTCATCGTGTCGAGCGACTCGAAGCGGCCCGGACCGACAATGCGGCCAATCAGTTCCTCGCGAACAAAAAACGTTTGTGACGCACGCCATTGCCGCGGACCGAGAAATCCAGCCAGCAACGCGATCAGCGCGGCACCGACCAGTGGAACAATCCATAGCCCCGGATGGGACCGTGCCGTGAGGAAAAGGCTGCCCAGGTACTGGGTCTGGCGTTCCGGCAAGGGCGAATCATTCATCGCGGCAACCCGTGGAGTGTCCGAAAAAAGGCACAATCTGTTGTTCGTCACGCGAACACGCGGCAAGGACGCGCGCGATGGCGTGGAATATCCGAAAGATGCACAATGTGTTGATCGAACCAGTTGTATCGAAAGATTGAACCATGCCGCGCCAAAATTCCCAGGATTAATCGCCAGCACCCACACCGCCGGAATTAGCGCCAATGTTTCGCCAGCCCGCACGGCTTAACAACGCGAGATAATAAGCCAATCGGCGATCCAGACCCCCTCACCCCACCCTCTCTCCGCAAGGCCGGTGGAGAGGGCCGGGGTGAGGGAGAAACAGCGAATCAGGCTAAAACCGCGCCTGCAGACCCGCAAGGTACCCGACGCCCTTGGCGCGCGGTTCGTGAATGACCGAGTCGATCGAGTTCTCGATCACCACGCCGGAAATCAGTTCGGCGAACGGACTGAGGTGCCAGATGATTTGCCCGGTTCCGCGATGAATGGGGGCGTCGTGAATCGGGTCCCCCGCCGGATCGGGCACGTACTGACCGTAACCGATGGACCAGTCAAACCGTGGTCGATTCCCCACGACATTGGCGTAGTATCCCCATCCGGAAAAGGGCTGGTAAAGTCCCTTGTTAATCTGGCGGTTGTACAGGCTGCGGCCCCAATCGATCTCGTCAAGCGTCACGCCGGGGCGCCGCAGTCCGTACTCGTCGTAGATCACTTCGCCGGAGATCAACATCGAAGGCGTCACGCGGAACATCCAGTCAACACCGACGTGATTGTTGAATTCCTTTTGGCCTTCCGATCCATTTCCATCCTGCCACTTGACGCTTGAGCCGACGCTCGATCGCTCGCCGTCAACGCCAACGCGCGCGATCACGGCCTTGGAGCTGTTTCCGTCCGTATGCGGGCCGCCGTTGGTGATTGCAAGGACGGTACGAAATGACTGGGGATTCCAGCGAAGCTGAGCACCGGTTTCCCGAAATCCGATCGCCTCGCTGCGAATAAAGGGCGTGCCGAAAAATCCATTTTGACTGGAAAACCCGTAAAACCTCCCGAACGGCGTCACGAACCGGCCCAGCTCAAGTTCGAGGTCCCCATGCGCCGCGACGAGGGCCAGTTGGGAGATTTCCACCGTCGGCTGGTCGAAATTGTGTGCGAACGATGCACGGATCGGGGTATCTTTCAGCACGTTGCTTGCAAACGGTTGATTGAGGAACAATTCACCGTAGATAATTCCAAGGGCGTCACCGCAAGTCCTCGCGATCTCCCCGCGAAATACACCTTCCACGGCAAAGGTCGATTCCAGCCCGGTGAACTCGATGCGCTGATCGTTGATAAAATAGCTGCGAGCAAGAAAACCCGCGTCGTACCAGCATTCCGAATCGCCCGCCACGGGCAGGCGGTCGATGATCGGTCGCCCCCACGACTCGTATCCGAGTCCTGGACGATCGAATTGATCGACCCAGTTCCACACGCCCTCGCCATTCATGAAACGAGGCGTTCCCTCCTGGGCGCATGTCGACCCGCCGCCAATCGCGATGACGCAAATGGCGGTGGCAATCAACGCAATTCGAGGCGCAGGGAAACGCATGCGGCGGCGGGCGCGGACAGGGGATTGTTGACTTTGCGGTTTGGCCAGGAACAATCGTTGAAAATCGTTCGTGCCGGATTCGCGGATAATTCAACTCACTATCGGGACCGAACGGTCGGCACGTCCAGTTCTGACGGTGCATCGGGAAGGGCCTGGCTGATGCGAAGATGCGAAACATTCGTCACGGCTTGACAGGCGGGAACGCGATCGGCAAAACCGGGCGAATTGGCACGATCGACAGGGTTTAACAACTTCATACCGGGACGATTGGAAATCGATGGCCAACGGGCGGCGGATCGAGGTGGAACTTTATACCGACGGGGCTTGCAGCGGGAATCCGGGACCCGGCGGATGGGCCTTTATCCTTCGCCACTTGCCGACCGGGACGGAAACCGAAGACTCCGGCGGATTGGCCAATACGACCAACAATCAAATGGAACTGCTGGCGGTCGTCGAGGGTCTGGCACGGCTCAAGCGGCCGCTTCGCGTCGAACTTTTCACCGACAGTGTGTACGTCGGAAAGGGGATTTCCGAATGGATGGCGAAATGGAAAAAAAACGGGTGGAAGCGCAGGGAAAAATCGCGACTCGTCCCCGTCAAGAACGTCGAGCTATGGCAGCGACTCGACCAGCTCGTGCAGCGCCACGAGGTGAAGTACACGCGCGTTGCGGGTCACAGCGGCCATCCGGAGAACGAGCGTTGCGACCAGTTGGCCGTGGCGGCCATCGAGAAATTGCGGGGGCGGTGATTAGCCGGACAGTGCCACTTTTTGTGGAAATCCACGAGAATACAAGCACGACGCGCGAGCGAGTGTGTTTCGGCGTAACCCACTCACTCGCTTGCGCTTCGTGCTTGTATTGGCAACCAAAGTGGCGCTGTCCAGTTACCCGTCGAATTTTCGTGCGACGATGCACGCGTTGTGACCGCCGAATCCGAAACTGTTGCTGATCACCACCTTCAATTCACGCTCGCGCATCACGTTGGGCGTATAGTCCAGATCACAGTCGGGATCGGGATGGTCGAGGTTGATCGTCGGCGGGACACTGTTGTCGCGCGCGGCGAGGATGCTGAGGATCAGCTCAATGCCGCCGCTTGCGCCGAGGGAATGGCCGAGCATGCTTTTGGTACTGCTGATGCTGATTTTCCGCGCGTGATCGCAAAAAACCTTCTTGATCGCGATCGTCTCAGCCTTGTCCCCCAGAGGCGTACTGGTGCCGTGCGCATTGATATAGTCGATCTCGTCCGGTCGAATTCCCGCGTCGTCGATCGCAAGGGCCATCGCCCGCGCCGCCCCTTCGCCATCCTCGGCGGGCTGAGTGATATGCCCGGCATCGTTGGTCGTTCCGTACCCGATAATTTCGGCGTAAATGTGCGCGCCGCGTTTGAGCGCGAACTGCAACTCCTCAAAGACGAGTACACCGGCCCCCTCGGCCATCACGAAACCGTCGCGAAGCGCATCGAAGGGACGGCTCGCGCGCGGCGGGTCGTCGTTGCGTTCCGACAGCGCGCGCATGTTGCCAAACGCGCTCATTGCGATGGGCGTCGTGGCCGCCTCGGTGCCTCCACTGAGGCAGACGTCGATCACGTTGTCACGGATGGCGCAATACGCGTTGCCCATGGCGTTGTTCGCGCTGGCACAAGCGGTCGCGACCGAGTAGTTGGGGCCGCGAAGGCCGTATTTGATCGCCAGGTTCCCGCCCGCGGCGTTGAGCATGAGCTTGGGAATGGTGAGCGGCGAGACACGTTCGGGACCCTTGAGGATGAGCTTCTCCATTTGCTCGTGGATCGTGTTCAGGCCGCCGATGCCTGAACCAATGATGACGCCGCAACGAAACGAATCGATGCCGGTGAAGTCAATTTTTGCATCATCGACCGCGTTGGTCCCCGCCACGAGCGAAAACTGCGTAAAGCGGTCGAGCCGGTTGACTTCGCGACGTCCGAGGACTTTTTCCGGGTCCCAGCCCCAGACGTCCCCCCCCAGCCGGCTCCGCATGTGCGACGTGTCGACCTGCTCGGTCAGCCGAATCCCGCTTTGCCCGGCCAAAACCTGTTCCCAGCATTGGGAAACGTCGCATCCCAGCGGACTGACGATTCCCATTCCGGTGACGACCACGCGGCGCTTCATGGTTCACCTGGAGGCGCGTGGTTCAGGACGTCTGGCCGCGCGGAGCGCCGTCGGCGGTCGCTTTCTCGATGTGATTGATCGCCTGGCCGACGGTGAGAATCTTGTCGGCCGCGTCGTCGGGGATGTTGATTTCGAACTCTTCCTCAAGTTCCATCACCAGTTCCACCGTGTCCAGCGAGTCCGCACCGAGATCGTTCACAAAACTGGAATCGCGAGTGATTTTTTCTTTTTCGACACCGAGTTGCTCGGCGACGATGTCGATGACACGCTGTTCGATGGATGCCATGTTCACCGTCCTCCCGTGTGAATGTACCAATGAAACTAAAAACCGATTGTACCGGACTGACCGTACGGTTGGGAATTCGCAACAAGATAGAGCATTCCGGCAAGGGAGGTCAAGGCAGGGGGTCGCGAAAGCCCCCCACGGCCCGCCTGGAAGCCCTGTCACCTGTGCCGTAAAGGGTTGTTGATCGGAATTTCGGCCAGTTTGGGATGTAGACGGACTCGCAGGAGTTTGGACTCGCCACTCGGTTCACCGAATTGTTGCCAATCCGGTACGGGAATCCTTCGCGACGTTCTCCGTTACCCGGTCATTCCGCCATCCACAACGAGGCATTGGCCGGTGATATAGCTGGCCGCCGGACTGGCCAGAAACAGGACACTTGCGGCGACGTCGTCGGGCGTACCGAGACGTTTCGCGGGAATCCGCCTTTTCACTTCGTCCAGCAGCGCGGGGCCAAGGGCACGCGTCATGTCGCTCTCAATAAAGCCCGGTGCGACGGCGTTGACCGTTACCTTGCGACCCGCCAGTTCCTTGCTCAGGCTCCGGGTCATCCCGATCAGCCCGGCCTTGGAAGCTGAATAGTTGGTCTGGCCCGCGTTGCCGATGATCCCCGACACGCTCGACATGTTGATGATTCGCCCGTACCGCGCCCTCATCATGTGCCGCGACGCCGCGCGAGAAAAAAGAAACGCCCCGCGGAGATTCGTATTGATCACGTCATCCCATTCATCGTCCGACATGCGGGGGAGGAGCGTATCGCGGGTAATGCCCGCGTTGTTGACCA
>JBGTFW010000239.1:0-15556 GCA_041747075.1 Pirellulaceae bacterium
CAGACCGGACACGAACTAACTCGCTGAACTTTGCCGCGTTTAAAAAAGCACTCCCCTTTTCGCCAGCCCATTTTTGCCGGATAATCCTCGTGGCTTGGGAAATTTTCGCGGCCGATGGACCAGACTTGTCCAGCGCCTTGCGAGAATTTCAGATGGAACGTCCGGCAGCGTGCCGGGCCAGCCGCGAGAAATACTGCGCCGATGCTGCAGTTTCCGTGGCCACCAAGGGTTTTTTTTGCGAAGTCCATGACGACTCGCGCCAGGCCCGAATGATCCAACGGATTGAACTGGTCAATTTCATGTCGCACGAGCGCTCGGTCATCGAGCTGGCCGAGGGGCTAACCGTGCTCGTCGGGCCGAACAACTGTGGCAAGAGCGCTCTTGTCGCCGCGCTCCAGATTCTCTGTTACAACGACAATTCCACCTATGTCCTTCGGCACGGAGCGCGCGAGTGCAGCGTCACCGTCGAAACGGACGAAGGGCACACCGTTCGCTGGAGCCGACGCCGCAACGGAGCGCCGCGCTACGAGATCGACGGCCAGCCCCATGACCGGCTGGGCCGCGGAAGCGGACGAGCCCCCGAAGCGCTGCAGCGGATTCTCCGCTTGCCGCGCGTCATCAGCGACCGAACGGAATTTGACGTTCATTTCGGAACCCAGCGCGCACCGGTCTTTCTCCTCAACGATTCGCCTGGTGCGGCGGCGGATTTTTTTGCTTCATCCTCCGACGCGATTCGGCTCGTGGAAATGCAGTCGCTACACAAGCGACGGGTTGCCGACGCCAACTCGCGACGCCGCGCCGCAATCGAGGAACAGACGGAAATTGCCCACGCACTCAAGTCACTGGAGCCGCTGGACAAACTGCTTTCCAGGCTTGATCGCGCCGAAAAGAAGTATCGCCGACTGCTCGACGCCGAATCAACCATCGAAGGGATGCGCATCATGGCCGCCGCTCTTGCGGATGGACATCGCGAGCTGAAGGTGCTCGACCGGCGCGCACGGGCACTGACGAAACTCGGCGCGCCACCGGCGCTCAACGATTTGCGCCCGCTTGAACTCATCGTTCGCGAAGCGCCGCGAATCGAGGCGATTTGGAAGGCCGCCAGCCGAACGGCCCAAATGATGGCAAGTCTGTCCACGCCGCCGCCGCTGGCCGGCACGCGGGCACTCGACCAGACGGTCGAGGCGATGGAACGGAACGGAAGACTTGTGGCGCGGTCGTCGCGCCGGCACGATGCCTTGCAATCGCTCGCCTCCGTGCCTCAATTCTCCGATACCACTGCGCTTGAGCGAACCATCGATGACCTGGGGCGGACCCGTCGTTGCTCGGCGACGGCCCGAAGGGCGGCAACGGTGCTCGGAAAAATGTTGGTTCCTCCCGAAATGCCTGCTGAGATCGCCGTGCTGGAACGAACGGTTGACGCGCTTCAATCCGCACGGGTCAAGGACCGTCAATTCGCGTCGGACATGGAAACGATCGGTGAGGAAATGGCCATGGTCGCCGGTGCCATTCGCGCGTGGACCGCGGAAAATCCGCTTTGCCCAACTTGCGGCGGCCAAATCTCGCCCGAAACGATGATCGGTCACATCCGCCAAAGAGGAGAGGGAGATGTCCATTAATCCCGGGAACCCCAATCGGCGAACGGCCAGCGAGTACACCGGAATGCTCGTCATCGGAGACCCGCATATCGAGGGTCGCCAGCCGGGTTTTCGCAGCGATGACTACCCGAACGTCATCCTCCAGAAACTGCGATGGTGCCTCGACTATGCCGCGCGCCAGCGCCTTCTTCCGGTCCTCTTGGGCGACGTTTTCGACAAGCCGCGTGACAACCCGACGTGGATCATGGGCGAACTGATCGAAATGATGCTCGGCCGCGCAGTGATCGGGATTTACGGAAACCACGATTGCGCGGGGACGGCGCTTGACGAACATGATTCACTGTCCATTCTCGTCAAGGCCGGATGCCTGACGATCGTCAGCGCCGAACGACCGTGGCTGGGCGAAATGAATCATCGCACGGTCATGATCGGCGGCTCGTCGTACCGACAGCGTGTTCCGTATCAAGTCACACCGCCCGTCGCGCGAACCTTGCTTGAGCAACGGCCACTGGTGATCTGGCTGACGCACCACGACATCGAGACACCGGGTTACGATAGCGGGCGATTTGCGACTTTCGAAATCGAGAATGTCGATCTGGTTGTCAACGGGCACATTCACCGACGGCTGGAGACGGTCGTTCGGGGCCGCACACAATGGCTGACGCCGGGGAACATCAGCCGCCGCAGCCGCGTCGAGGCGATTCGCGATCACATCCCGCGCGTCCTGCAAATTGACGTCGACGTGCGCGAATTTCGGCTATCCGACATTGAGGTGCCGCACCAGCCCGCCGAATCCGTCTTTCACCAGGCCGTCGTCCCCGAAGCGACAGTGCCCGGCGTCAGCCGTTTTGTCGATGGCCTGCGTGAACTGGTCGCGCGAAGGACGGACAGCGGGGCGGGCCTGCACCAGTTTCTCGAACAAAATCTCGACCAGTTCGATGAGCCGGTCGCGCGAGAAATTCGTGAACTTGCACTAGTCGTTACTGAACCGAGGGAGTCTCATGCCGAAAGCTGAAAAACCGTCCGCGACGGGCCAGTCGATCGAGGAGCTGCGTAAACGTTACGAGATGCTCAACGAAAAGCGCATCAAGGTCGAGGCGCAGCGCGACGGCGCGCTCGAGCAACTGGAGCAAATCCGCAAGGCGGCAATCGACCAGTTTAAGACGGACGACATCGACGGGTTGCGTGAAAAACTCGCTGCCCTGACCGGGCAAAACGAGGAACTGCGCGCCGACTACGAAAAAAGTCTCAACGAAATCGAGAAGCGACTGGAGCAAATCGAATCCGAAACGGAGCCCGCCGATGCCGCGGACTAGCAAAATCAATAGGTCTGACGCCCTTTCGCGGAGTCCAGGGTCTGACCCCCTTTTGCGGACTGACCCCCTTTTGCGGAGTCCAGGGTCTGACCCCCTTTTGCGGAGTCTTCGGAGCAAAATGGGGTCTGACCCTCTCCCTCTGCAAACCCTTCAGCGCCGCGCCGACCGACTGGAAGCAAAACGCGACCAGCAGCGTCAGCGCCAGGCGCGGCTCGACAAGGACTTGGCGGAGCTCGACCGGTACCTGAACCTGGCGGGACCGGTCACCGTAGCACTTCGCGCGCTCGGCGAGCAGCTTTTCGAACAGGTCCTCGGGACGGTTCAGTCGCGACTTTCCATCGCCTTGCAGGACGTCCTCGAACAACCGATTGAACTGAAGGCGACGGCGGAATTCAAGAACCACCGCGCTGTCGTGGAGTTTTCCATCGAACGCGACGGCAATTCCGAAGACGCCCAGCGGGGCCAGGGCGGGTCGGTCCAGAACATTCTCAGCGTCGGGTTGCGCATGTTCGCGCTGGCGACGCTCGACCCTGACGAGCACCGCCGTTTTCTGGTCCTTGACGAACAGGATTGCTGGTTGCGGCCCGACCTTGTTCCGCGCCTCGTGCAAATCGTTTCCCAGGCGGCGCGCGAACTTGGTTTCCAGGTTCTCATGATCAGCCACCACGACGTGCGACTCTTCGAACAATTTGCCGACCGCATTTATCAGCTTCGACCTCGCGGCAACACGGTGTCGGTCAGCCGAATTCACGGCCCGCCCGGCGATCCCGACAACTTCGCGCCCGAATGACCACGTAACTGGATTGGCGCGGACCGAAAGTTATAATGAACTCGTCGCGGTTGCCGCGTTATGGTTGCCGGTCGGTCCGGTTGCGAGTCCTCGAGCGGAGATGCCATGTCGGTCATTAACGTCAGTCAGTGCCACTATCCGGAATCGGACGGGAAGCCCATGGGCGAGACGGACATTCACCGCGACGAAATCATTCGCCATATCCACTTACTCCGGCACTACCTTGAGGATCAGCAGGTCTATGTGTCGGGCGACCTGCTGGTTTATTACGAGCAGGGAAATCCGCGCAAGTTCGTTGTTCCCGATACGTTTATCGTTCGGGGCGTGAGTCTGGAAAAGCGGCGGGTCTACAAGACCTGGGTCGAACACAAGGTCCCCGATCTGGTGATTGAAACGACGTCGCGCAAAACGCGTCGCAAGGACACAACGGAGAAGCCCCTTCTCTACGCGCGATTGGGAATCAAGGAGTACTTTCTGTTTGATTGTCTGGAGGAATATCTCGATCCGCCACTGCAGGGATATCGCCTTGCGGGAAGCGAATACGAGTTGATCGTGCCCGACGCAGGGGGATCGCTGGTGAGCGAGGAACTTGGCCTGCGGTTGCGACGGGAAGAATGTCGGCTGCAATTCTATCGTCTCGATAACGGAGAACGGCTGTTGACCGCCGACGAGCGCGCCGAAAAGGCCAATGAGCGGGCCGAACAGGCCGCCGAACGCGCCGAACGCGAAATGCACGCGCGCCAGGCGGCCGAAGCCGAACTGGCGAAAATACGCAAGGAACTCAAGCGCCGTAAGTAACCAGGCACGAATGCGACGAACCCGTCGCCGTCAAATTACTGCCCAAAAACAAATGTTTGCCGAACAGGAACCTCGACTCCCCGTTCCATTGTTTCCCGGTACGGTCCGGGAGCCGGACGTTCTGTACGTGGCTCCGGAACACATTCCGTCCGATACACGCAGTTGTCCCCGACGCGTGGACCTCGTCATGGAAGCCTCGTCGTTTGCCGGGTGCCCCTGATTATTTCCGGCGACCTTGTTCCCCGCCAGTCGATCCTTACCAGTCCTCCGCCGCTTCCTCGTCTTCCGGACCGAGTTTTCCGCGGACGCTTTGAAGTAACTCGGCGGGATCGTGCAACGTGCCGGCGCGGACGACGTACTTGACGTTGCGCGTGTTGCGAATGTCATCCAGCGGGTTCCCGGTGACGATCGCAAGGTCCCCCCGTTTGCCGATCGCGATTGAGCCGGTTTCGCCGTCGATCCCCAGCGCCTTCGCGCCGTTGATCGTTGCGATTCGGAGAACGTCGGCGGTCGAAATTCCCGCCTCGACCATAACGTGCATCTCGCGATGCACGCTGAATCCAGGCAGGTAACGGCCGTCGCAAACGTGATCGGTGCCGAGTGAGACAAGGCCCCCGGCGCGGAAAAAATCGTCGATCGTCGAACGCTTGGTCTCAAAAATGCGAATGAACTGCCGCGACGATCGCGGCGGTCTGGCATTGTTCCTGTCGTTGATCCGCTGTCGAACAAAAAGCGTCAGCAATTGAGCCTCGTCGTACCATTGTTCATAGACCTTGTCGTCGCTGCCGTAGCCGTACGCCGTGATCGTTGCGTCGAACCACGTTCCGTGTTCAATGAACTTTTTCGTGATTGCCTGAAACTCCGGCATGTCGGGTGTGATTCCGGCAAGCGTTTCGTAAGCCGGCCGGTCGTCGGTCATCGCGTCGCCGCCGAGAAAGTGCTCGACGCGGTCGATGCCCAGGTCAATCGCCGTTGAAGGGTTAACGTAGCCGCGAAATCCCGATTCGAGATGCCCGGTTACCGTCAGACCGTGCTGGTGAGCCTGATCGATCAACGCCGCCAGACACGGCTCGTTGATCACTTTCGCCTTGAATCCACCGACGCCCTGGTCCGCCCAAAAGTCTACTTCCTCGCGGACCTGATCGGGATCGTTGTGCCACGGGCGACGGGCGACTCCAAAATACGGCCCGGAATTGATCAGGTGCGGGCCGATTTTCTTTCCGATTTCAATGTCCTTGCGCAATTGCATCATGCCTTCCGGATCAAATTCGCCGCATGAAAAAGTCGTCGTGACGCCGTTGGCAAGGTACTGAATCGGCATGACGAAGAATTCCTCGCGGCGCTTGTCGAGCAGGCGAACGTTGTAATGGGCGTGGCAATCGACCAGTCCGGGAAGAATAAACTCGTCATCGCCGAGTTGCACCCGCCGACAATCCTCGGGCAAATTGTCCGTGACCTCTTCGTCGATCAGGCTGAATTTACCTTCCTTGATAAAAATGCCCGGATTCGGTTTGAACTCACCGGACGCGGTGTCGAACCACTGGCCACCCGTCACGGCAAGGCTGGATTCCGTCTGGGCGCGGCACTGCCCGGGTATCGATAAGGCAACAGGAAGTACGAACTGGATGATCAGGCGTAACGATGTGTGTAACATGATCTGATTGAAGGTGTTGGTGGACGGCGACCTTAACAAGAGCGTTTCAGTTTAACAGTTTGCCTGGAAGCGACCGATCGGGCGATCGCTTCACAAAGACTGATTGCGTCTCGTGCAAGGGGGGCATCCAGCACGCTTGAATTGGCCCTTTGACTGGTCACGACCTTTCGCACTTCGTCCAGCTCATCGACGAAGGCGCGAACCGGATCGTTGTCGCCGAGGTGAGGACGGGTCGTTTGGCCGTCAGCCGATATTAGCTTGAGCGGCATCGATTCGGCCTGGTCGTTGAAAGCCGCGAACTCAAATTGAAGCGTGGCCCGCTCCAGATGCAGCTCAAAGCCGTGCGTGAAGGGACGGCCCTGTTGTTGAATGACCCCGCCCGTGCAATGCACGACGAACTCGTCGCCGGGAAATCGTAGCACGCTTGTTGAATACTCGACCAACCCGTCCTGCAAACGTCCGGAACCAGTCACGGAATCCGGCATTCCAAAGAGGCCGCGAATAAAGTGCAGGTCGTGAACCTGCAAATCCAGCAGCGGCCCACCGACGACTTCCGGATCAAAAAACCCCTTGACCCACACCGGGTTGGCCACGGTTCGGTGGAAATTCCCTCCAAGCAGGCGACCGTAACTTCCATTGCGAATCAGCGATCGGGCGAACGCATATTCGGGAAAAAACGGCAACACGTGCGCGACCAGCAATTGACGATTCGACTTCCGGGCCGCCGCGATCATGCTGTCGCATTGCGCCAGCGTCAGTGCCATCGGCTTTTCACAGAGGACGTCCTTTCCGGCGCGGAGCGCGGAGATGGTTGCGTCGGCGTGAATACCCGGCGGCAAACAAAGATCGACCAGGTCGATCGAAGTGTCCGCAAAAAGCGATTCCAGCGAACCATGCACGGTGACGGCGGTCAAATCAACTTGTTCGCCGGGCGGGCCGAAGTTTCCCTGAATACCGCTCCAGTCCCCCGCCTGGCGAGCCGGGTTTCGGGTGCAAATTGCCGCGACACGGGCTTCCGGCACCGATTTCCAGGCGAGCCAGTGAATCCAGCCCATGAAACCAATGCCGGCGATTCCCACGCGCACACGTTGTCTCCCGCTTCAGGCACAAAAACAAATTTGACCGAACCGAATCCAGCTTAACATAATTGACTGGCGATGCGCGGTCGCGGTCGAGTTATCTTTTCTTGCGTTGATTTTGCGGCGAAGGGGATGACTCCCTGCCGCCGCACGCTATGATTAGCGGGTCATTTAATTGCGAGGCGACGACCATGCCGGTGGAAATGCGATTGACACGGATCATCATCAGCGAAATCAACGAGAGCCAGGTGGTCTTTCTTCGCGAAGTTGACGGAGACCGCCAGTTCCCGATTCTCATCGGTCTCTTCGAGGCGACGAGCATCGATCGTCGCGTGCGAAACATGCCCCGTCCCCGGCCGCAGACGCATGACTTGCTGGTCAACGCCATCGAGCAGATGGGAGGCGTTCTTGACAGCGTCATCATTCGCGAGCTTCGCGACCATACGTACTTCGCCGACTTGCGAATCAAGTACGAGGGTGAAATCATCGAAGTCGACGCGCGACCTTCCGATGCAATCGCGGTCGCCGTGACTTGCGAGCCGCCGCTGCCGATTTTTGTGGAAGAACAAGTCCTCGAGGAGGCCCTTTCGTCCGAGTAAACGGCGGACGTCCGTCCTCGTTCTACGCGCGGAAACGGTCGGTCAGCCGGTCGTAGAGATGAAATTCCACGAGCATGAGAATGAACGCAAAAACGATCTGGCAAAACTGATAGAGGCGAATATCGTGCAGGAATTCAGGTATCCGGGAGAGGTTGGCCTGGACGACCAGTCCGACCACATAACTGTTGGCCAGCATCAACAGGGTGATCCCGATCGTCAGTTTCAGCAAATAACCGCAACCGATGCCTCCGCCGCGATTGATCGAGTGTCTTCCACGTTTCATTCCCGGAATCGTAATCGTCACGACTTCCGGACGCAACGATTCCCCAGTCCCTGCCGCCTGCGGCAGGGAACGCGGAACGGGGGCAGGGTCAGGTTCTGATCCGTCTTGGCCGGTCAGTGGCGGTGACTTGTGGTGGTGACGCTCCGCGGCACCGGACATCGGTGGCCACCGGTTGTCCAGCCGAAATCGAATTTGTGAAAGCTGAATTTGAGGCGCTCCATATGAATGAAAAAGCGTACTTTGACGCCGACATCGACGACGGACCGATTCACAACAAGGCGATCGCCATCGTCGGTTACGGTGCCCAGGGACGCGCTCATGCACTGAACCTCCGCGACAGCGGCTGCCAGGTGATCGTCGGCCAGCGTCCTGGTCGAGGTTTTGAAAAGGCCGTCGCGGACGGTTTTTCACCGCTTGCCGTCGCCGATGCCGCCGCCATTGCCGACGTCGTTTGCCTGATGCTCCCGGATGAAAGGCACGGTGAAATTTACTCCGCGGAAATCGACGGAAACCTCCGCGACGGATGCGTGGTCCTTTGTTGCCATGGATTCAGCCTGCTCTACCGGCAGGTTGTGCCGCGCGACGGGATCGCGGCGATTCTTGTCGCGCCCAAAGGCGCGGGACACATGGTGCGAAGCGCGTATGAGGAAGGCAGCGGCGTGCCTTGCCTCGTGGCACTCGGTCCCGGCGCCGAAAGGCAAAGGCATTTTCCACTCGCCCTCGCCTATGCCAGGGCGCTGGGGGGCGGTCGCGCGGGTATCCTCGAAACGACTCTCGCCGAGGAAACAGAAACCGATTTGTTTGGGGAACAAGTTGTCCTCTGCGGCGGCGTCAGTCACCTCGCCGCGGCCGCCTTTGAAACGCTTGTCGAAGCGGGCTATCGCGAGGAAGTCGCCTGGTTCGAGTGCGTGCATGAACTGAAACTGGTCGTTGATCTCATCCATCGCGGCGGGCTGGCGTCGATGCGCGATCACATTTCCAATACGGCGGAATATGGTGACTACACGCGCGGGCCGCGGATCGTCGACGATCATGTCCGCCAGACCATGCGGGAAATTCTCGCGGAGATTCGTGACGGGACGTTCGCACGCGAGTGGATATCCGAAACGGCGTCCGGCGGGAAATTCCTGGAACAAATGCGCGAACGGCACGGGAAAGCGCCTGTCGAACGGGCCGGTCATGCCGTTCATGCGATGATCGCCGAGGCCCGTGAGCCTGCCAGGCAAAAAGACCAGCATTAGAGGAGCGGGCACTCGCAGGACGAAACCCTGCGCGAGTTCCGCTACCTGAAAGTCGATTTCCGTTCAGTGGAATCCGGGTTATCGGACGGCACGCGACGGGTGCCCCGGCGTTTGGTCAACGTCCGCGATATCGGGTACCAAAAACTGTATTTGCCCGCGCCGAGAATCGCGCAAGCCAGGCCCCCGGCAAGAAAGAGCATTGGCAACTCAACGGCCCATCCACCATATTCATTGATTTTAGTGAGGTCCGCCTGGTGGGCAAGGTAGATCGCCATCGCCATATTGCCGGCTACCAACAGTCCGGCAAGTGGCACAAAGAGTCCCACAATCAGCAAAATCGGTGCCACGATTTCGCCGACGTAAACGCCGTAAGCAAGTTGTTCGGGCATCCCGGCCTTTTTCACCATTTCAGTGATTCCATCGATCCCGCCTTGCAGCTTGTGAATTCCGTGGACCAGCAGGATACCGCCGATCGCCAAACGCAGCACAAGGGAAGCCAGACTCGCGCGCCATGTAATAAACATATCAGGACCATTCGTTGTTGGGGTGAAGAGACATCCAGGCGCGCGCATCGTTCAATCAACCGACGAAAACAACAACGCCCGAAGGCAATTTTACGGTTGCGCCGGAAAAAATCGATCCCCCGCCGTGCGCAGCGGATTGTCGGATCGCCTGCAAGCGGAATCGACCTTGCCGTTCGTAGTTCGGCCTTCAGGTGCCTTAAGCCGGAATTACAAATATTCTTGCCGATTCCGCAGGCAACTGACACGCACTCCGTACAATCCGTCACCCGAACATCCCTACAGCGCCCGGCGATGGCGGCGAACGCGGCGCGAGGTCGATTTGATTTCCTTGACATCCATCGCGTCAAAACCGTCCATTCGGTAAGGCATCAACTCCTTGCCGATCCGTTTCTCAATCTGTCGCAATTCCGATCGCTGAAGTGCCGTGACCAGTGTGTAAGCCGCGCCCTCGCGCCCCATTCGCCCGGCGCGGCCGACGCGATGCACGTAATCGTCGCTCATTTCCGGGACATCGAAATTGATGATGTGGGAAATCCGCGTCACGTCGATTCCCCGGCCAACGACATCGGTGGCCACAAGCACGCGCGTTTCGCCGCTTCGGAACGACGCCATGACGCTGTCACGGTTCGGCTGGCTCATGTCGCCATGAATCGCGCGGACGTGTTCCAGACCGGGGGTCTTGATCAGCTTGCGATACAATCGCTCCGTCCCCAGCCGCGTTCGGCAAAAGACAATCGCCTGGCGAGGATTCTCCCGCTCGAGCATCTGGACGAGCACGTCGACCTTTTCGTCCTCGCGAACGGTCATGTAATACTGATCGATTGTGTCGACGGAGAGGGATTGACTCGAGAAGTTCACCAGTTGCGGATGGTGCATGTAGTTGCGGGCCAGATGCAGGATCGGCGGCGGCAACGTCGCGCTCAGCAGCAGCATCTGTCGCTGTTGCGGCATCCGGCGGAGGATTCGTTCGATATCGGGGCGAAAGCCGATGTCGAGCATCCGATCGGCCTCATCGAGCACGACCGTGTCGATGTCGCGAACGTTCAGCGTCCCCCGGTTGAGATGATCGATGATGCGACCAGGCGTTCCGACCACGATGTCCGCGCCGCTTGCCAGTTGCCGGATCTGCCACTGCATCGACTTGCCGCCGTAGACGGGGACCGACTTGACGAGCGTGACGTCTTCCTTTTGCCGTTGTTCGATATCCTCGGCCGGTGGGGAATGACCGGCCAGTCGATGAATTTCCTGATGGACTTGCAGACAAAGCTCGCGAGTTGGCACGAGTACGATCGCGCGCGGCAACCGTCCCGATGGTTGCGGCTTGCGTTCGTTTCCGCGATTGCGGCCTCTCCCCGGGTGCGTTTCCGGATCGCTGGCTTTCGGTTCGTCCGGTGCGGGCGTTTCCGGTGCCGCGGAGGAACTCGCCCTCAGCGCCTCGAGTCGTTCGACGATCGGGATGCCAAAGGCGGCCGTCTTGCCAGTTCCCGTGCGCGCCTGGCCGATCAGATCGATTCCCTGAAGGACAAGCGGTATCAGGCCCGCCTGAACGGGTGTCGGTTTTTCATAACCGATCCCCTCAAGAATTTTCAGGCGGCGGGCGGACAGGCCCAGCAAGCTGAAATCGCGTTTTTGTTTACGTGTTGATTTGGGTTCGTTGTCTGTCACAATGGGTGCCGGTATGCTATCTACTACCATGTTTCTCCTTGTTTTTAAACACTAGGGTAAGTCTTGCCGCGATTTTCGTCAACTTGTCTTTTTTTGCCGGACGCAGATAGCGCGGTGATACCCGGAGAATTGGCTGTTGCAAACCCTGAACCCACAAGTCGGGAAAATCCTCGAATCGTTCGCCTCGCTTGACGGGGAACCGCCCCAATTTCAGCGGATTGCCTCCCTTGTCAAATCACTCGAACACGTCGACGCCTTTTCAACAATGGTGTTACTGGGTCGGTGTCGTTGGAAATTGGTGAACTGGCCGGGCGCAACGAACTGGCATGGTCGATCGACAAGGGACGTCGGTTACTCACGGCATTCAATTCATCGGGGGAACAACGCCCATGAGGCGCGCATTGTTACTGGTCGTTTCGCCATGGCTGCTGCCATTTGCCCTATTGCCGGTCCCGCGAGAATGTCTCGCCCAGTTGACGGACCCTCCTCCCGCCGTGCGCTTTGGCGAAGCGAAGCGAATGGGCAAGGTCGCTTCCCCGCTGATCGACGAGAGCAGTGGAGTCGACGCCAGCCGTCGATTCACAAACTGCTTCTGGACCCACAATGACAATGGTGACCGGCCAGGGATTTTTCTCGTCAGCGGCGAAGGAGAGCACCTCGCCACGATTCAGCTTGCCGGAGCCGCATTCACCGATTGGGAAGACATCTCGATGATCCGCGATGGAGACCACGACTGGATCGTCGTCGGAGACGTCGGGGATAACACCGCGCGCCGTCCTCTCTGCCGGTTGTATCTGGTCGAGGAACCGGAACTGGAATTGCCAAGAGCAAGTGCCGAACCGTTGGAACAGGTCGTTACGGAATTTCAAACCGTGACGTTTCGATACCCGAATGGACCGGTTGACTGTGAAGCGATCGCCGTTGAACCGGGAACGCGACGAGTCTGGCTGGTTTCGAAGCAACGACCCGGCGGCCCTGGGGCAAGGATGGCCGGCGGAAAAAATGGCGCCTACGAAAAATGTGTTATCCATTTCCTGGACGTTCCGGAGAAACCGGACAACACGGTGCTTGAAGCGACGCGCGTCGAGTCGGTGTTTGACAGCCTTTTTGTTACTGGTCTGGACTTTTCGCCCGATGGCGACCTGGCGGTTTCCAGCACTCTCTTCACAGCGCATGTCTTTGTGCGAGGAAATGAGGGGTGGGAAAAGGCGTTTGCGGGACGGTCCGCCGTTGTCACGCCGTTGCCCCTGCGCCGTCAAGGGGAAGCGATTTGTTTTGACGTGAATGGCGAAAACCTAATCCTGACAAGCGAAGGCGTCGGGCAATCGGTTTGGCGCATCCCGATCGAACGACGCGACGATGATTGACACGTTGTCGCGCGTCGCCAAATCTGGTTGAATGGATCGTGCTCCGATTCCGGTCCCCTCCGAGCCAGAACTTTTATGGAACAATCCCCGCACCGCATCCTGATTGTCGACGACAATCAGGCCAATCGCGAACTGCTCGAAGCTCATCTCGCGGGTCTCGATTGCGAACTGGAGTTTGCCGAGGATGGCCAGCAAACGATGGAAAAGGTCGCCAGCTTTCGGCCGGACCTGATCCTCCTCGACGTGATGATGCCCCGCATGAGCGGATTCGAGGTTTGCAAGAAAATCAAGTCCGACCCGGAAACCCGCGGAACAATGGTCTTGATGGTCACGGCCCTCAATGAGCTGGGGGACATCGAGCGGGCGGTCGATGCGGGGACCAACGACTTTCTCTCCAAGCCCGTCATCCGGGTCGAGTTGCTCAAGCGCGTCGAGAACATGCTGAAGATCAAGAACGTCACGGACGAAAACGAGCGTTTGCGCCGCTACATCCTTGAGATGGAAGAAGAGTCCCAGAGTAACAAGGCATAACCCGCGTCGACAGGCAAGTTCGTACTCCTTGTTCGTACGTCAAAATGGGATGGAGGCCGGGGGCCGGATGAAGAAGGACCACGGATGAAGAAGGACCTGGTAGACTTGCAGTGTACTCCTACGTCTCCTACTCCTACTCCTACTCCCACTCCCACTCCCACTCCCACTCGTACTCCCACTCGTACTCCCACTCCTACTCGTACTCCCACTCGTACTCCCACTCCTACTCGTACTCGTACTCGTACTCGTACTCGTACTCCCATCCCACTCCAGCTCGAGCATTCGGTTTCGAGACTCTTTCCCGTCCGGTTTGCGTTTCATTCGCTGAATAACGCGCGGGCAATTTTTCGTCCGGTGACGCTCATCGGTCGATCTTCCAGTTCGTCCGGAGAAACCCATTCCAGCCAGTCTGGTTTTCTCCGCAGGCGGCCCGTGACCGACTCGCCCAGAAAACAATCGAGCCGGATTCGAAATCGCGTGACCGAGTGACGGATCGTCGCCAGCGGAGCGGGAACGAGGCGGGCATCCAGTCCGGTTGCGAGGCGAAGTTCTCGTTGCAGTGCGGTCAGGCTCGTCGGCTCGCCCGCCATTTCGCCGATGGAGAATCGCGGGAAATCCCAAAGTCCTGCCCAGTGTTCACCCGGCGGACAACGGCGGAGCACGACGCGACCGCGACGCGCCACCACGATCGCCGCCTGGTGAAGCGTTTCATAGCGCGTCGTTCGATGGCCCTTGTTGGGCAACGATTCGGGATTGCCCTGTTGATATGCCTTGCAGAATTCGCTCACCGGACAAAGCAGGCAGCGAGGTGGACCGGGTTGGCAAATCAGACTGCCCAGTTCCATGAGTGCCTGGTTGACGTCGCCGGGCCGTTCATTGCCGGGCAACGTCTCCGCGAATTCCCACAGTCGACGCAGGCTCGCACTGGTCGTCACATCGTCGCGGAAATTCAGCAGCCGCGCGAAAAGGCGAATCGTGTTCCCTTCGAGGATCGGATGCGACTGGGCGGCACCGATCGAAAGGATCGCTCCGGCGGTGTAGCGGCCAATACCGGGCAACGCACGCACTTCGTCGAACGATTGTGGAAAGCGACCGCCGTGTTCGGTAACGATCTGTCTTGCCGCGGCATGGAGCTGTTTTGCCCGGCGGTAATAGCCCAGTCCTTCCCAGGCGCGAAGCACCTCGGATTCGTCGGCGGCGGCCAATCGCCTCACGTCGGGAAACTTTCGCATGAACCGCTCGAAGTAGTCGACGACCGTGGCGACCTGCGTCTGTTGCAGCATGATCTCGCTGATCCAGACGCGGTACAACGTCGGATCGCTTCGCCAGGGCAGCTCGCGGTGCGACGAATCAAACCACTCGAGAATCAACCGGCGAAAGCGTTCAAGCACCGGTCCACGAATGACACCCGTGTCGCCTTGTTGCCGGTCAATCATCGTCGCTTCAGGAGGGCTGGTCTGGCAACGCGACGTTGGCATACGCGTCGGCCAGTTTCAGTTCACAATCGATTTCGGGTAACGCAATGACAGCCTCGCGCCCCGTATAAAGTTCCCGACTGAATCCCTCCGCCGTGCGACGAAAACAAGTCGCCGCGACAGCGGCCTGTTCCAGCAAAACGTAAGCCAACAGGCTGTCGATGCCCAGATACGCGTCCTTTTTTTCCCCTTCGTCAATCCGTCGCGTGCTGTCGGACAAGACCTCAACCAGAACCACGGGCCGATCCAAAAATAATTCGTCCTGCCCGGTCGATGAGCAAACCACCGACACATCCGGATAGTAAAACCGGGTTTGATGATGCTGTTCGGTTCGGATTTTCATGTCCGGGTTAAAAGCGTTGCAGTGATGATTGCGGAGTTGGGCGTGAAGTTCACCCAGAGTATTGCTGGCGATGAGATTGTGAGCGAACGTGCCGCCGCTCATGGCGTAGACATACCCGCCAAGGTATTCGTGCTTGATCGGCGACGCCGTCTCGGCCGCGAGGTAATCGGCGACCGTTACCAGTTCACGTTGAACGACTGCACTCATGGGTTCCTCACAGGATCAGTCAATGCGCTGGCGGTTTCGGTTTAACGGGGCAACTCGCGAGGATGACGCGCTGTTGCCTGGGTCCC
>JBGTFW010000240.1:0-4409 GCA_041747075.1 Pirellulaceae bacterium
AACGCGATGGCTCACGTCATTATTCGCGAGGACCTGATCGACCACGACTATATCGAAAGGCACTCGACTGGTTTTGAGAAGGTCCGTGAAGCGGTCGCGGGATACTCGCCCGAAGAAGCCGAAAAGGTCACCGGAGTTCCCGCCCAGGACATCGTCGACGTGGCGCGGCTGTACGCGACCACGGAGAAGGCGGGCATCTACTACACGCTGGGGATCACCGAGCATACGCACGGCACCGATAACGTCTACGCGCTGGCGAATCTGGTCGCGATGACCGGGCATCTGGGAAAGCGTTCGGCGGGCATGAATCCGCTTCGCGGCCAGAACAACGTGCAAGGCGCCAACGACTCCGGTGCGACTCCCATTTACTATCCAGGATACCAACCGGTGACGGATGACTCGGTGCGCGTGAAATTCGAACAGGCGTGGGGCGTCCCGCTTTCACCCCACGACGGAATGAACCTCAATGTCATGATGAAGGCCTTGCAAAAGGGCCAGATTCACGGCCTCTACGTGATGGGCGAGGATATCGTCATCAGCGAGCCGAATGTCGGCAAGGTCGAACAGGGACTCAACGATCATTGCGAGTTTCTCGTCTGCCAGGAAATTTTTCACAACGTGACGACCAGTTTCGCCGATGTCGTCTTTCCAGGCGCGTGCTTTGCCGAAAAGGACGGCGTCTTCACCAACACCGACCGGCGCGTCCAGCGCGTTCGCAAGGCCGTCGATCCGCCAGGCAACGCGCGACCGGACTGGGAAATCATCTGCGATTTCACGCGGGCCTGCGGATACGAAATGCCGCATTACGCCAATCCGGGTGAGGTTTACGACGAGATGGCCGCGCTGACTCCCAAGGTCGCGGGCATTTCGCACGAACGGCTGGACGAAAACATTCGCGGCATGCATTGGCCTTGCCCCGATTCGTCCCATCCGGGAACGCCGACGCTGCATCTCGATGGACCGCTCAACGGCAAGGTCCAGTTCCAGGGCATCCAATACCGGCCCAGCGACGAGTTGCCCGACGTCGAGTACCCGCTCGTACTTTCAACCGGGAGGGTTCTCTATCACTACAACGCCGCGACGCAAACGCGGCGTGATCCGGGCACTCACGCCAAGAGCCGCGGCAATTTTATTGAAGTCCATCGCTACGACGCGCGGCAACTGGGAGTCCGCCACGGCGAGACCGTTCGCGTCGTTTCGCGCCGCGGTGAACTCGAGGCGGAAGTGTGGGTCTCCCCGCGCGTCCGACCCGGCTGCACGTGGATGCCAATGCACTTCGCCGAATCCCGCGCCAATCTGCTGACCAACGACGCTGGTGACCCGGTGACTCAGACGGGCGAGTACAAGGTCTGCGCCGTTCGGATCGAAGCGAAATAGTGCCGCCCTTTCGGCCATGAGTTCATTCGGTGCCCAGCGACGGTCGCCAGCGGCGCTCCGGAACCACCTCTTTCATGCTCGTGCTCAACGAAGGGGTGCTCGTGCTCGTAATCGTTCTTGGCATTGATAACCCGTCGGTGTTTGAGGGAGCACGAGCACGATCACGAGCAGGAGTACGGGCAGAAGCATGGCGGACGGCGGTCAGGAATGTCCAACTTGCGGTAGATATTTGCGGCGGATCGAGCCGAATTAAGAACCAGATGTCTCCGCGCGCGGTGTCCGCAAGGGGGCTGCCCCCGTCGCGTTTTGACACGTCTTTTCGTGCATCGTCGTTATGCCGCTCGTGTGGATCTTCGCCCGATTGCGATGCATGCTTTCGCTGGCATTGGTGCTGGTGCTAGCGACTTGCTGCGCCCCGCTGCCAGCCTCCGCCCAGGTCGTCGAATCGGCAGCGACCGGCACCTCCGGCAAGTCCTTTCGAGCGGAGGCCAAGTCCCGGATTCCCTACGAACGCATTGAACCAAAAATCGCGCGAAAAATTGCCGACGTCGTCGACGGGGCGACGATCTACCGGCAATTGCCCATCACGACGATCCAGTCCGATCCGGACCTCTACCTGACACTGCTACGCTACCCGGAAATCATCATCAGCACCTGGCAATTGATGGGCGTGACGCAGATGACCGCGCAACGCGTCGCTCCGTTTGCGATCGAGTCGGCTGACGGTGCCGGCACAACGACTCGCGCGGAATTGGTTTACGGCGATCCGGAACTGAACATCTGGTATGCCGAAGGTGCGTATGATGGCCCGATGCTCTTTCGTAGCGTGACGGGAAAATGCGTCATCGTCTGCGAGTCGCGATACGTCATGGACGCGACGGGCCAACCGTCGGTATCGAGCCGTATGAACGTCTTTCTGGAAATCGACAATCTTGCCGCGGGGTTAATCGCCAAAACGATTCATCCGCTGGTCGGAACGACGGCCGATCACAACTTTGTCGAGACGCTGAAGTTTGCCGAAAAGCTTTCGCAGACAACGGATCGAAATGGACCGGGCGTCCAGCGAATGGCCGAGCGACTTCAGGACGTGCAGCTCGACGTTCGGCAGCGGTTTTCAGAAGCCGTCGGGATCGCATGGCAACGTTCCCTGCAGCGCCGCCAGCCCGCGCCGGTCCGACAAGGCACCGTACAGGCGGGGTACGCCCAGCAGGCATCAGGTGTCCGCGGACGTTAGTTAGAAGTCGCGGGACAATTTATAATGTCGTTGATCGCTCCGCGATTATTCGATGGATCGCGCCGCGATCATTCGATGTTTCTTCGCTGCCTGCGAGCCTCGTAGACCACCACTGCCGCGGCGACGCTCACATTCAAGCTGTCCGCGACGCCGAGCATCGGGATGGAAACGGTTTTCACCGGAGGCGCAAGCCACTGTCGGGAAAGGCCCGTTGCCTCGTTCCCAAGCGCAATCGCCGAGGGGCCTCGCCAGTCGATCGACGCATAGTCGGACGCGCCCTGATCCGTCAGCCCGTAAATCGCAATGCCGTTTTCCGAGCACCACGCGCGTGCTTCCGCCGCGGAGGCGATTGCGAGCGGAATCGTAAAGAGACTTCCCATGCTCGCGCGAATGCAATTCGGATGGAAGACGTCACAAAGCGGATCCGCAACGATCGCGGCCGTGGCACCCGCCCCGTCGAGCGTTCTCAGAACCGCGCCGATGTTTCCCGGTTTCTCCATCGATTCAAGGACAACGACGAGCGGATTGGGCGATTCGGAATTTCGCGCGACGAGCCTCCCGATCGGCCAGTGCGGCCGCTGCGCGATGGCCACAACACCGTCATCGAGTTCACCATAGCGGAGGCGGGCAATCAGCGAGGCCGCTAATTCAAACGTGACAGCCACCGCCGGTATCGCGGCATTGACCGCCTCCAGTTCCGCGGCTGTCAGAAGTTCCGGACAGACGAAGACCTCAACGACTTGCAGACCCGAAGCAATAGCGCGAGGCAGTTCCCGCTGGCCGTAAACGATGATCCGCTGTTGCGTTTTTCGGCCACGAGTTGACTTGAGGCGTATGGCCGCCTTAAGCCGCGGGTTCGCGGCGCTGGTGATTTTCTTCATGGGTGGCCCATCGTACATGAACTCCCGATGGAAGCGAACGTCCCGCGGCGTCGATCAATTCCATATTTCCGGCAAGTGCGGTCGGTGGAACCGAAAACGCGCTTTCCATCCACGATAACAGGTCGCGCGTCGCGACGCCGTTTGTATGGCAGGTACAGAGGACCAGTTGCGGATCAGGCACCAATTCCCGAAGCATCTCCAGCAATCGCGGAAAGTCACGTTTCAAGTCCCAGGTCTGACTTTTTCGCGTGCCGTGTCCGTACGTCGGCGGGTCGAGGATCAGGCCGTCGTAGCGACTGCCGCGACGCGCTTCCCGCTGGACAAACGTCGTCGCGTCCTCGACGATCCAGCGAACCGGTCGATCGGCAAGTCCGGAGGCCAGCGCGTTTCGCCTTGCCCGGTTGACGATGTTGCGTGCCGAATCGACATGCGTGACGGCGGCACCGGCGGTCAGACCCGCGAGTGTCGAACCTCCGGTATACGCAAAGAGATTCAGCAAACGCTTGCCTGTCAGGGTATTGCGATGAGCCAGAATCCAATCCCAGTGATCGCGTTGTTCGGGAAAAACACCTGTGTGACCAAACGGAGACAACGCAAGTTCGAGGCTGCCAAACGGGGTCCTGAAAACCCACGGCTCATTGATCGGCTCGGGACAAGTCCACGAGCCGTTACGGTTTCCATCGACAGCGAACCGCGCCCGACGTCGTGGCCAGTGTTGATTCGCCCTTTCGAGAGACTCGCTGCCGGGACAAGGCCGATCGAGCAGTTGTCCGGCGAACCTTTCAAGCTTCCGTCCACGTCCAAAATCAATCAGTTCATACATAAGTCGTTTGTCGTTCGGCAAGGGCTTTCTTGTGTACAACAATTGTCCTCAATTGTTTCCTCGCTGGTGCTATTGTGTAGAACAATTGTCCTCA
>JBGTFW010000241.1:0-4843 GCA_041747075.1 Pirellulaceae bacterium
CGAAGGCGGGGACCCAGACGCTTCAACCCCACATCCCGTCATCCCCGCGAAGGCGGGGACCCAGGCGCTTCAACCCCCGCATCCCGTCATCCTCGCGAAGGCGGGGACCCAGGCGCTTCATCCCCGCATCCCGTCATCCGCGCGAAGGCGGGGACCCAGGCGCTTCAACCCCACATCCCGTCATCCCCGCGAAGGCGGGGACCCAGGCGCTTCAACCCCGCATCCCGTCATCCCCGCGAAGGCGGGGACCCAGACGCTTCAACCCCACATCCCGTCATCCCCGCGAAGGCGGGGACCCAGGCGCTTCAACCCCCCCGGCTACAGAACGAACTGGCAGTTCGCACTACTTTGGCACCGTCCCACTACCTAACGTGGCAAACTGGGTGATGGTGACTGCCCAGCGGGCAAATGGCGGCCGATGTTCTCCGAAAGAAAACGAGCCTTGGCCAGGATCGCCGCCTCGGCCTGGTCCTCCGCGCGGCCTTCCGGACCGTAACCGGTGGCGGCCAAATGGTCTTCTTCCAGTTCGCTCATGATGAGAATTTGCGGATGGATCGTCAGTCCGGAGTTGCCCGTCTCACGACCAATCGCCTGATTTCGAAATCCGCGACCGAAGCCAGGAATCCCTCCCAGCCCTGGCACGCCGCGCGCCGAAGAGCCTTCCGCCGAGCGGGCGACGCCTCCGACTGTCAGGGTTCCACCGTCCGGGGCCATCACTGAGCCGCTATAAGAAAACGTCCGAAAGGTCGGCAGCATCACCGTTTGAGCAGCGGTTTCGCTCGCGAGCCAGGCAACAAGGAGAACCGCCACGCCGAAATAACATGCAATGTCGTTGATCGTTCCGCGATCTTGCGTAATGATCGCGGACCGATCAACGACGACACGCCGGTTCCGACGGTTTTTTGCGGGTTGAATCGATTGTTTTTTCATGTCGAACTCCCACAAACGGGATGTTTTGCGGATGCTTTCCGCGCGGTGCCTTGCTCTCATGCGATTGTATCGCGGTCACGTGACAAGGGCCAGTTCGCAATCGCCAGGTCCCGCGCGGGGAGCCTTTTAACGACCACTGCTTGCCGATCGCCGCTTCCGCCAGGGAGCGCGTCATTGCCCGGTGAACAGGAAAAATTTGCGTTTTGATGGTTGACGACTTGGAACGGATTTCTTAAATTTACCGATTCGCGCCGGTTCCGTGCCGGGCGACCCGGGTTCCCCTTCGGGGCAGTCCGGTGTTTTTTTGTCCCTGTTCCCTGAATTGAGAAACGTTCGGTGGCCGGTCCCATCCACGAAGTCATTCGGATTCGAATGGAAGCCTACGATCACAGCGTGCTCGATCAAAGCGCGCAGGAGATCGTCGACACAGCCAAGCGGACACATTCCGAGGTCCACGGTCCCATTCCGTTGCCGACACGGATTGAGCGGTACACGGTGCTTTCCAGCCCGTTCATCGACAAGAAGGCCCGGCAGCAGTTTGAGATTCGCACGCACAAGCGCCTGATCGATATCGTTCAGGCGACTGCGAAGACGATCGAGGCGCTGAACAAGCTTAGCTTGCCGGCGGGCGTTGAAATCAAGATCAAGGCGTCGGCCAAGTAAACCAAACCGCCAAGAAACCAAACTGAAACCTGCAGAACCACTTCCGACACATTATGAACTGGAAGCTGGTGGGGTAAGCAAGATCAACGAACGGCTTTCGCGGCCCTAACCCCGCCGCTGAAAAAAACCGGCGCGGCGCATTGATAACGCCAGTTGAATCGGGTCTCCCCGCGAGCAGTCACCGCCCAACACGAAATTGACACGTCAATCAGGAAACTGAACATGAGCAAGGGAATCCTTGGCCGCAAGGTCGGCATGACCCAGGTCTTCGACCCGGAAACGGGTTTGGCGACTCAAGTCACGGTCATACAGGCGGGTCCGTGTACGGTGCTGCAAATTCGCTCGACCGACCGCGACGGCTATGAAGCCGTTCAATTGGGCTTTCTTGACAAGAAGCGTCCGTCGAAAGACCGGCGCAGCCGCACCAGCCAGGCGAGCCGCGCCGAACGCGGACATGTCGCCAACATTGGCAGCATGCGGAGCAAACGCCGCTTGACCGCCGGCATCGAACTCCTCGCCAAGGCGGATGGTGAACCCCAGCGGTTTATTCGCGAGCTTCGAGGTTCGGCGGATGGGCTGGAAGTCGGACAGAAAATCCTCGTTGACCGGCTCGAGGGAGTCACCGCTGTCGATGTCATCGGGATCAGCAAGGGTCGCGGATTTTCGGGCGTGATGAGGCGTCACAATTTTTCCGGCCAACGCGCCACCCACGGCGTCAAGAAGTGTCACCGGCATCCGGGCAGCACCGGCATGAGTGCCGCACCGAGTCGCACGATCAGGGGAAAACGCATGGCGGGCCACTACGGCAACGCCCGGAACACCCAGCGCAATCTCAAGCTTCACCGGATCGACCTGGAAAACAACCTGCTTCTGATCGAGGGGGCAGTTCCCGGCCCCAACGGCGGAATGCTCGTCATTCGCGAAACCAATCTAGTGAGGTAGGACCCGCGCCAATGGCAATTCTTCCCGTCTACGACGTCAACGGCAGCCAGGTCGGCACGTACGATATCGATCCCGCCCTGTTGTCGGAAAAAATCAACCGGCAATTGCTGCACGACGCGGTCGTCATGTACCAGGCCAACCAGCGGCAGGGAACGCACCGCTCAAAAACGCGCGGCGAGGTCGCCGGCTCGACCAAAAAAATGTATCGCCAGAAGGGGACCGGAAACGCCCGGGCCGGTTCCAAACGGAGCGGCATTCGACGCGGCGGCGGACACATTTTCGCTCGCCAGAACCGCGATTACAGCTATCGACTTCCCCGCAAGGCCCTGCAACGCGCCACCCGCATGGCGATGGCCGGCAAGATTCGCGATGAACAGGTCTGGGTCCTTAACGAACTTTCGCTGGACCAGCCAAAAACGGCAACGGTCGCCGCGATGCTCGGTGCGATGAATTTGCGCGGTACGACAACGCTGATCGCAACCGACGGAAACAGCCAAAACGTCTACAAAAGCGCCCGCAACATTCCCGGTGTCACCGTTTCCCATGTGGGCGACCTGAACGCCTTGCTGATCCTCCAGCCGCAGCGAGTGTTAATCACGATTTCCGCACTCAACGCCATGAAGGATTCGAGCAAGCCCCATCCCGCGGGCGACGAACGTGAGTAGCCCGCCTGGAAACCGGCAACCGCTGGTCGCGACGTTTTACGAATACATGAATTCCGATTCAACAAACCTCGAGTTGGCGAGAGACTAACCCCATGGCGCGCGTCCCGATACAAAAAAAGGCACCGTTGCCCGCCCCCGCCGGTCCCGACCTGCAGCCGCACCAGATCATCCTCCGTCCGATGGTCACGGAAAAGGGCCTGTTTTATTCCAACGCGAACAACCAGTACACCTTCGAGGTGAATCCGCTGGCCACCAAAACTCAAATCAAGCACGCCGTCGAGACCCTTTTTGAGGTCGAGGTCGCGCGCGTGATGACCCAGACAAGAAAAGGCAAGCCCCGGCGATACCGTTTTCGCTACGGACGAACGCGGGCAATCAAGAAAGCGATCGTTCGACTGAAAGGCGAGCGGCGAATCGATTTCTTCTAGACTCAACCTTCATCGAAATTCAACTTCATCGAATTAAAAGATGGGCGTACGAAAATACAATCCGACCTCACCCGGACGGCGCAACGCCAGCGTCAGTGACTTCGTTGAACTGACGCCCGGCGCGAAACCGGAGAAATCCCTCCTCCGCCCCAAACGGAAAACGGGCGGTCGCAACAACCAGGGAAAAATCACCGCGCGGCACCGCGGCGGCGGCCACAAGCAGCGTTACCGCGTAATTGACTTTCGCCGCGACAAGGATGGCGTCGCCGCCGTCGTTGACTCGATTCAGTACGACCCGAATCGCAGCGCCCGAATCGCCCTGCTTGCCTACCCCGATGGCGAGAAGCGGTATATTCTCGCGCCGGACGGCCTGGCGGCTGGAGCGACCGTTGAAAGCGGACCGGAAGCGCCGCCCAAGTTAGGCAACTGCCTTCCGTTGAAAAACACTCCACAAGGAACGGTGATCCACAATATAGAAATGCGGCCCGGTCAGGGGGCGGCAATTTGCCGCAGCGCCGGTACGTACGCCACCTTGATGGCGCGGGAAGCTGAATGGGCGCAGATTTCGCTTCCCAGCGGCGAGATACGCCGGATTCCCGCCGCCTGTCGCGCAACGATCGGCCGCGTCGGCAACCCCGATCACAACAGCATCGTGCTCGGCAAGGCCGGGCGCAAACGATGGCTCGGACGCCGCCCGCACGTTCGCGGCACGGCGATGAACCCGATCGATCACCCGCACGGCGGTGGCGAGGGCCGCACCAAGGGAGGACGCCATCCGGTCAGTCCGTCCGGCAAGCCCGCCAAGGGGGGCCGCACCCGCAAGCGAAGCAAACCCTCGAACTCGGCGATCGTTCGCCGCCGCCGTTCGCGCCGTTATGGCCAGTTGAAAGTCAAACGCTAATTCAGCCGTTAATTCAGTCACCTTCGATTTTTTTCGTTTTCATTTAATGAGTCGTTCATCCAAAAAAGGTCCGCACGTCGACGAAAGTCTCTTTGCCAAGGTCTCGCGGATGGACGGGGCCGGACGCAAGGAACCCATCAAGACCTGGGCGCGAGCCAGTACGGTCGTGCCGGAGTTTGTCGGGCATACTTTTTTGATTCACAACGGAAAGCAACACATCAAGATTTTCGTTACCGAGGACATGGTCGGGCACAAGCTCGGCGAATTCGCGCCAACGCGGACTTTCCGCGGTCATTCGGGTAAGGGAAAGTAAC
>JBGTFW010000242.1:0-2585 GCA_041747075.1 Pirellulaceae bacterium
GTGCCACGGGGTCGCGTCCCGTTCGGTTCGCTGATGTTTCTTCGCCAGTCGCCCCCGCGAATCACGCGTCGCAGCCGGATCGACAACTGGCTGCTGCTCTTGCTTCGCGGTCTGGTGATCCTCCTGCTGGCGGCGGCGTTCATGCGCCCCTTTGTTCGGTCGACCAGCAATCTTTTTCTTGCCGAGCCGCCGGGTAGTCAACTGGCGATTCTGATTGACACCAGCGCGAGCATGAAACGCGACGGATTGTGGCCACGCGCTCTCGCGCGAGTCCGCGTAGCGCTCGACGACGCGCGGCCCGGCGATCGATTGGCGCTCTTCGAGTTTTCGGATGGACTACGCGAGGTGACCGGTTTTGATCCGGACGAAACGGCGTCCCCGGCATCACAACGCGCGATGATCGAGGCTCAACTGGCGAAACTCACCCCCGGTTGGACCAATACGCGGCTCGGCGAGGCGTTGACGTCGCTGGCAAGGATTCTCTCGGAGTCACGCGGCGGTGCGGAGAGTGAAGGGACGCGACGAATCCTCCTGATCAGCGACTTGCAGGCCGGCAGCGACCTTGCCGAGCTGCAAGGCGAAAACTGGCCCGCCGATGTCCGCGTCGAGATTGCCAGGATCAATCCCGATCGGCCCGACAATGCGACACTGAGACTTGCCAACGAGCGGGATTTGACATCGGGCCTTTGGTCGCCTGATGGACCCCGTGTTCGCGTCATCAATAACGCCAATTCGACGGTCGATCAGTTCTCCGTCGGATGGTCTGACGAGAAAGGAGAACTGGACTCGGCGACGGCGGTTGTATTCCATGTCCCCCCCGGTTCGAGCGTCATCCTTCCCGTGCCGCGTCCGGCAAACCTGGACGCCGGGCAACTACTGCTGGAGGGAGACGACTCGCCCTTTGACAACCGGTACTTCGTCGCCGACGCCGAGCGGCGCGAATTAACGATCGACTGGCTGGGAGAGAGCGACGCGCCGGACGATGGGGAAAGCGCATTGTATTTCCTCAAGCGGGTTTTTCCCGAGACGCCGGGTCGGCGAGTGATCGTGCAAACGCTCGAATCGGGTGTCGGTTATATGGAAGCCGGTGCCGTGTCGCCGCGAATGGTCGTCGTGGGGCGAACCCTCGCCGGCGAGGAAACGATTGCACTTCGCGAGTACGCTGAACAGGGCGGCGTGGTCCTGGTGGTTTTGGGCAAGGCGGCCATGCTCGAAAGCGTACTTCCCTTGCTTGGTCCGGTCGTTTCGTTCAACGTCTCTCCTCCGACCGACGACTACGCCATGCTTGCGGGCATCAATTTTTCCCATCCGCTCTTCGCACCGCTTGCCGGGCCACGTTACAACGACTTTTCCCGAATCCGTTTCTGGCGCACCGTGCCCATTCGGGTTCCCGATGATTCACCCGTTGCGACGATCGCCCGCTTTGATAACGGCAACGCGGCAATCACCGAACATCGAATCGGCAAGGGAGTCGTCATTGGGCTGGCGACGAGTTGGGAGCCGCAGTTCAGCCAGTTGGCGCTGTCGACGCGCTTTCTTCCGCTGATGTGGGGGATGACCCGGCTATCCGGCGCCTCGTTGAATGTGCCACTCCATTACGAAGTGGGTGATCGCTTTGGAATTGCCGACGGGAATGGGCCATGGAACCTGGAGTATCCGGACGGAACGATCATGAAATTGTCGAGCACCGACATGGAGAAGCCGATTCTTGACCAGCCAGGACGGTATGTCCTGACCAGCGACGCGGGTTCGACGTCCATTGTGGCGAATCTCGCCTCGGCGGAAAGCGTCACGGCTCCGCTGCAAGCCGATCACCTTGAGACGCTGGGCGTTGTGACGGGTGCGTCTCCGGATCGTACAAAGGCGGCCAGCGATCTGAAAAAAGTGAGCGAATCGCGGATGGAAGCCAGTCAGCGAATCTGGAAATGGCTGATTGTGGCGGCTTTGGTGCTTTTGATGGTGGAAACGGGACTTGCGGGTGCCCGTCGCTGAAAACGTTCGTGGCGGAATACCGGCGAGGAAGACTGGATACTTGTCCACGTTGAGGTGCAAAACCAGCCCGACGCGACCTTTCCCGAACGGATGTTTGTCTACTACTACCGGCTGCTCGATCGGTATAATAAGGGCATCGTGAGCCTTTATTGATTGGCTGATTGACTTGCCGGACGAACTGAGCCATCGCTTTACGATTGAATTGAACGAGTTTGAACTGGAGAAACAGATGCCTTACGTGACGTCCGTCGAGAGACTTGCCGAACAGCGCGGGATGCAACAGGGAATCGAACAGGGAATCGAACACGGGATCGAACACGGGATAGAAAAGGGCATCGTCGAGGGGATTGAGGCGATCCTCAAGCTGCGGTTTCCGGATGCCGCGGAATCGCTGATGCAGGCAATCCGGCGGGTTCCGGACATTGCGTTGTTGCGGACTGTGTTGCATCAAGCCACAACCGTCGAACGTCCTGAACAGCTAAGACAACTTTGGGCCAACGGAGCGAATGGGCCGGCGGCATGATCGACTCGACCCTCTTTCACCGGCTTTCGCCCGTCGCGCGGCGCGTCCAGATTCGTCGTTCGCTCATGTT
>JBGTFW010000243.1:0-12469 GCA_041747075.1 Pirellulaceae bacterium
GCGAGGGACTTGAGGCAAAGGGCGCGGAACTTTCCCAAAAAATCATTGAGGGTGCCCGGCGTTACGCCAATGACGGTGCCCGGATCGACGAGCTTCTCGAACAGGTTCTCGATGACGACACATGGCGGCGCAGCCAGGCACTTGCCGAATTGCGGACTCTTGGTGACGCGGGTGCCGCGGCGCTGATCGAGATGCTGGCCGACCCAGCGCGCGAAGCGAATTGGCCGCGCATTCGTGCCGCTGTCCGGCAATTCGGAGACACCGCACTCGGGCCGCTCGTGGCGGCGTGGAATTCCAACAGCGCCAAGCTCCGCGTCGAGGCGTTGCAGGCGCTCGGATACATCCGTGTCGAGGAGTCGGTCGAGACCCTGCTTGCTCCGGCGGTCGCCGCGCCACCGGGAGACGTGAATCAGGTCGTCGCGGCTCGTTCACTCCGCCGCATCCTCGGTCGAGTCCCCTCGCGCCCCGAAGCGGAATTGATGATCGAGCGCGCCGCACTTCGGCTTCTCGCGAACCCGGTACCTGGTGAAAACGACGACTGGCAGGTGAAATGGTGGCGATGGGACGCCGCCGGGCGAACGCTCGTGCTGGAGTGGATGCAACCGGAGACGGTAGCGCGAATTCGTGCGTTTCGGCGTACCCGCGATCTGATCGAGATCAATTCGCAACGAGACGATTGGCAGCAGCTTTATTGGGTCGCGCGACTCGAATCGGCCAAGCTGGCGGCCGGGCCGGGCCAGCCACTGCCGACGGCAATCCGTGACGACCTGGCATCGCGGACAACGCCCCGGATGCTCAACAGCGTGCTTGAAAAGGCGCTTCAAATGCGACAGTTTCCGGCGGCTGTCGCCGCGTGCGAGTTGCTCGCCGTATCCGGCGACGCTTCGTTGCTGAATGGATCAGGAAGTGCAAACGCACCGCTGGTCGAGGCCCTCGACGCCGGTTCGGTCCGTCTGACGCATGCCGCCGCCGAGGCGATCCGCGCGATCGGTCCAACAGAGTCGTTCGCCGGAAGCAGTCGCTATATTGATGCGCTCGTCTTCCTGGCCCGCTCCACGGGTTCTCAAGTCGCGATTGTCGGTCACGTCGACCGGGAAACCGCGCAGACTCTGGCTGTGAGAGTCGCCGCGACCGGATTTGAATCGATTGCCGTCACGGACAGCCGGGAATTCCTGGAGAGAGCTTTGGTCGAACCCGATCTGGAGTTGATGGTGCTTACGGACATGCTCGGAAAGCCGGGGTTCGGCGAGTTGCTGCAAGCGCTGCGCGCCCATCCGCGAACGTCGGTTGTGCCAGTCCTTTTGCTCGTGACGCCCCAGTCCCGCGCCCAGGCGGAGCGGCTGGCTGAAAGCGATGCGAATGTTCTCGTCTCACCGATGATTTACGACAACGCGGTACTGGCTCGCCAAATGACCAACTTGCGGGCGATCTCGCCATGGAACGACGCGGGGCCATCGGAACGGTTGGGGTTCGCCCAGTCGGCTCTCGATCAGCTCGCGACCTACGCGCGACAACCTCGGCAATACCCGTTTTTCGATTTGGCGCGTCACCAGGCGGCGTTGACCGAACTGTTGGCGACTCCGGCGAGCGCCCCCCGGACTTGCGAGGTGCTGGGCGGGATCGGGACTCCCGACGCGCAGGCCAGTTTGATCAATTTGGCGAGCAATGCGGAATTGCCCGGCGCGATTCGTCGCACGGCCGCCGAGTCGTTTGCCGAAGCGGTTCGCTCACGGGGCGTATTGCTCGAGCGCGCCGCCATCCAGCGCCAGTACGACCGCTACAACGCCAGCGAGAAGGAATCGGCTGAAACGCAGCAGATACTCGGCTACGTGCTGGACGCGATCGAAGGGCGCCTCGGCCAAACGCGCTGACGTCAAGGCGGCCCAGGCAATTCAAGGGGGCCAGGCCCCGCAGGTGCCGGAATTTTTCGCTTCCGCGGCTAACCGGCGTAAAATGGGTACTCGTCTTACTGTATGATTAGCGTACCCATCGGTCACGATCGGCAAACACTCCGTCGCGCGAATGCGCGCCCGCGGCGCAATCGAGTGAACTTGCCCTTCGGAGCATGAAATTCCGCCAAACCTTCCTTGAGAGGTCTGTCATGACGAACTCGATCCGGAAAACCGCCGTGCTGGTCACGCTGCTGATGGCCGCGATGTTCGCCACGGCGCACGCGCAGGAGGAAGACGACCGGCGGAGCGAACTGGGCGAACGACAGCGGCTGGTCGAACGCAAGATGGCGGAACTGGAAGCGAAATTCGAAATTATCGCGTTCCGCCTCCGGGAAAAAGAACCAGAACGCGCCCAACGGCTGGTCGAAGCATTGCAACAGGCCAAACGCGAACTGATTTCCGGGAAAATGGCGGAAATCACCGCGCTGCTCGACGAGAATCGCTATCAGCAGGCCGAAGCAGAACTCGACCTGGTCATCATCAAGCTCGATGAGCTGGTCCGTTTCCTCCTCAACGAGAGCGACGACCAGATGACGAAGCAACAGGAGATCGACAAGCTCCAGAAATGGAAAGAGGAAATCACAAGACTTCGCAATGAGGAACAGCAGCAGAATCGCGAGACCGACAAGGTCGCCAACAAGGACCAGACGCTCCGCGATCTTGAGGCGCAAATCAAGGCGGTTGAGGAACTGATTCGCCGTCAGCAGGAAGTCATCGACGAAACCAGCAAGCAGGGAGACAGTGGATTGCAAGCCCTCGACCGCGTCGCCAACCAGCAATTCGACGTGCGTCAGTCAACCGAACAATTGGCAAAGGATATCGCCGGCGAACCGCAAGCCTCCGCGGCCAATGACGACCCGAACGAGGCCGCCGATCCGGCGCAAGGCGGCGACCAGGAGCAACGCGATCGCGAGGAAAACCCGACTGACGTCGATTCACCAGCCGGTGGCGACGTGCCTGATCCGGCGGACAAGCCCGCTGGCGAATCGCCCGACGCATTGGGCAAGCCATCGACGGCGGACTCTCCGGGGAGTTCGTCCGCGGCACCGCAAGCCAAACAACCTGGCCAGCAGCCGCTGGAAAACGCCGCCGGAAACCAGAAGCAGGCCGAACAACGCCTGACTTCCGGCAAGGCGGCCGAAGGAAAGCGCTCGGGCGAAAAGGCGTTGGACGACTTGAACGAGGCCCTTGCCGAACTCAAAAAGGAACAACGGCGCATCGCATCGCTCCCTCCCGAAGCCTTTCAGGAAATGGCGCGTCAGCAACGGCAAACGGAAAAGAAGGCGGGCGACCTCTCGCGCGACATGGCGGAGACGCCGAAGTCCAGCGGCGATCCGCAATCGGGGGACCCCTCGGCGGGAGGCTCGAAGCCTGCCCAGGGACAGCCGGGCCAGCAAAACGTCGGACGCGCCCAAAAGGCGATGCAAAACGCCGCCGGTGATCTGAACGACGAGGAACCGCAAGGCGCTTCACGCCAACAGAAAAAAGCCGTCGAGGAACTCGAAAAGGCCCTTCGTGAAATCGAGGAACGGCTCGATCAGTTGCGCGAAGAGACGCGCGAGGAAAAGCTCGCGCGGCTCGAGGCACGCTTTCGTGAAATGCTCGCCCGTCAGCAAATCGCCACGGTCCAGACGATCGAAGTTGACGACAAGAAAACGCATCTCGACCGGGTTCGTCGCCGCGACGTGCTCGCGATGCTTCGCCTGGGAAACGAGGAATGTGAAATCAGCGAGCTCGGCCAGCAGGCGTACGACTTGTTGCTCGAGGACGGAACCAGCATCGTTTTTCCCGAAATGGTTCAGGTGACTCGCGAGGACCTCGACCGGGTCGCCGTTCTGTTGCAATCCGAACAAACCGGACCGCTTGTCCAGCTCGTTCAACGCGAGATTGAATCGTCCCTCGAGGAGTTGCTTGAGGCACTCCGCAAAACCCGTCAGGAAGGGGGCGGGGGTGGCGGAGGCGGCGGAGGTGGTGGAAACCAGCCTTTGCTCCGCAAGTCCGCCGAGCTTAAGATGTTGCGGGCCGCCCAGTTGCGTGTAAACCGGCTTACCCGGCAGTTTGACTTGATTCGCGGCGCGGATACACTTGATGATACGCTCCGTGACGAACTCGACCGGATTCAGGTCCGTCAGGCGGATATCGTCGAAATGATGATCCGCGTTATGGAACAAGAGTGATCCGCGCCCGCCTCGATCTTCACGAACAAGGGAACTGGCATGACGATTTTCCAACGCATTACCTGCTTCATCGCTTTGGGATTTCTGGCCGCGCCCGTCGCGGGATACTTGTACGCCGACGAACCGGGCAGCAGAGACGATGTCGTCAAGAGTTTCATTGCTCATGTGGACTCGCTCGATTCGATCGACGACGCGACGCGCGATGAAATCCGGTCCCTTGTCTTTGACCTTAACGACGACGAGTACTCGAAAATCGAAGCCGTGACGGCGGGCCTTGCCCGGATTTATCCCCGGTACGAGGAAGCAATCCGAACGACCCAGTCCGATGACGTTGAGAAAACAATCGCAGCGTTGCAACCGCACGCTGACGCCAGCGACCCGTTCCTCGCCGCCGATTCGTCGTTTTTCCTCGCGCGGACGTTGATGAACGATCAGCGGCACGAGGACGCGATCCCGATTCTTGAACGGCTGAACGGGGACCTTGCCCGGTACACGCTGCACGCAGGTCCCGCCCTGTACTTTGCCGGCGTCGCGCACGCCAACTTGCTGGAGAACCAGCGGGCCTTGCAGTCGTTTGCAAGCTTCCTGGAAGGGTATCCCGACGCGCCGGAACGGTTGCGCGTCGCCGCGTTCCGCCAACTGCAAATGATCCAGACGATCGAGGAAGGGAGCATGGAAGACGTCTTGCAACGAATGGATTACTCGCATCGCCGGCTTGAAATTGAGAAGACCGACGAACCGACGCAGGGCCAACAGCAGCGGATTGTCACGATGTTGCAAAAAATGATCGTCGAACAGGAGAAAAAGGAATGCTCCAGTGGCAACTGCAAGAAAAACTGCGAAGGCGAACAGGAAAGCGAGACCCCCGGGAGCAAGCCAGGCGCAAATGACGGTCAGGGCAAGTCGACCGCCGGCGGTGCCAGCAACAATCCCAACGGCGTCGTGAAGCGAACCTTTGACAACGGCCCGGCCAGTCCGTGGAGTCGTCTCCGGGAGCGCAGCCGCGACGCGGCCAACAACGCGATCAAGCAAAAGCTCCCGGCCCGCTATCGCAACGTCGTTGAAAAGTACTACGAAGTCATCTCGGGCAACGAGCAAGACGGACGATAGGGTTTCCAGACTGCTGACAGACCTCATTGTCAACGTCCCTTTTCCGTTGGTAGCTGCCGTTGCCAAACGGCGGGAATTCCGGTTTCGCTAATGAGTATCCACGCATTGGCAAGCGTCGCTACGTTGAACATGAGTTCTCTTTTTCCCCTCGACATCGCGTTCATGCCCGCAAGCATTCCCCCTTCAACTTCAGAATCGTCCCGGTCTTTCACGGCGACCTGGCTGGCGGTGTTGCTGTCCATCCTGTTTGCATTGACGGCGATACCCCGCAGCGCGACGGGCCAGCAGAACAATCCCTTTGCCGACGCAACCATTACATTGATTACCGGCGAGCAAATCGACATCGGCCTGGATACCATCAGCGATGGGCTGATTCGCGGGTCGTCGAGGGAAATTCGCGTGGAGGACGTGATGTCCATTGACGCGAAGCGTCCCGCCGCACCGGGCGAGGCGGGGGTCATTGTCTATTTGGCGGGCGGCGGAAGACTTCCCGCGACCGGCGCGCGGTTTTCCGGCGAGACGTTTCAGATCAACACCTCGTGGGGCAACGCGCAACTTGCCCCCGACAATGTCGCGGGGATCCTTTTTGATCCCGGTGCCGAAAGGATTCGCTTCGATACCGCGTTGGCGAATCGTTCGGGCGAGTCCGATCTGGTGATCGCTGTAACCGCCGACGGCCAGCAATCGGTTGCCGGTTTGCTCGAATCAATCGACGACGAGCGACTGATGCTCAACTTTCAGGGGGAATCGCGACCCATCACGCTGACACGGGTGGTCGGAATTGTGATCGCCGACTTGCGGCCCGCGCCGGTCGAGGGAACTCGCTGCGTCATCAAGCTGGTTGATGGCGGAACGATCCACGGAGCGCTTGTGAAGTTTGCGAATGGCAAATTGAATGTTGAGATGCCCGCCCGCGCGACGCTGCAAATCCCGTGGTCGAGCGTCTCGTCGATTTCACTCGTCTCATCGTCGGTGGCGTGGTTGTCCGAACTGGAACCGTTGAGCACCGAAGAGGTTCCGCTCGCGACACTGCCGTTCACGTGGCAACGCGATGCGAGCGTCGAGGGAAACCCGCTTGCGCTGACCTGGCCGTCGACCGGAGCAACGCGGAGTTTCGCAAGGGGGATTGGCACACGGTCCGCCAGCCGTCTGGAGTTCGCAAACACAGGCGGCTACCAGCGGCTGGTTGCCACAGTCGGAATCGACTCCGAAACGAACGGGCACGGTGCTTGCGAGGTCGGCGTGTGGGGAGACGGCATCGAGCTTTGGTCGGCCGAGATTTCGGGCGATTCAGACCCCGTCCCGCTCAACGTCGAAATCACCGGGATGAACCGGCTTACTCTGGTCGTGCGACACGGAAAGAACCTCGACCTCGGTGACCATGTCGACTGGGCCGAGGCGCGGTTTGTTAAAACCACGGATGGCGGTGGTAACACCACCGATGGCGGTGCTCGATGACCGTCACGCAACCGCGCCATCGCGAAGCCGCCGTCGCGAAACAACGAAATTGGAACGAGAATCAATGTGCGGTTTGAAGCTGAAACATTTTGTCGTGCTGGCGGCAATCGCAAGCGGCTGGGTTTGCCACGCACCCGACACACAAGGCCAGGCGACCCAAACCGCGGCGACCTCGACGCGCACGGAGGCCTCTTCGGAATCACTGACGAAAGCGGAACTGGCGGCGATTCGCGCAGTCGAAAACGAGCGAATTCGCATCATCGAGAAAGTGATCGGAAGCGTGATCGCCGTTTACGGCAATGACCGGCAAGGGGGCGGTTCGGGCGTGATCATTGACCCGTCGGGAATCGCCTTGACCAATCATCACGTGATTGAGGGGGCCGGGACAAGCGGTCTTGGCGGCCTCAACGACGGAGAACTTTATGAGTGGGATTTGATCGGCACCGATCCGGGTGGCGACGTGGCGATCATTCGCATGAAGGGGCGCGATGATTTTCCCTTTACGCCGCTCGGCGACTCGGACGCAGTTCGAATCGGCGACTGGGCGCTCGCGATGGGAAACCCGTTCCTGCTGGCGCACGATCAGGTCCCCACGGTGACGCTGGGGATCGTTTCCGGCGTCCACCGATTCCAGGAGGGTGCGGGAAGCAACCAGCTCGTCTACGGCAATTGCATTCAGGTTGACAGCTCAATCAATCCCGGCAATTCCGGCGGCCCGCTGTTCAACATGAGCGGCGAGGTGATCGGCATCAACGGGCGCGGGAGCTTTCGGGATCGCGGCCGCGTCAACGTAGGTCTGGGCTACGCGATCAGTTCGCGGCAAATTCGCAATTTCATTCCCGACCTGCTCGCGACCAGAATCGTCGAGCACGGAACGCTCGACGCCAGTTTCTCCGACCGCGAGGGGCAAGTCGTCTGTTCGACACTCAATCTCGACGCGCCAGTGGCGGCCGCCGGACTGGAACCTGGCGACGTGCTGGTGCAGTTCGAGGGGGAGTCGATCACGTACGCCAACCAGTTCAAGAATCTCATTTGCATGTTGCCCGAAGGCTGGCCCGCGGCTCTGCGAATCCGCAAGCCCGATGGACGCGAACTGGACATCAACGTTCGGCTCTTTGGACTGCCGTACAATTTTCAGCCGGACGAACAACCGCCCGACAAGCCCGACCCTGACAAGCCCGACCCCGACAAGCCCGGCGACGGAAAAGAGGGTGACGAGGAACCTGGGCCTGACCAGCCGTTACCGGCCGCCGACGCCGCCGAGATGCTGAAGAAATACTTGCTCAATGAGCACGGTGTCGTCCTGGATGAAAAAGTGAACGCAAACAACGTCGCAGAGTTGCTGGACGCATGGAAGTCGAGCGCGGTCGCCGCCGGGCATTCGGTTACTGGCTGGAGGATCCACGACGAAATCCGCGATGCGGATTCGGCAATGGGCAAGCAGACGATCGTGCTGGCGGCCGACGGACGATATCGCGTCGATCAAGAGCTGGACGGCGAACATGGCGTATGGATTTTCGACGGCGACGACTTCTGGAAAATCCGTGGCGACGAGGCAAGGAAATTGAGCCTGATCGAGGCCAAGACGACTCCTGTTCTCTTGCAGGCCGCTGTCATCATCGCGCCGACCGCGGAAATGCCGCTCGCCCGATTCGGTCGCGCTATCCTCGACGGCGGCGACAAGGCGTCGGGCCGTGTCGCGAGCCGTGTCATGCTCCTCGACGATGACGACGACTGGCTGTATTGCTGGCTGGGAACGAGTGACGAATCCGGCAACGAACTTGTGCGTCCGCGCAAGGTCTCGGCGCACCTGGATTGCCTGGGGAATGGCGGAATGATGTTCGATGAGTGGGAAATGTGCGAAGGTCTTGCCATTCCGCGTCGCAAGGACCACGTTCGCGGCCTTGACGAACAGACCCTCTGGACCGCGCGAACCCTCCGCTGCGAGGCACTTTCGGCGATCGACGACAAATTGTTTCAGCCGCCGGAAAAATAGAAGCGGGGGCGGAACGCTGAAGAATCTGAAATCTGACTCACGGACAACTGAATCCATGCCGATTATCCGCCGTTTGACCTTCGTACTCGCGCTAATGAGTGTGCTCAACGGCGCAGCGTCCCTCGAGGCCCAGTCGGAACTTGACGGCGAATTCGCAACGGCGATCGAGTCCGCGCAGCAACGGACTGTCAAGGTCTACGGGGCGACGGCGGGTCGCGTCGATGGCTACGCCAGCGGCGTCATCGTCTCGCCGGACGGCCTGATCGTCACCATGCAAGGCGTCTTTCTCGACGGCCAGAAGACGCGCGTCACGCTCCACGACGGGCGACAAGTGGCGGCGAGCGTGCTGCGACGTGATCGAAACCTCCAGCTTGCCTTGCTCAAGATCGCCGAGGAGACACCCGACTTTTTTGAATTGTCGAGCGAGCCGGTCGGCAAGGCGGGCGACTGGGTCGTGACGCTCTGTAATGCGTTCAAGGTCGCCGACGGCGTCGAACCGATGTCGGTTAATCTGGGGATCATATCGCTTCGCACTACGATCGAGGCGCGGATCAGCCCGCGAGACATCGCCTACGCGGGACCACTGGTGCTGATCGACGCGATCACCAGTAATCCCGGTGCGGGAGGTGGTGCGGTCGTCACGACTTCCGGTCAACTGGTCGGAACGATTGGCCGGGTGATCAACAGTTCGGAAACCAATACGCGACTGAATTACGCCGTCCCTTCCGACATTCTGAAGCAGTTCGTGGCGGGTGAATTGACCGCGGATGCGCCGCTGGTCGCGACGGATCGCGTTCCCGGCGAAATCGGCATGGAGTTGTTTCGGATGGCGGGACGCCAGGCCCCGGCGTATATCGACCGGGTTTCTCCTGACACGCCGGCGGACGCAGCGGGCCTTCGTCCCGACGATCTGGTCATTTCGCTTGGCGGTGAAAAGATCGGTACGATTCGCGAGTTTGACGCCGCGATGAAAAACGTATTCGCCGATGAGGAGGTTATCATCGTCGTCAAACGCGGTCGCGAGTTGATTCGCGTTCCCCTGGTTCCGGTTCCGTCGAAAGGTCCATCGCAATGAAAATCCTTTCAATCATCATGCTGGTGGCGAATTTCGGGTGGACCACGGCGGTAATCGGACAACCGCCTGCGCAAGATACCGGCGAAGAGGTCAGCGATTCACAAGTTGACGCCGGGACGCTTCGCCTCGGAATGAGTGCGACGCCGCGAGCGTTTCGTCTGGCGGCGGAAGAGGTCCAGCCGTCCCTTGTCGCCATCGAGTCCTTTGGTGGTTCGAGCACCTCGGCGGGCAGGATCGGAGGCATCCGGCGGCGTGGGGAAGGCAATACGACGGGCGTCATCATTTCCGCTGATGGACTGGTCGCGACCAGTTCCTTTAACTTCGTCGACCAGCCCGCGGTGATCACGGTCCTCACCAGCGATGGCGTTCGGCGGGTGGCGACGGTCCTTGGGCGCGACGACACGCGGCGAATTTGCCTGCTCCGAATCGAGGATGTCGCGGGCTTGACCGTTCCGGAAATGGTGCCCGTCGATGAGGTTCGCGTCGGCCAATGGGCGGTCTCGGTCGGTGTGGGCTATGGGGACGCGCGTCCCGCGATCTCGATGGGAATCATCAGTGCAATGAACCGCGCCGGGGGACGCGCGATTCAGACCGACGCCAACATCAGTCCCGCGAATTACGGCGGACCTCTCATCGATATCGAAGGCCGCTTGATCGGAATTTGTGTTCCGATGTCCGGCGAGGGGGACGAACTGGCGTCCGGAGTCGAATGGTACGATTCCGGAATCGGGTTCGCGATACCGCTGGCGGGCGAAGAGGAGCTGATCCGCCGGCTGTCCGAGGGCCGTCACATTCAAAGGGCTTTTTTGGGCATCCAATCCGAAAACGCCGACGAGGGTCAGAACGGAATCACAGTGACCGAAGTCGTTGCCGGTTCCGCCGCCGAGTCAGCCGGATTGAAAAAGGACGACGTCCTGATTCGCCTCGACGAGCACGAGTTGCCCAACATAGCGCGGTTGCGCGAAGTGCTTGCGCTATTGTACGCGGGTGATTCGGTAACGGTCATCTACCGACGCGGCGATTCGGAAGAGTCAACGACGGTGGAACTGGGCGCGCCCCCTCGCCCCGAATCAGCGGACACGCCCAGCCGGTTCCCCGGCCGCCGCCGGTCGCCAAAATGACCACGTTGCTTTGTTGTTGTTTCGAGTCAGGATCAGCCGTTGAGCACTTACAGCGCATTCCGGCTGACGTGACCCGTCCGAAGTTTTGGCTATTGCCAGGCGACGTCGGGCTGTCGGGCGGACGAGGCGGGTTTGCTTTCCGTTGCGCCAAGGACGCCGCGTAATACGTCGTGGCGATCGATCACCCCGACGATCCGCGTGTTGTCCAGAACCGGCAGAATCTGGAGATCATGCAGTACGAACTGGTCGAGAACCAGGTCGACGGGTGCCTTCCGTTGAACGGTCGCGAATTGGCGAAGCATGTGGAGACTGACAGGGTCCTGCGCCAACTGGATGTCAATCGCAGCGCGAAGGAGCACCGCATCGGGAAGAATTCCCTGCAATCGCTCGCCTGGGTTGACAACGGCGACTAGCGATGCCCGCTCGTCGAGCATTCGCCGTACGGCACCTCCCACTGAAATTTCAATACCAACCGGAACAAAATGTCCGGTCATGATTTGTTCGGCCAGAAGCATCGATTTCACTTTTCAGGAACAACCTGGATAAAAACATCATTGGCTCGCCTGCCCCTGAGGTCACGGCGTCTCGGAGAGACGCCGCCAGGTCGCCGCTACGCAGTCAAAAACCCGCGAAATATAGGCCGTTTCGCTAGTCGGGCTGGATAAAAAAGACGCTTTACGCCGGACAGGATCGCGTTTCCGCGCCGGTGTGTCCGATTCTAACGGACAAGTCGCGCGAGGGACGACGCTTCCGGCGGGTCGTCGGGCACTATCGGAGGAGGTGGGGCATCGAAGCCAGGTTCTGCGGGTTCGACAGGCGTTTTTTCCGCCGTACTCGTCGCGGGCGACGCCCCGTTTGACCCGGACCTGAACTGAGCGGGAAGAAATTCAGGGACACCGGCATCCGCGGCGCGGACAATCCGTGCCAGTCTTGAAAGTTCCGCCTTGGGCATATCCGTGTGCAACGGCAAGAAAACGATGTGGCGAAGGATATGATTAACGACCGAATCCTCGTCTTCAAAAATTGCGTGAAGACTGCAACTGCTCGAGGCATCGAACCCCGCATCCCACAATCGCCGTACCAGTTCATCCGTCCGGTTGACAAGGATCGGGAAGACCCACCAGGTCTGTCGTTCCATCCGGTCGCCAAGTACGCAAACGCGCGAACCCAGCGCGGTTTTGAGAAATGCGCCGTGCTGGCGACGCTTTTCCGTACTCGACTCGTGCCACGATTCCAGCTTGTGGTTGAGCAGACGGAGAAGCGGGAGCGAAGGCTGCTTGCGAATCTTCTGAAAAAATCCCGACCCGGCGAATCCGCGCGCCATGCGACTGGCCAGTCCGTCGTGGTCGCGACCGAACAGTCGCATCGTACGGTAAACGGCACCACAGGCCGGGCGCGTCGAAAGTGCCTTGACGACAGCGTATTTGGCGAAACGACGAATGGAAGTCAGTCTCGACTGGGTCTTCCATTGTTCCTGGTGGCGGAGCATCGTCCCACGGAGCGCCGGATCGCGCACGACAAGGACGCCGCCGCCGAGCGCGGTGTTGGTCTTGATCGGTCCGAAACTGAACATCGACACG
>JBGTFW010000244.1:0-2809 GCA_041747075.1 Pirellulaceae bacterium
TCTTGTAACTAGTATTGATTGCTCCTCATCATCGCGGGTAGCAGGACCCGTGCCATCATTTCATTCAGCGGTGAATCCACGAAGAAGGCGTTGCCCGTAGAGACCACAATCAGGTCAAGCGAAGGGACGAGGTACACCTTCTGGCCACCGTTGCCCGAAAGCATAATAGTGTCAACTCGCCGGTAGCCTGAGAGGGTCTGCAAGCCGTACCAACGGTGCCAGATTCCCAGACCGTAGTCGCTGTCGTCTACGCGCGATTGACGTGCAACGGCTGCATCGATCCATGACGCAGACACGACGCGTCGGTCCTTCCACTCACCGCGGTTCTGGATGAGGATTCCGAACTTCAACATGTCGCGAGGCCTGAGATAGATCTGTCCGAACTCGTTTCGCTGGCCGCGATCGAGCGTGAAGTTCCATTTCCAATCGGCTCTTTTAATTCCGAGGGGCTTGAACAGCACCTCGTCTGCAAACTCAGGTAACGGCTTGCCTGCGGCACGTTCGACAATTCGTCCGGCAGCGAAGAATCCGCCCGAACAGTAGCGAGCGACCGTGCCAGGGTCGTCCAACACGGGCAGATCGGCAAACGCCTTTACCCAATCAGCAGTCTCGAACAAATGTACCTCGCTACCGGGCGAACTGTGATCGTGTTCATTGCACGCGAGGCCCGATTGATTGCTCAACAGCTGAGTCAGCGTCACCGTGGCTTTCCTTGGATCGGGATTATCAAAGGCCGAGTAGCCCAGCCGCGCAAATGCCGGTTCGGTGGCACGCAGCAGCCCTCGATCAATGGCTGCGCCCACAAGCAGCGAGATTACACTTTTGGTGAAGGAGATCATTCCATGCGGCCGCTCGCGGTCGAAGCCGTAAAAATATTCCTCCAGCAGCAGGGCCCCATTGCGGTAGATGAGAATCGAACGGACATCAGGATATGTGCCGTCGATGACGCCGTTCACAAGCTGCTCCGCCACCTTCGGCGGAAGCGTTGCGGGTCCGGCTTCGCCGACCCGAATACCATCTGGAAGGCGCGATGGTGGCTTATATCGGTAGACGACAGGCAATCCATTTGGACCCTTCATTCGGGCTTTAAGAAGCAAACGTGAAGCCTTGGGGACGTTCGACGAGAGTCGGGCGAAATCTTCGCCATGTTCCTTGAACGCCATGATGCGCCCGCTAGGGTCACGGAGAAAGGGGACTGAATCCCCAGCCGGATTTAGGAAAGTGTCGGTGCCCGCAGCACGAAGCAAATACTTGGAGTCGCCGATGATCGCCATGAGTTGCTTGCCGCTCGTCACCATGAAGAGAGTCAGCCCGTCTCGATATTGATAGTGCCCCTCGAATTCGCCGAGATTCCGCACCGGTGCTTGGGACTCGGGGACCTGCGCAAGAACGAGATTTGGCGTAAGAGCAATCGCAGCTACGAGCAAGTATCGGCGCACAACAGTTGATACGTCAAACTGATGGAAATGGTCCACTTTATTCGCTGGCGATCAGTCCCCCAGATTAGGCCAAACCGATCAAAGGCGAGCTTTCGGGATTCTTCTGTGAGCCCGGCCAGTCTGGTTCATACTCAGCGAGTACGCCTAATAGTGCGCAAAGTTCTACGCCAGATATTTTGTAAAGTGACAGAGTCGACTTGCGACCGTGAACGATACGCATCATAGAGGACGTTATGATCCATAGTCGATTTTAGTAGGGGACCGACTTTGCAGCAAGCTGCTGCAAAAAGGTCCAACGGGTTGTTGGACAAATCGTGCAAGAGCGGCTTGCACAAATTCAGTGAGGAGCGTGGCGGTTCAGTCCTCGCGTTTTGATATACGCTCAGTACATCAATGGGAGGCATTATGGTTCGCTGGTTCGCTGCGGCATTTGCCGCTTCCTCACTTTTCGCCCAATCGCAAAGCGGCACAATCGTCGGCACGGTTACTGACCAGGCGGGCGCCGTTGTCACCGGTGTCGAAGTTCGCCTGACCAATGAAGGAACGGGTTTTCAACGCTCCGTCAACACCAACGAAGCCGGCCAGTATGTTGCGTCGTCCGTTCCGACCGGCGGCTACAACATCCAGGTATCGCAGAGCGGCTTTCGAAAGCTGGTTCGCAGCGGCATTCAGCTGACAGCCGCCGACACGCTGACGATCGATCTGCAACTGACGCTTGGCAACGTTCAGGAATCGGTGGAGGTGACGGCGGAAGCGCCGCTGCTTCAATCGCAAACCGCCACGGTTAGTTCGCTGGTGGACAACCAGCGCATTGTTGAGATGCCGTTGAACGGCCGCACGTTCACGCAGTTGTTGCGCCTGGCGCCCGGCGCGTACGCCGGGTCAAGCGGCAACCTGACCACTTCGCCCTATGCGATGCGCGGCGACGCAAACATCAGTGTCAACGGGTCCAGCGCGCAGAACAACACCTATCTGATCGACGGCATGACCAACCGCAACCTTTGGCTGAGCACGTTGATCATGGTTCCGACCATCGATTCGATTCAGGAAATGCGGCTGATGACGTCGAACTATTCAGCGGAGTATGGGGCTGCGGCCGGCGCCGTGACCATCGTCCAGACGAAGTCCGGCACGAACGCATTTCACGGAAGCGCCTACGAGTTTTTCCGTAACAATGTGCTGGATGCGAATACGTTCTTTAACAACCGCTCCGGCGTGGCGCGTCCGGCCTTTCGCCGCAATGAGTATGGCGGGACCGTTGGCGGTCCGATCCGCCGCGATCGCACGTTCTTCTTCGCCGACTATCAGGGGATTCAGGTCCGGCAGCCGTCGAGCTTGGTCTCCACAATCCCGACGGTGGCCCAACGCCA
>JBGTFW010000245.1:0-30483 GCA_041747075.1 Pirellulaceae bacterium
CGTTGGCCACGATCTTTTCACGTTGTTTGGCGCTCTTGAGAGAATCGACGTTATCAATCAGTCCGTCGAGCGTTCCCCAGTCTTCCAGAAAGGTCCGGGCCGTTTTGGGTCCAATCGAGGGGATGCCGGGAATGTTGTCCACCGAGTCGCCGACCAGCGCCTGAAAATCGACGACCTGATCGGGACGAATTCCCCAGTCCTCCATGAGCGCGGCTTCGTCATAAACCTGGTTCTTGCGGATGTTGAATAGCTTGACCGTCTCCGAGATGAGCTGGCGACAGTCCTTGTCGTTCGTCACCAGAAAACACCTTCCACCCCGTTCGCGAACGTCCCGCGCGATCGTCGCCATGATGTCGTCGGCTTCGTAGTTGGCGATTTCCATCACCGGGATGTCGAGAGCATGGAGCAGCTCCTGAATCACTGGAATCTGCGCGCGGAGGTCATCGGGCATCGGGTCGCGATGGGCCTTGTAGTCGGCAAACAGCTCGTTTCGAAAAGTGATTTCGCCCCGATCGAAGGCGCAGATGAGGTATCCCGCCTTTCGCTTTTCCACGATATCGAGCACGTCGCGAAGGAATCCGAAGATCGCGTTGACCGGCTGACCGCCGGGTGAATTCATCGCCCCGACGCCGAAAAAGACCTGATAAATGAGCGCGTGGGCGTCGATCACCCAAACGGTGGAATCACCGGCGGCGGGTACCTGGGCGGGGGCGTCCCGTGGCACGAGCGCGGCGGTCCGTTCGAGGGGATTTGACTCCCGCGAGGAAATGTCGTGGAGGGATTCGACATCGAATTCGAGAAAGGTCTTCTGGCGCGCGGCGGATTTGGCCATTGAGTGAATATCCCTCACAATCGTTACGCCTCGGGGTGCCGCTGAATGTTTGACAGCGGCCTTGCCCTGTTTAGAATAGACCGATGGGAAAACAGGGTCGCTTGGGACAAGTTTCCATCGTGTCGATCCACGTGCCTGCCTGCAAGCAGCCAGTGCCAGCACCCGTGCGTGTCGTGTTAAGCTGGAGTTTCTTTTCCGATTATACGATACCAAGTCCAATACACCGAGTTTCGCGCAGTGGGTCCCACATTGCGCTGAAATCGCTTTTCAGGAGACTGATTCATGGCAGCCCGCGAGAACCAGGGTTATTTGATCGCCGTCATCTTGCTGGTGATGGCGACGATCGTGCTTGCGATCACGACCTATTTCGGATTCAGCACCCTGAACGAGCGGGTTGACCAGCGCGACGCGGCTCAGGCCGAACTGGCGACCGAGCAAAACGTCAGCGCCGCGTGGCAAGCGCAGGCGGGCATGCTCAAGGCCTATCTGGGCGTCGAGGGATTCTCCATCAGCCAGGTTTCCACAATGCTGAACCAGCTCGACAGCAGCGGACAGGCCGACTTGATCGCCGAGTCGCGCCGGATCACCGACATCTACGAGCAGGACATGTCTACTTACACGAACAAGGACGAGAGCGTCGACAAGACCTATCGCGGATTGCTCAACGACGTGATGGTCGCCATGAGTAACCTCACCAACGTCACCGCGATCCTCAACAACACCGTCACCGAGACCGAGGAAAAACTTCGTACGGAACTGGCCGCAAAGGACACCGAACTGGCCGAAAAGGAACGATTGCTCAACGATACGCGAAACGATCTGGCTTCCGAGCAACAGGCCCACTCAACCACGCGCGACGAACTGAGTGGCCAACTCAGCCAGGCCGAGAACCAGGTCAAGTCGCTCGGGGCGGCGCTCAATCAATCGACGGCAACGATCGAACAGAACCAGAAACAGTACGTTGCGGAACTGAAGACCCGCGAGGAGGCGATTTCCGGCCTCAAACTGGAAGTCGAGGGCCTCTCCCGCACGGAAACCGACGTGGCGGACGGCCAGGTCGTCAGCGTCACGTCGGTCCTTGGCAAGGTTGTGATCAACCTTGGCTATGGCGACAACCTGCGACCGAATCAGAGCTTCTCCATTTACGATCAGTCGAAAACGACCTTCAAGAACGGAGAGGAAAAGGCTCAAATCGAAGTCACGCGAATTATCGACCGCCATCTTGCCGAGGCGCGGATCACCCGCCGCAGCAACACCAATCCGATCCTCGCCCGTGACTTTGTCGTTACCACGGCGTGGGACCCTGGTTACTCGGTCCCGATTGCGATTGCCGGCATCGTCGACCTCGATGGTGACTCACGCTCCGATCTTGAGCGGCTGATCAGTATCGTCCAGCAAAACGGCGGAAACGTCGTCGCGTACGTCGATGAGGAGGGCAGCGTGAAAGGCAAGATCGACCAGAACACACGATTGTTTGTCGTCGGCGAACCGCCCATTGGCCCGATGGTCGACGGCGTTAACGAACTGAAGGCCCAACGGGACCGCTACCAGGTCCGCGAGATTTCCGTCCGCGAACTGCTCAACACGATGGGTTACCGGAGCGAGGCGCACATCCAGCGATTCGAGGACCCGGACTTTGTTCCGCGCCAGCCGACGACGGTCACCGAAGGGGACGCCTTTGAAGAAGACGACCAGTAAGCGCGATGCCGATCCTTCCGCGCGAAGAGGACATTTTCCCGTCCGACCTGCTCGAAACCGGTGAAGCCAACGCAGGCAACGGGCGTTACTGGTTTTGTCTCTATACGATCTCGCGTCGCGAAAAGGAACTGTTGCGCAAGTTGATTGCTTTGGGAGTCGCGTGCTATTGCCCGATGGTCCCCAAGCGCTATCGATCGCCGGCGGGACGCCTGAGAACTTCGTGGACGCCCCTTTTTCCGAACTACGTTTTCCTTTTTGGCGACGAGTCGCATCGACTGGCGGCACTGGCGACCCGCTGCGTCTCGCGCGTCGAAGTGATTGGCGACCCCGCCGTGGCCGACGACTTGCGGCAAGTCCACGCCGCGTTGCGCGCGGGCGTCCCGTTGACTCCGGAAGCGAAACTCGAGCGCGGCCAGCGGGTGCGCGTGACGAGCGGCCCGTTCCGGGGCTTTGAGGGGGAAGTGCTTCGCCGCGAGGGAAAGACGCGCCTGCTTCTGTCGATCCGTTTTCTCGAACAGGGCGCCTCGATGGAACTGGACGAGGCGGTCCTTACGCCGCTGTAGTGCCGCCGGCCGCCAATTGGCTGGCGGGCGGGTTTCGACCTACAATGCCGGCGTGGACCGTTCCCCTTCGTCCCTGATCGCCTGGGAAACAACCGGTTCTCGTCGCGGTCCCCGCTCCTGTTTTTTTTCCTCCAACATCATGCCGCTGTCGATTGCCCAACCGGTATACGTCGCGGGACATCAGGGGATGGTCGGGTCGGCCGTTCTCCGTGAACTCGACCGTCACGGCATTCGCGATGTCGTGACACGTCGCCGCTCCGAACTCGACTTGCGCGTTCAGCGGGCGACGGATGCCTTTTTTGCCGAGGAACGACCGGCGACCATAGTTCTTGCCGCCGCGCGCGTCGGCGGGATTCACGCCAACCACAGCTTTCCCGCGATGTTCCTCTACGACAATTTAATGATCGCGGCCAACACAATTCATGCCGCCTGGGAACACGGCGCGACTCGCCTGCTTTTTCTCGGCAGCACGTGTATTTACCCGCGGCTGGCGAAACAGCCGATCGCGGAAGACAGTTTGCTGGACGGTCCGCTCGAACCGACCAACGAAGCGTACGCCCTCGCCAAGATCACCGGGCTGAAGATGTGCGAACATTACCGGAACCAGTACGGTGTCCTCTTTCATTCCGCCATGCCGACGAACCTGTACGGTCCGGGCGACAACTATCATCCGGAAAATTCGCATGTCCTGCCGGCGCTCATTCGTCGCTTTCACGAGGCGCGCGAGGGGGGGGAACGCCAGGTCGTTATCTGGGGAAGCGGTACGCCGCGGCGCGAGTTTCTCCACGTCGACGACCTGGCTCGCGCACTTGTCCATCTGCTGCGACTCGATGACCCGCCTGATTGGGTCAACGTCGGCACGGGTATCGAGTTGACGATTGAGGAACTGGCGCGACAGATCGCCGACATCACCGGCTTTGATGGAGAGATTAACTTTGATACGGCGCGGCCTGACGGAACACCGGTCAAATGCGCGGACATCCAGCGGATTCGCCAGACGGGATGGGAAGCGCAAATTTCTCTCGCTGACGGATTGCGGAGCACGTATGAGTGCTACCTCGCCGAGCGCGAGCGGGGCCTTGTCCGCGAGGTTTAGACCGCGTTCGCCGCAAAATCCCGCAATGCGACTTTCCCCCGGGAAACCAGAAGGGGAACGGGCATGGAAGCCGGATAATCGGGAGAGTCGTTTTCGGGGGGGCCCAACGGCGTGGGCTTGCCCCAATTGTCGTTGACTTTTCAGGCCCGATTCGTTTTGATGGAATTCGTACGTTTCCCCGGAAACTCCGCAATTCCGCCTTTCGCAGCGCCGTGGATGAGCCACTTTCGGCCAACGTGTGGAAGCGCGGCGATTCGATCAGAAACGTCCAATTCAATGGGTTTCGACGGTGGCATCGAACGCCATGTGTCACCCACGGGAACGGAGTGCGCGCGGACGCAGATCGGTGGAGCAATACAAGCCCGAAGCGCAAGCGAGAGAACAACGTGGGACAAGCTGCCAGCTTGTCAATAATTCCGTAGCGCAACAATGCAAGCGAGTGAATGACCAGGCATCCTCCTGTTCAATCAAGAAGACTGGACGTTAACCTGACATGACGAAGAAAACCGCGCTCATCACCGGGATCACTGGCCAGGATGGATCCTACCTGGCGGAGTTGCTTCTCGGAAAAGGGTACATTGTTCACGGAATCGTCCGCCGGTGCAGCACGTTCAATACCGAACGCATCGACCACATTTACAGGGACCCGCACGAACCGGGGGCCCAACTCTTCCTTCACTACGGCGATTTGACCGACGGCCAGAGCATCACCAACCTCGTCCTCGATATTGAGCCGGACGAAATCTACAATCTTGGGGCGCAGAGCCACGTGCGGGTTTCGTTTGACTCGCCCGTGTACACGCTGCAATCGGTTGGCGTTGGCGCGCTGAATATTCTCGAAGCCGCCCGGCAACTGAACAAGCGTCGTGAAACGCGCGTTTACCAGGCCTCGTCGTCGGAAATGTTTGGTGACGTCGCCGAAACGCCGCAGAACGAGGAGACGCCCTTTCGACCGCAAAGTCCCTACGCCTGCGCCAAGGTCTACGCGTTTCACCAGACGGTCAACTACCGGCGCGCCTACGACCTGTTTGCCTGTAACGGGATACTCTTTAATCACGAGTCGCCACGTCGCGGCGAGACTTTCGTCACGCGCAAGATTACCCGCGCGGCGGGACGCATCAAGACCGGGTTGCAGGACAAGCTCTTTCTCGGAAACCTCGATGCAAAACGGGACTGGGGCTTCGCGCGCGACTACGTCGAGGGGATGTGGCTGATGATGCAGCACGATGAACCCGACGACTTTGTGCTCGCGACCGGCGAGACGCGAACGATTCGCGAGTTCCTCGATTATTCGTTCGGGCACCTTGGCATGGACTGGTCCGGTCACGTCGAAATCGATCCGCGCTATTTCCGCCCGACGGAAGTCAATCTCCTCCTCGGCGATCCCTCGCGGGCGCGGGAAAAACTCGGCTGGTCGGCGCGGACGACTTGTCGCGAACTGGCCGAGTTGATGACCGAGCATGATTTCGAGCTGGCGCGCAACGAGGCGATCGCTTCCAGCCTGACAGGGCAGGGCGGTAACGTGGCGTAAGCTTCCAGCTTGCGGCGCTTCCCGAAAATCAAGAGTTGACAAAGTACTCATAGTGAGGATTCTCGTCACCGGCGGCGCGGGGTTTATCGGGTGCAACCTCGTGCGCATGCTGATTGAACAATCGCCGCACGAGGTCCTCAACGTCGACAAGCTGACCTACGCCGGCAACCTCCAATCGCTCGACGCACTCGACGGGAATCCGCGTTACCGGTTCCGTCAACTGGACATCGCGGAGGCACCGGCGATCACCCGCGCAATCGACGAATTCCGGCCCGACTGGATTCTCCATCTCGCGGCGGAATCCCACGTCGACCGTTCGATTGACGGGCCGGGTGCCTTTATTCAGACCAATATTGTCGGCACGTACACGCTGCTGCAGGCCGCGCGGGGTTACTACGAAGGCTTGAGCGGCGGGGCGCGGGATCGATTTCGCTTTCTCCATGTTTCCACCGACGAAGTGTATGGTTCGCTGGCGGGCGGCGACCCGGCTTTCACCGAGACGACCCCCTACGATCCGCATTCACCCTACTCGGCGAGCAAGGCGGCTTCCGACCACCTGGCCCGCGCTTGGCAACATACGTACGGGCTGCCGGTCCTGGTCACCAACTGTTCGAACAACTACGGCCCATTCCAGTTCCCCGAGAAACTGATCCCCGTCGTGATCCTCAATGCCATCAGCGGCCGGCCCATTCCGGTTTATGGCAAGGGGGAAAATGTCCGCGACTGGTTGTACGTCGACGATCATGCTCGGGCGCTGCTCACCGTCATGGAGCGGGGTCGGGTCGGTCAGACCTACAACATCGGCGGCGACAACGAGCAAAAAAACATCGATCTGGTTCGCGGCATTTGCAGCTTGCTGGATGAACTGTACCCCACAAGTGAAAACGGGGATTTTCAGTCTGTCGCGCCTGGCAAGCGCTCCTACGGCGAGTTGATTGCGTTTGTCACCGACCGGCCAGGACACGACTTGCGGTACGCGATCGACGCATCAAAAATCCGGGGGGAACTCGACTGGTCGCCCCGCGAGGATTTTTCGAGCGGCTTTGGCAGGACGATTCGCTGGTACCTGGAAAATGAGGAGTGGTGGCGGGCGATTCTGGCGGGGGAGTACCGGCTGACCCGCCAGGGACTGGTTGATCGAAATGTTGGCTAGTGTGACAGTGACGACGTGGGGCAGAGGCGACCATGACGACTGAAAACGAAAAAACATGGATCGAGGCATGGCGTCTGGCGGGGCCAAAGCTGCAGCAAATCCGTGACGAGGAATTGCGGCAGATGGGCAATAAGGGAGTCGGTGCCGTGGCGGGCCACACGGTCTACGAGTCTTGTCCGCACCGCAACGGCATGGTCACGATGCAGGCATGGTTCCAGCGATTTCAGATTCTGGCGACCCTGAACCGCCCTTCGCCCGATCCGTCGAAGGAGCGTGATACGAGTGGGCCAGTATAGTCCCGACTTTTCGCAACTGGTCGATGCCGCGTTGCGGCTCCAGGAAATATGGCGGGAAGAGGAATTGCAGTTTTGCTTCATTGGCGGGCTGGTGGTTCATCATTTTGGCGAAGCGCGCGCCACGCAGGACATCGACGCGGCGATGGCCACCGGTTTCGGTGATGAAATGGCAACGATCGATCGGCTATTTTGCCACCTTCAGCCGAGAATCTCCGACGCCACAAATTTCGCCCGCCTGCACCGGGTCGTGCTCGGACAGGAAGCCAGTGGCATTCCGGTCGATGTTTCGCTCGCCGGCTTGCCGTATGAACTGGAGATGATCGAACGCGCCGCGGACGAGGAATTGCGGCCTGGACGACGGGTCCGGACGTGTACGGCAAGCGACCTGGTGATCCTCAAGGCATTTGCCAGCCGCGACCGGGACTGGAGCGACATTCGGGGAATACTGATTCACAGCCAGCGGTTGCTCGACTGGGCAATGATCCAAAAAGAGCTGACGATGCTTTGCGAGCTGAAAGAAGAGCCGGAAATCGTGGACCGGTTGCTTCAATTGCGGGACTCAACCGACGGATGAAAGGCATCATCCTTGCGGGTGGTTCGGGGACGCGCTTGCATCCACTAACGATCGCGATGAGCAAACAGCTCCTGCCGGTCTACGACAAGCCGATGATTTATTATCCGCTGTCGGTACTGATGCTGGCGGACATTCGGGAAATTCTCATTATATCGACGCCGGAGGACACGCCGAACTTTCGCAGACTGTTGGGAGACGGGAGCGAACTCGGTTGTTCGTTTTCGTATGCCGTTCAGGAAGTCCCCAACGGGCTGGCCCAGGCATTTGTGATCGGCGCGGATTTTGTAGGCAAGGAGAACGTGGCTCTGATCCTTGGCGACAACATATTTTACGGTTCGGGTTTTGGAAGCCTGATACGCCAGCATGTGAATCCCGACGGGGCGGTGGTCTTTGCCTCGCGCGTGCACGATCCGGAGCGTTATGGCGTGGTCGAATTTGACGCGCGGCAGAACGTTCTCTCGATCGAGGAAAAGCCGGCAGTGCCGAAATCGAACTTTGCGGTTCCCGGACTCTACTTTTATGACAATGAAGTGCTTGCGATTGCCCGCGACGTCAAGCCTTCCACGCGGAATGAATACGAGATCACCAGCGTCAACGCGGATTACCTGCGGCGCGGCAAGCTGAAGGTCGGCGTCTTCAATCGCGGGATCGCGTGGCTCGACACGGGCACGTTCGCGTCGCTCAACGACGCCTCGACATTCGTCCGCGTCATCGAGGAGCGGCAGGGGACACGAATTGGCTGTATCGAGGAGGTCGCCTTCCTCCGCGGGTTTATCGACGCCGGCCAAGTGCAAAAACTGGCCGCGAGTCACGGCAAGAGCGGCTACGGGGCCTATCTGTTGTCGGTTCTGCAAGCGGAAACATTCAATTGATTCATCCCGCCGCCGACGTCCAGTCGACGCAAATCGGGGAGCGAACCCGCATCTGGCAATATTGCGTCGTCCTCCCGGGCGCGCGGATCGGTGCCGATTGCAATATTTGCTCGCATTGCTTCATCGAGAACGACGTCCTGATCGGTGATCGCGTAACCGTCAAGTGCGGAGTCCAGCTTTGGGATGGAGTCACGCTCGAAGACGACGTTTTCATTGGACCGAACGTCACGTTTACCAACGACGCCCGCCCGCGGAGCCGGAATCACCCGGAGGAGTTTCTCAAAACGGTTGTCAAGAAGGGGGCGTCGGTCGGGGCCAATGCAACTCTCTTGCCGGGCATTACGATTGGCAAGGACTCGATGGTGGGCGCGGGGAGCGTGGTAACCTCGAACGTGCCGCCCGGGACGGTCGTGGTTGGCAACCCGGCGCGGCTGCTCAGGTATCTGTCCGACGAAAACGTCCCGACATCCGCTCCCGTTGGGGAGTCGTCTGGAGGGAGTTCGCCTGTTCCGGGTGTCGACTGGATTCCGCTGAAGAACGTTCGCGACGTGCGGGGCCAGTTGACGGTGGCGGAATGGAGTCGCGATATGCCTTTTTCGCCCAGGCGCATGTTTTTCATTCATCGAGTTCCCGGCGCGCGGGTTCGCGGTGAACACGCGCACCGGCAATGCGAACAGGTACTCTTATGCGTCACCGGCTCGGTTCACGTCGTCGTCGATGACGGGAGACAACGGGACGAGCTGGTACTTGATTCGCCGGCGCGGGCCTTGCGAATTCCGCCCGGCGTGTGGGCAACTCACTACCGGTACAGCAGCGACGCCGTGCTGGCGGTCTTTGCCTCGCACGAATATGACGAGTCGGATTACATTCGCGACTACGACGAATTCCTGAAGTACCGGCAAGCGTGATTCCCTTTCTCGATCTCAAGGCGGCGACGGATGAATTGCGCGAGGAACTTGACGTTGCTTACCACCGATTCATGGATTCGGGCTGGTATGTTCTCGGCGAAGAAGTCGAACGGTTTGAAAGGGAATACGGCAATTACTGCGAAGCCGACCAATGCGTGGGTGTGGCCACGGGCCTCGACGCCCTGGAAATTGCCCTCCGCGCCCTGAACCTCTCACCCGATGACGAAGTTATTGTTCCGTCCAATACATATATCGCCACGTGGCTGGCCGTCACTCGCGCCGGCGCGCGGATCGTTCCTGTCGAGCCATGCCCCGAGACGCACAACATGACCGCCGCAGCCGCCGCGGCGGCCGTCACACCGGCGACGCGCGTGATCATGCCAGTCAACCTCTACGGTCAGCCCGTCGATTATGACGGCTTTATGTCATTGGCGGAGAGCGCGAATCTGAGAATTGTGGTCGACAATGCACAGGCACACGGCGCACTGTACAAGGGGCGCCGGGTTGGAGGAATCGCCCACATCGAGTGCCATAGTTTTTACCCGACCAAGAACCTGGGCGCGTTTGGCGAGGCGGGTGCCGTAACCACGCACGACGAATCGATCGCCGAATGGGTCCGCATGTACCGCAATTACGGTTCGCAGCGGCGCTATTATAACGAGTTCCGTGGAACCAATTCGCGAATCGACGCCTTGCAAGCCGCCTTTCTCGGAGCCAGGCTACGGCACCTTGACGCCTGGAACGACCGAAGACGAGCGATTGCCGCGATCTATTTTGAGCGGCTGGCGGGTTTGCCCGGGATCACGCTTCCCCACGTTCCGGAATGGACGTCTCCGGTTTGGCACCTGTTTGTGATCCGCTGCTCGCGGCGCGCGGAACTTCGTGCCCGCCTTGATGAATTGCAAATTGGCTCGCTGATTCACTATCCGATTCCGCCGCACAAGAGCGGCGCTTATCAATCCTCCCGTCTCAAGGACGATTATCCAGTCGCCTCGGCGCTGGCCGACACCGTTTTAAGCCTGCCGATGGGACCTCACTTGCCAGCCGACGACGCGGTGCGAGTGGCCGAAGCAATTGCCGGATTCGCCGCAAGCGGGAACGTCTAATGCGAGACGAACCCGACGCCGGACTTCTCCCAAATCTCTTTATCCCCGGCGCGGCGAAATCGGGAACGAGCAGTTTGCATCGCTATCTCGGTCAACATCCGGATATTTTCATGTCCGAGGTCAAGGAACCTCACTACTGGACGAACGATCGCCGATTTCCCGATTTTGAAAACTATCTGAAACTGTTTGAGAAGGGTGCCGAGCAAAGGTATCGCGGTGAATCCAGTACCGGATACATGGTCTTTGACCATTTCATCGAGCGGGTGAAACAGTATGTGGATGATCCAAGGTTCATATTCGTGCTCCGCAACCCGGTCGACCGGGCCTGGTCGCATTACTGGTGGCTGAGGGGGACGGGTTTTGAAAGGTCGGAGTTCCGCAACGCCCTGCGGAACGACATGGATGAAAGGCCCCGACAGGAGTGCGCCTTGCCGGGCGGGAATTTCCGCTTCTATTTTCAGTATGGACTTTATGGTAAATGGATGCATCGTTTTTACGACCACTTTCAGGAGTCGCGCATCCTCGTCATCACCTCGGAGCAGCTCGCTCGCGATGCTCGCGCCACCGTCAACCGGTGCTATGAATTTCTCGGTCTGAAACCCGCTGAAGAACTACGTTTGATCAATGCGAATCCGACGGTGATTCTGCGCAATGCCCGATTTCACGCGTTCGCCGCAAAATCGTTCGCCAGCGACAATCACCTGAAGCGCTGGTTGGCCGCCTTCGTCCCCGCGCGATTCAAAAAACGATTCAAGCGACGCGTGCTGCAAGGGACATTTGCGAGAGGCAGGAAGGACGAATCCTATCCGGCCATTTCAGCAGCGGATCGATGCTGGCTCCGCGACCTGTATCGGGACGACTTTCAACAGCTTGTCCGGCGGACAGGATACGATTTCCCGGAATGGGGAGATTTTCACCTTGCACCGGGTGAGACGTCAAACCTGCCAAACGGAGTACGCGAGGTTGACGGCGTTGTTGACCGAAAGTAGCGAGGTTTCCCGGCCGGACAAGAAACCTGAAGCGACGAGCTACGGCCAGATTCTGAGAAGCACGTCGATCGTCGGCGGGTCGCAGGCGATCAACTACATCCTCGGAATGGTGCGGACCAAGGTCGTCGCCGTTCTGCTCGGACCGGCCGGCATCGGGATTGTTGCTCTCTATCAGTCGACGTTGACGCTGACGGGACAACTCACGGGTCTGGGGATCGGTAACAGCGGGGTTCGCCAAATCGCCGAGGCCCAGGCGTCCGGAAATCCCCAACGGGCCGTCAAGACCGTCCGAGTCCTCCGCCGCGCTTGCTGGTTCACGGGGGTTCTTGGCTGGCTGGTTGCCGCGATCTTCTCATGGCCCTTGAGCGTGTGGGCCTTTGACACTCCCTCACGAGCCGTCGCGATTGCGATTCTCGGTGTGACACTCCTCTTCACGGCGATTTCCGGGGGCCAACGGGCGTTGATCCAGGGGAGTCGACGGATTGGGGACCTGGCGCGAATGACCGTGATCTCGGCTTTCCTTGCGACGGTCGTCGCGATCGGAATCTACGCGGTATGGGGCGAGGACGGAATTGTTCCCGTCCTCATTGTCACCGCCCTTTTGAATATGGCAGTTTCCTGGTGGTTCGCGCGGCGCGTCCCGCTCGCTGCCATTGAACCAGTGGGCTGGCGAGAGACATTCACGGAGAGCAAAAAACTCGCGAGCTTTGGTTTTGCGTTTATGTGGGGAGGACTCCTCGTCGCGCTGGTGGACCTTGGAGTCCGCGCGCTGGTCGTTCGCGATATGGGGCTTGACGGTGCGGGAATTTACCAGGCGACCTGGGCATTGTCGGGGATTTTCGCGACTTTCGTTCTCAATGCGATGGGTGCCGATTTCTATCCCCGCCTTACCGGTGCGGCCAATGACAATGGACTCGTCAATTCAATGGTCAATGAGCAAATTGAAATCGGCGCGTTGATCGCGCTGCCTGGACTTCTCGCGACGCTTGGCTGCGGACCGTTGCTCCTGACCATTTTTTATTCCCGGGAATTCGTCGACGGAGGTGCTGGACTTCTCCCGTGGTTCATTCTCGGCATTTACTGTCGGGTCATTTCGTGGCCGGTCGGTTTCGTCTCGCTTGCCAAGGGGGCCGCGGGCTGGTTTGCATTGGCGCAAACGCAGTTCAACGCCATCAATTTTCTTTTCGTCTGGTTGTTGCTCGGACCTGTCGGACTGAACGGAGTTGGCATGGCGTTCGTCGTGGCCTACTTGTTTTCGGTCATGTTCAATCTGGTTGTCTCCCGGCGACTTTCGGGATTTCGCTGGTCCGCCTCCGTGACGCGCCTCATTGTTTCAAGCAGCATCGTCATTGCCCTGGCCTTTGCGAGTACGCTCGCGCTTTCAACGTATGTGAACCTGGCAATTTGCCTGATTCTGGCGGGCGTCGCATCGGTCATTTGCGTGCGCGGGGTCGCAAATCGCGTCGGACCAAACCATCGGGCGGTGAAATTGTTGCGGTTGTTGCCCGGCGCGCGGTGGTTAATCGTGGGAAACCCCGAAGACTTGCCGTGACCGCGAACGCCCGCGAACAGCCGCTGGTGACACTGGCCCTCATGGTTTTCAACCAGAAAAAGTATGTGCGCGATGCGGTCGAGGGGGCATTTTCGCAAACGTACTCGCCGCTCGAAATCATCCTCTCCGACGACGCTTCGCGCGACGGCTCATTCGAGGAACTGGAGCGACTTGCCTCCGCCTGGAAGGGTCTCCACACCGTGCGAACCAATCGAAACCCGGAGAATCTTGGCATCGCCGACCACGTGAACCGGCTCTTTGAAATGAGTCGGGGAGAATGGGTCTTTCTGGCGGCGGGGGATGATATATCAATGCCGCATCGCGTGGAAACCCTCATGCGTCACGTGGCCGCGGCGACCTTTCCCGTTTTTGCAGCTTTCTCCGATCGGTTGATCATCGATGAGGCGGGCAACGTACGCCACCGGACCCCGATTGACCCGAATCGATCGATTGAAAGACTTGGGTTGATCGAAGTCGCGAGCAAGCGCGGCGGGATCGGTGCGGGGGCGACCTATGCATACCATCGTGATGTCTGGAGTCTCTTTGGCCCCATGGATTCGCGCGTTCTGGCGGAGGACCGGATACTTCCCCTTCGCGCGTGTATTCTGGGAAGCATTCTCCAGATTCCCGATGTCCTCGTGAAATATCGGCATGGCGAATCCTCGCTGACCGCCGTGGCGATTGATTCGCTGACGACCAATCTCCACCGGTCCGATGAATTCGCAAAGGCCTTTTACTCACAACAGCATCGCGACCTTGCAACTGGACTGAAGGAGGGCCTTATTGACAAGGAAACTTTCGAGGCAGCCGGCCGAGCCGTCGAGCGTTCGCGAAGATTCACTATCGCGAGGACCCTCAGCCGGTCGCCCAACCCGATCGTTCGAAGCCGGGGACTTGGGCAACTGGCGCTATTGCTGGGGGCGCGTTCGCAGGGCATTGGGTCGCGTGAAATTGGACGTGCCATTCTTGGTTCCCTGTTTGGCCCATTCACGAGGCTTATGGGAAAATGAGCCGAGGCGCGGACGAGGCGGCCGGGCGCTACACGTCCGGCGAATACCTGAAACAACATGCCGACTGGCACCTGGGGGACGCACCAGGCAAGGCGCTCGATATTTTTCCGTCGATCTCGGCGATTCTCCGTCATCGGAATCACGGGCGCTTGACCGTCGCCGACATCGGTGCGGGCGTGGGTGGCGTGCTGCATGAATTGGGACGGTTGATGGCGCGTGAGTTTCCGGGGACGGAATTCATCGCGACTGGTTTTGAAATCGCTCCCGAGGCAGTCGCCCGTGCCCACGAGCTGTTTCCGGACCTCGACCTGCGAAATGAGTACTTTGGCCCGGAATCAGGAACCTTCGACGTCGCGCTGCTGATCGACGTGCTGGAGCATCTGGAGAACCCCCGCGCGATGTTACGAATCGCCGCCAACGGTGCCGACTACCTCGTCGTCCGCCAGCCCTTGCTGGAGAGCTTCTCGACATTTCGCCACGACAATTACCGGACCCAGCGCGAGCACTGGGGACACATCGCATATTTCAACGTCGCCAGTTTCATGGAACTCGCGGATTCCACCGGCTGGGAACCCATCGAATCGCGGCTGCTCGGACCGTGGGAACTGAAAGCCGGAAAGAACCGGGGGAGCATGTTCAAGAAGCTGCTCACGCGATGGAACCGCCGCATCGCGTCGCATTTTCTTTCCGGATTTTATCTCAATGCCGCGTTTGTCCGCAAGGGATTTTCTGGAAAGGGACAGGCATAGCAACGCGGACACGACAATCCGAAGTCAATCGGGACAACACGACGAATCGGGCAAGCTCCGTATCCGTTGTCATTACAACGTGCGACCGGCGCGACCTTTGTCTCAAGGCCATCGATTCGGTTCTCGCCCAAACTGTCCCGGTCGAACTGGTAATCATCGACGACGGGTCGCGCGATGACACGTCGGACCAGGTCCGCGCGCGGCACCCCGATGCGGTCGTCCAGCGAAACGAATGGCCGGTGGGTATCATCGCCGCGCGGAATCAGGCGTTTCATATCGCGCGCGGGGATGTCGTTTTTACGCTCGACGATGACGCCGTGTTTTCATCGGCCGAGGTTGTCGAAAACGTACTTCGCGATTTTGAGTTGCCTTTCGTCGGGGCGGTCACGATCCCCCTGACCGACCATTTCCCGGACGGAACGACGCGTATCCGAATCGACGAAGAAGCGGCGCAAGCGGACTTTCGCTGTATCCGCATATTCAGCGGCGGTGCGAATGCGATTCGGCGCGGGCTTTTTCTCCAGTTGGGTGGTTACGCCGGAATGGGTCGGCAATTTGAGGAGCGAGGCGTCGCCATCCGCATGCTTGAGAAAGGTTACATCGTCAAGGTCGCGGATCAGGCGCGGATTGACCATTTCCCTCAAGTTGCCAGTGCCGACCGGGAGCGGATTATCTACTGGAATACACGCAATGGGATTGCCTGGGCGTGCCGGTATGCGCCCTTTCCTCAAGTGATCTGGCACTGTCTCGGAATGTTGTTCCAGCATTTGAAAATTGGCATCGCCGAACGAAAACCGTTGCAACCCGCAACCGGTTTTGTCGCCGGGATTGGCGACTGCCTGGGTTCCCGCGAATTGCGGACGCCAGTTCGCGTGAATACATTCAAGGTGTTTTGCAAGTTGGGAGCGCAAGGGATAATCCGGTTCGACGAACTGCAACGATTGCTCGCCCGGCATTCGCTCGAATTGGCGAGGGAGCATCGGGTCGGCGCTCCGGTGGCTGGCGGAGTTTCCTCGCACCGGGAAGGGCCATGAGCAGCCGGGAGTCACGTGGATGAAGACGAAACGTTCGGTTGAAAACATCGCGCCCGGCCTGAAGATCGTTGAACGGGCGGTCTCCCTGCCTCGGTTGCGGGGATTCGTCGCGGGGGATATCGTCCGCACGCTCGGATACCGGCGGGCAATGGATGGCGGCGGAAACGAGTTCGTCCACCACGGCGTCGGACGACCGGAGCCCGCGTTTCTTGACGACGGATTCTATTGGGGCGGCTCCGGTGCCGACGACTGGTTTGAGGCGACGGACCAGAGCGTGGTCAATGTCAGGCAATTCGGTGCAACGGGAGACGGCAAGACCGATGACACGCAAGCGTTGCAAAAGGCTGTCGAAAGCTGGAAACGCAAAAGCGGCCGGCTGCACTTTCCGCGCGGCAAATACAATATCTCCCAAACTCTAAACCTCGGCGGCTCCAAGGTGGTGGGCAACCTCGTAACGTCGGATGGTCCGAATTCCGACAATTTCCATTTTCAATCGGACCGGTTTGCGCCTCGCGCCGAGACATCGGTGGGACACGGCGGCGCTTCGCTTGTTTGGGTGGGCCGGTCGCCGGCACCGATGATCACCTATGACAGTTCAGATCTCGTATGGGACGGACCGGCATTGTGGGGAAAATACACGAGCGCGAAGAACGCGCGGGCCTCGACCGGTTTTGAGGTCACCAAGGGCAGCGGTATTGGAAGTGGACGAATCCACTTTCGGCAGTTGATTGCAGGTGACGTGGACATCGCGTTGCACGCCAACGGCAAGACCAATGTCGACCAGTTTCAAGTCGACCGCTTCCAGGTTCGAGACGCGGAAGTCGGATTCCGGAGCGAGTCCTCGCAGAACACCGGGAACTTTTTCGGTTACGTCGCCGCCCACACGATCACGACAGCCGTTTTTGATTTCGCGGTGATGGCGCATACGGTCGTCGGAAACTTCGTCGCCAACAACAAGGTGAATTGTCTGGTGCGATCGGCTAACGCCTCGAATTCGTCCGGACAATTCATTTGCCAGTCGATGAAAGTCGACCCGGCATCGTCGAATATGGTACTGGTCGATACTTCGGCCAGTTACAATAGTCATGCACGTTTTGTCTTTAGCAGTATTACCGGTTCCCCTCCGCTGAGGATGAATTTGCGGGGCGAATCGGTGGTTGTCATCCGCGACTCGCAGCACGTTGCGAGTTTCGACCAGCTCGTGATGCAGGCGACGGAGGGTTACGGCATCATCGTCGAATTCCAGAATTGTTTTATTCCGTTGGCACACGACACACAAAACATTGTTCATTCGACTTCGGAACACACGTGGGTGATTTTTCGCGATTGCTACGGCGAAAGCGGCAAGCCCCGGCCCTCCGAAGCGTCAGTCGCCGGCGGTCCTCCCGGGGATTTTTCGGGCAATCGATGATGACGGAATTCGGCCCGGGAATCTTCCTGGCAAGGAAGCCGGATCGCCGTTGTTTTAATTCACCCCAACCTGATACGGCAATGGAGAACGAGACTTGAACGAACTGGAACAAACCACCGGGCGAGTTAACGTCGGCTGCGGGCAGACGCCGACACCGGGCTGGAGAAACTTCGACAACTCATTCAGTCTGTGGCTCGCAAAACTGCCCCTGCTTCCCGGGCTCCTTCACCGGGTCCGGCTTCTGGGGGGCAAGCAATACGCCTTTGTCCGCTTTGCACGAGAGAACCGCATTCAATACGGAAACGCCGTGAAAGGACTTCCGCTGCCCGACGAGTCGTGCGACGTCCTCTACAGTTCACACATGGTGGAACATCTCGACCCGTCGGGGGCCGAGCAGTTTCTCAAGGCTGCATTTCGGCTCCTCCGTCCGGGGGGGACGATCCGCATCTCGGTTCCGGACATTCGAAAGCATGTGGACCACTACATCAAAACAGGCGACGCCGATGCATTTATGGCCGCAACCCGGTTGTGCGTCCCGCAACCCCGGACGTTTCGCAAGCGGATTCACGCAGTGCTCGTCGGCCCCCGCCATCACCAGTGGATGTACGATGGTGCCTCGATGTCGCGGCTGATGGAACGGCACGGGTTCGTGGACGTTGAGGTCATGGACGCGGGCGCGACAAAGATTCCCCAGCCAGGCCAACTAAACCTTTCCGAGCGAATCGAGCAAAGCGTGTATGTCGAGGCGAAGAAGCCGGAAGGAGAATATCGTTCGTTGCCCGACGGAGGCAATCGTCACGATTTTGCCGCCGATCGCTGAATTCGACCTGTCGTTCGCTTTCGCGATCCCCTACAATCGGTCTTGATCCGGACCGCCGCACCGTTGTCTCTATTCGACGCATTCCGTTCCCGCCAGTTTCGGTGCTGAATCAACCATGTGGTATCTTGCACTCGCGCTGAACCTTCTTGCGATTGTGGTCACGGTCCACATTGTGTTGCGGGACAATCGCACAAAGATCGTGCCGCTTTTCAGCTTTCGCAACATATTCCTTGCCGGTTACCTCTATTTCCAGGCGTTTGGCCTGTTCCTCTGGCTTTTCAATCGCCGCGGCCACAGTTGGTGGTCGTACCTGATCGTCGACAACAATTTCACGACGACGGCCAATTACACGCTGCTTCTCAATCTCTTCCTCGTCATCTTTCTCCTGACCTATCGTTTGCTCCCCCTGAAGTTCCGGCAGGTTCCGCTGCGCCACCCCTCGCTCGCATACCCCCACCGCTTGATGCGGTTGTCCGTCGTAATGACCTTCATTGCCATTTTGGTTTATATCGCCGGATTTTTCGCGCTGAACGCATTGTGCGGGTTAATGGCCGCCGGCATCGGTTCGACCGCCGTCGGACTGGCGACATGGGCGTGGACGCGGCGAATCAATCAACCCAATTACCTGTTTCTGCTGGGGATCATTGTACTCATCAATCTCACGCCGCATCTGACAAGTTTCGGGCGCCGTGGAATTGTCTCCCTCGCATTCATGATCGCATGGGTCATCTACTACCGGGTTTCATTTCGTTTTAATCCGGTAAAGGTTGCCGTTATTTCGGTGTTTGTAGGCAGTCCGATCCTGATCGCGCTGGCCGCATTCTCGGAAGTTCGCGTCCATCGGCCGGAGACGCCCTACGAGGCGGTTCAGTTGATGGTTAACGCGGACCTCCGCAGCGGGTTTGAAAGACTGGCGACGTTTCAGGGTTCGGCGGTCATTTCCATGTGGTGCATGGAAAAACATCCGGAACCGCACGGGTATCGCTGGTTTCACTCCCTCCGCGCAACGTTCCACCATTTTATCCCCCGCGCCTACTGGCCGGAAAAGCCGACCGGGCTTGGTATCATGATCCCGAAACTCGCGGGGCTCAAACGTGTCGGAGGTCTGAATGTCGGCGCGGGCCTGATCGGTCACGCCGCCGCCGAGGGTGGCTGGCCGGTTCTCATTGCCTACGCATTCATCCTCGGTGCCGTCTTGCGCCTGCTCGACCACCTGGTTCTCACCCATTCCTCTCCGCTATACCGCGTTCCCTTTGCGTGCGCGCTGGGCGAACTGTTTGCGGTATCGCGAGGCGAAGTTGCCTTTTTCCTCGACAATATGTTTATTGCCTCCTTCAGCGGATTCATGTGCCTTCAGGTTCTGCTGATTTTTTTCACATCGAAAAAGGTTCCGGAATCGCCAAGACCACTTCCCCCGAAATCGTACCGAATGCCGGACGCCGAACAGTCCCCCTCGCGGTACATCACGGTTCGTGACCTGTGAGTTCGGTTGGCGAATCATCCTGGGCGAAACTGAAACAGGTCCTCGACGGCAAGGTTCCCGTAATCATTGCCTCTCATCCTCGATCGGGAACCCACGTGACGATCGATTTTCTGCGACGGAACTTTCCCGACTGCCGCGGATACAAGCGGCCCTTCGAACCGCTCAACTACCTCTACCTCAGTCTCGACGGGTTCGCCGAACCGGACCCGATCTGCGACTTGCCGTATGCCGTCAAGGTTTTGGGGCGTCGCCGGTTTCCAATCATCAAGACCCATGCGATTTCCCCCGATTGCACGAACGTCGCATTCTTTGGCAACCAGAAACGGTCTCTGCCCCGACGACTTCACGAGCTCATCTTTCGAAATGCGCGAACGATCTACGTTTATCGCGATTGCCGCAACGTCATGCGATCGATGAAGCACTGGATGAGCGGGTTCAATCCGCTGGCCCGCGAGCCACTCGCCGAATTCATCCGTCAAATGCCCCAGAACGATCGGAATCGCGTGGAGCAGTGGATTCAGCACGTCGAAAGCTGGATGCGCGCTCCCCAGGTGTTTTCACTCGGCTACGAAAGGCTCCTCAAATCACCTGAGACGGTCGCCGGGGAGCTGCGGGAATTTCTCGGAATCGAGCCGACGGAGCCGGTTATCATTCCCAGGCCCGAAAACTCGCTGGCGGCGCACGTGACGCGGCGATTCAGCATGCGCCCGTCAAGCACCGCGATCTGGGGTCGACGACGGAACGAATCCGCGCCTCCCCTGGAACCCGGCGATGCCGTTGCGATCCTCGATCAGGCTGGTCCGTTGATGAGCGAACTGGGATATGTTGTTTGATTGCACTCGTACTCGAAGTGTCGCAAGTTCCGCGTCTCGGGGTCCGCGTCCCGAAACTACCCGCCACGAGATGCAGGAATGACACGAAAGACAGAAAATGCAGGAGAGTTTCGTGTTCGAGTAGTTCGTACTTTTCGTGGTTCTCGCTTGTGAAACCCGGTGCAACGGAGAAGCGAATTCGGGTCTCCATCCAGCAACCGGCGCTGGCCGCCTATCGCGTTCCACTCTTTCGCGCGATCGCGGCGCACAAGCAGATTGAGTTGACGGTGGTTCACGGTGAAAAGAACGATCTGCCGAACGCCGCGGCAGAGGGATTCACGGCAATCCGCCGCCTGGAATTTCGCCCGCCGCTGGTCGGCAATCTGATCACATGGCATTCGGCGCAGACCGGGCTGGCACGCCGCGGAGAATCCGACGTCCTCGTCCTCTCGGCAAATATCCGGTACGCAAGCCTTCTCCCGGCGCTTCTCCGGGCGCGGAAGAACGGCGTGGCTACCGTGTTGTGGGGCCATCATCAAGCGAAACGGGGGGGGTCGTTGGCGGAATGGTTGCGACGCGGAATTCTCTTTCGCCTCGCCGACGCCGTCCTTTGTTACAGTGACGAAGTCGCCGAGTCGATTCGGACGCGCGAACGATTCGCAAATAAGGTCTTTGTCGCCGCGAATTCCCTCGATCAGCAGCCGATCGAGGCGGCGCGGGTATTCTGGGCGCGCGAACCACGTCGACTTGCGGAATTCCGCAAGGAGCACGCCATCACTTCCCCCAACCTGTTGTTTGTGTCGAGGATCAAGCCGCGAAACAAACTGGACACCCTCGTCGACGTGCTCGCGCGCCTGAAGGAAAAGTATCCGGAGGCGACGGCGACCATTGTCGGGGCGCACAACGACGAACAGGAACGGATTGCCGACCTGGCGAATGAGCGCGGCGTGGGCGACCGCGTTTGCTTTCCCGGTGCGATCTACGATGAAAGGGAACTTGCGCCGTGGTTTCTCTCGGCGGACGTGTTTTTTTACCCCGCCCAGATTGGCCTGAGCATTTTTCATGCGTTCGGCTACGGACTTCCGGTGATCGCCGGTTTCGCAAAAAATCGCGCCAACCCGGAAATTGAAGCGCTCGATCATGGCGTGAACGGATACCGCTTCCCCGAGGGGGATTCGCAAGCGGCCTGGGAACGGGTCGAACAGCTTCTCTCCAACAACGAGCGGCGGCGAACGATGTCGGAAAACTCGACCCGGATCGTACGCGAAAAATTCAACATTCCCAACATGGCGCGTCAGTTTGTCGAGGCAATTGAGTTCGCCCACCGGTCCACGCACCCGGGAGGGAAGCACGCAATCGGTGGTGAAGCCAATCGTGGTGATCGATCATGATTCTGCTCGACGCCACCAACATCAGCACGGGGGGGGGCAAGACATTGCTCCACTATCTTCTCAAATCGCTCGGTTCGAGCGGCTACGCGGCACTGGTGTCCGAAGCGACCGGACTGGGCATCGCGGGTATCGGTGCCGACGCCAGGTTGGAGGTGGTTCCCCATTGCAATCCACTTGGACGGCGGCGCCAGCGATTACTGGAACAGGCGATCGGGCACCACCAGCCGGCGACGTTGTTCTGTCTTGGCAACCTGCCACCGCGGAAACCGCTGAACCTTGAGCGGACCATCACGTATTTCCAGAACGCGCATTTAATACGCTCGCTCGACAAGGACCACCGGTATTCGCCGCGCGACCGGGCACGGTACTTCCTCCTGACACGGGCGATCCGGCGCTGGAAGGAGAATACGGACTTGTGGTGTTTTCAGACGCGACATATTCAGCGGGCCTTTTGCACCGAGTACCGAATCGAGGAATCACGGACAAAAGTACTGCCTTTTTTTGATATGGAAGACTTCCAATTCCGCGCTGCCGCAACAGGTCAGGAGAAATCTCGCAACGGATCGGCGATCCAAACGCAGGATCAGCGGGACATTGAACGGCCCATCGATTTTATTTACGTCAGTTCTCCGGCCGTCTTCAAGAATCACGGGCGTTTGCTGGACGCCTGGGAGTGTTTGCGCAAGACCCATCAAAAGTCCCCCTCGCTCGCGCTGACAATTCCGGCGGGGCAGGGCGGTCTCGCCGGACGAATCGAACAGTTGCGGGAAACTGGTTGCGAAATTCGCAATCTGGGAGGATTGCCGCGCGACGAGGTCCTTCAATGGACGAGACAATCGAAATTTGTTGTTTTCCCCTCGACGCTGGAGACGCTTGGACTCGGGCTGGTCGAGGGCTGTCTCCTGGGGTGCAAGGTGCTCGCTCCGAAAATGGATTATGTCGACGACATCCTGCGGCCTTCACTGACGTTTGATCCCTTTTCAGTCGAATCGATCGTCTCCGCTGTGCTCACGGCGCTCGACGCGCCGGATTCGCTGCCAGAACCTCGCCTCGTCCTGAAAAACCGGATTTCTGAATTGCTTGCCCTCCTTCACGGTGCCGCCTGAGAGACTCCGACACGGACTCATGAAACAGATTTTGCAAAACCTTGGAAATGGCGAGACGCTGCTGGCGGAAGTTCCCTGCCCGCGGCGCGGCTCCGGTCGTGTCCTTTGCCAAACGACGCGGACGCTTGTCTCGCTGGGGACCGAAAAAATGCTCATCGAGTTTGGCAAGAGCGGCTGGTTGGCCAAGGCCCGCTCGCAGCCCGACAAGGTCAAGCAGGTCCTGCAAAAAATTCGCACCGACGGTCTCAAGACAACCCTCGAAGCCGTTCGTTCGAAACTCGATACGCCCATTCCACTGGGGTATTGTCACGTCGGTCGCGTCATCGAGTCCGATGAGGGAAGCCGCTTGCAGCCAGGTGATCGCATCATCAGCAATGGTCCGCACGCGGAAATGGTCGTCGTGCCGGAAAACCTCACCGCCCGGATTCCCGATCCGGTGAGCGACGACGAGGCGGCCTTTGCCGTCGTTGGGGCAATCGGTTTGCAAGGGATTCGACTGCTGCAACCGACGCTCGGCGAACGATTCGTCGTCAGCGGGCTGGGGCTGATTGGTCTGCTCGCGACGCAAATGTTACGGGCGCACGGGTGTCGCGTCCTGGGGATCGACTTTGACCCGTGGAAACTGGAATTGGCGCGGCGATTCGGCGCCGACACCGTCGACCTGGTCGCCGGCCAGGACCCGGTGGTCGTTGCCAACAACTGGAGTGGCGGGGAAGGAGTTGACGGCGTCCTCATCACTGCCTCCAGCCGAAGTCACGAGATTGTGCATGAGGCCGCGACGATGTGTCGCAAGCGCGGGCGGATCGTATTGGTCGGCGTCACCGGGCTGAACCTGCAACGTTCCGATTTCTATGAGAAGGAACTGACGTTTCAGGTTTCCTGCTCCTACGGCCCGGGGCGCTACGACGACAACTACGAACGGAAGGGACTGGATTATCCGATCGGGTTCGTCCGATGGACCGAGCAACGAAATTTCCAGGCCGTTCTCGAACTGATGGCGGACGGGAAACTTGAAACCGCTCCGCTAGTCACTCATCGATTTCCTTTTGACAACGCGCTGGAGGGTTATGCGGCGATCGGCGACGACGGGGCATTGGGAATCCTCCTTGATTTTCCCGAAGACGCCGGGAAAAGTGCAGCCAGGCGGGACCGTTCGATTGCCGTCGAGTCAATTCCCGTTGCGACGCGACCCGGCGAATTGGGAGTCGCATTCATTGGCGCGGGTGGATTCACGACGCGCATGTTGCTGCCTTTGCTGCCCCGCGCCGGACTGGTGCGCAAGTCGATCGTCAGCAGCACGGGGGTTTCGGCCGCCCATGCCGCTAAAAAATTCGGTTTTGCGGAAGTCTCCAGCGATCTCGAATCCGTACTGCGCGACTCGTCGATTGACGCAGTCTTTGTCACAACTCCGCACAACACGCATGCGCAAATGGTTTGCCAGTCGCTCGGCGCTGGCAAGCACGTTTTCGTCGAGAAGCCGCTGGCAATGACCTTCGCGGAAATCGACGAAGTGCAGTCGGCGATCGAGGCGGCACCTGGCAAGTGCCTGATGGTCGGATTCAATCGCCGTTTTTCGCCGCATGTCGTCGAGATGGCGAAATGGCTTCGTTCGCGGCCGGGTGCCTGTTCGATCGTCATCACGGTCAACGCGGGTGCGATCCCCGGAGACCACTGGACCCAGGAGCGTAAGATTGGGGGGGGACGGATTGTCGGTGAAGCTTGCCATTTTATCGACCTCGCGCGACATTTCGCCGGTTCTTCTGTAGTTTCCGTTCAGGCAATGCCGATGGCAGGGGGAGAGGGCCGGTTGGGTGATTGCGCTTCGATTCAATTGGGATTCGAAAACGGGTCGTTGGCGACGATTCATTATCTTGCCAACGGGAGCAAGGACTTTCCCAAGGAACGAATCGAGATTTTCGCGGGCGGTCGGGTTTTGCAGTGCGACAACTTTCGCGTCTCGCGCGAGTTCGGCGGGCGGAGGAAATTTCGCACTCGCGGACAGGACAAGGGGCACGCCGCGGAACTCAAGGCGTTCGTTAATGCGATTCGTTCGGGCGGCGCGTGGCCGATTCCCGTCGACGAATTGCTCGAAGTGTCGCGCGTTACCCTGCAAGCCGATCAACAAATCCAGTCTGCGCTTGTCCCCTTGACGATGCGATCTTGACCAATCCCCGTGTTCACGAGCGAGTGGTCGGCGGCACCGGCAAGCCGCTTCCTTTTGAGGACAACACCTTCGACGTCGTTTGCTCGTGTAACGTTTTTTGAGCACCTTGAGGACCGCACGCCTCGATCCGTGAGATCATCCGCGTCCGTCACGCAGTGCCGGCACGGCCAGCGGAATGATGCGCGAACCCCAAGTTCCAGTTTTGCACTCTTCCCTGGAGTGCGGGGACCTGGCACCGCTTTGGATTGCCGAACGCAGGTAATCATTGGAGGTGTGGACGGCAACGCCCCAGCCCGAAGGTGTCTCAATGCATCGCGTTTTCCGGGGCTAATCCAAAGCTCCGCCAGGCCGGAGCACTCCAAATCTCCGGGGCTAATCCAAAGCTCCGCCAGGCCGGAGCACTCCAAATTTGCAAAACCGGAACCAGGATGCGCATCGTCTTTCTGACACATTATTTTCCACCGGAAGGCAATGCGCCCGCGTCGCGGACCTTCGAGCACTGCGCGCGGTGGGTCCGCGCGGGACATCAGGTCACTGTCATCACCTGCGCGCCCAATGTGCCTAACGGCGTGGTTTACGACGGCTATCGGAACCGGCTGTGGCCGCAGCGCGAGACGATGGAAGGAATCGATGTCATCCGCACCTGGACGTGGGTCGCGGCAAACGCCGGTGGGGCCGCGCGAATCGCCAATTACTTGTCCTACCTGGTTTCGGCGGTCATCACGTTCGTCTTTTTCTGTCATCGCCCTCGCGTGGTGATCGCCACTTCGCCGCAGTTTTTTTGCGGATGGGCGGGCGCTTGTTGCGCTGGTCTGAAATGGACGAAATTCATTCTCGAAATCCGCGACATCTGGCCGGAATCGATCGTCACCGTCGGTGCGATGAAAAAGGGACTGGTCACGCGCGGACTGGAGGTGCTTGAAAAGTGGATGTACCGGGCCGCCAACCACATCGTCGCGCTGGGAAATGGCTACCGGGATAACATCCTTTCAAAAGCCGACGTCGGGAACCGGATTTCCGTCATCACCAACGGCGTCGATCCTGACCAGTTTCGCCCCATGGAAAAATCGCTGGAGTTTCTCGAACGGTACGGATTGACCGATCGCTTTGTTTGCGCCTACGTGGGGACGATCGGAATGGCCCATGGTCTGGAGATAACGATTCGCGCGGCGTGTTTGCTTCGTGATCATGGTCGGAGCGACATTGCCTTTTGCCTTGTCGGCGATGGCGCGCGGCGCGCCGAACTGGAGGAAATGGCCCGCCACGCGAAAGTCGCCGACGTCGTCGTCTTCACCGGGCGTTTGCCCAAGGCGGAAATGCCCGTCGTGCTTGCCAGTTCGGATTGTCTGCTCGTTCACCTGCGCAAGTCCGACCTGTTTGAAACGGTGATCCCTTCCAAGATATTCGAAGCGATGGCGATGCGGCGGCCGGTCATCATGGGCGTTCGCGGCGAGTCGGCGGATATTGTCGAGGCTGGCCAGTCGGGAATTCTGATCGAGCCGGATAACGAACACGATTTGGTCGCGGCCGCCCTCCGGTTGTGTGACGACCGGGAGTTGTATCAGTCGCTTTCCCAACGAGGTCGCGAGTTTGTCATCGAGAACTACTCGCGCGACGCGCTGGCGGCGCGTTTCCTCGAAGTCATCGAGGCGGTTGCTCAAGGCAAGCGTCCCGCCGTCACCGAACCATGAACGACGCAAAACGCGCTGCCGAGGCAACACAGCTCGAAGTGCGTGCCGCGAGCAAGGCGGACACCTCGCGCCAGCCAATCGCCCGGCTGAAACGCGCCGTGGGCGTCCTTGGGCATTACTCGTGGCGACAAATTGCCCGCCGCGGCTGGTCGCAATTGCGGCGGCAAATCGCCGACGAGCGAGTGATTGACGTACCGCCCGCGCCCGCCGGACTGCGGCTGGAAATTCCCGACGCCGCGCGGGAAGTCGCGCGAATCGTCGTCGACGATTGGAGCGGATCGAAATACTTTTACCGCGGCGATTTGTCCAGCGGACGGTTGATGCTGCTGAATCGCGAGGCTGAACTCGGCTGGCCGATCAATTGGATGCGGAATCTCGACGACTTGCCGCATCTGTGGCGGTTTCAACTTCATTACCACGAGTACCTGCTGGCATGGGTCGCCGCCGGTGACGCGGACCGCGAGATGCGCTGGCAAACTGTCTGGAACGCGCTCGCATCGTGGATCGCCAGCCATTCTCCCGATCAAACACGACAATCCGCCGACGCATGGCATCCCTATTGCATTTCCCGGCGACTGGCCGTCTGGTTTTGGCTGCTTGCTCTCGACCGGCCGCCCGGGCGCGATGAGTCCGCGATTGTCGCGAGTATCTGGCAACAAGCTGGTTACCTGCAACGGAATCTCGAACGGGATGTGAGCGGCAATCATCTGATGGAGAACCTGACGGTGCTGGTCCTTGCGGCGAGTTTTCTCGAATGTGAGGAAAGTGAGAAGTGGTTCGCAACCGCGGAACGTTTTCTCGACAAGGAGCTGGAAAGGCAAATCCTGCCGCACGGCGAGCATTTTGAACGGTCGCCCATGTATCATTGCCAGGTTCTGGCCAACGTGCTGAAAATGGCGGTGGTCGCCAGACGGTTTGATCCGCGCTTTCGGGAAAGATGGCTCGATACAGCCCGTTCCATGATCGGGTTCCTCGCGGCAATCAAGACTCCCGGCGGCGAAATACCGCTCCTCGGCGACAGTGTGCTGGGCGAAGCGCCGACGACCCGGCAAATCGAGCAACTTGCGCGACTGGCGAAAATCGAATCGATCGAGCCGACACCGGGAGTTTCCGAACGAGGCGGGTACTGGGTCTTCCGCCGGGACGGCGCCGAACCATCGGAGTTTCTCCTCTTCGATCGTGAGGCGGTTTGCGCCGACACGCTGCCAGCGCACGGACATTGCGACTTGCTCAACGTCACCGGCGACATCGGAGGCCGACCGTGGTTGATCGACAGCGGCAATTTCGATTATGAAGCGAGTACGATGAGGCAGTATTGCCGTTCGTCGATCGCGCATAATGTGGCGACGGTCGACGGTGAGAATCAGTGCGCCATCTGGTCGCGATTCCGCATGGGCCGTCGCGGCCGCGTGATTTCGCGATCCGGTGGAGAAGGGAATGGGCTGGTCTGGGCGACCGCCGCGCATGACGGCTACCGGAGTTATCGCGTCGCCAGGTTGAATCGTCTCGTCGCGGCGGCAAGCGATGGCGGGTGCTGGATTTGTGTGGACTGGGCCGAGAGCGCCGCGGATACCAGCTTGACCGGGTTTCTCCACCTTTCCCCGGCGATCCAGGTAACGTGTGACGAAGCGAACTCGTCCCCTTTTACGTTTTCGCTCGGCGATGGAATCGTTGAGGCAAGAATTACCTTTGTGGGTGTAAGATCAGTGACTCGGCGAGCGGGATGGTACTGTCCCGCGTTTGGAATTCGCGAGCCGGCAATGGTGTTCGAGTACGAAGAGGGGCCGGAACGAAAGGCATTGCCGGGATGGATACTTCAATGGCGCGCGGTTCCGCTCGAAGTTTCGGAACTGGGTGAGCGCCTGGGTACTTTATTACCTGAATTGGCGAAACTGTTTAACTGGAAAACTCAATGATGCGACTCGCCTGTATCGTGGGAGCACGTCCCAATTTCATGAAGATCGCGCCCATTCTCCGCGCTTTTGGCAGCTACCCGGAACTGCGCCCGGTTCTCATCCACACCGGACAACACTACGACAAGAACCTCTCGGACATTTTCTTTGACGAGTTGGGAATCCAGCGGCCCGATATTTCGCTCGGCGTCGGCTCCGGAACGCACGCGCGCCAGACCGCGGACGTGATGGTCGCCGTGGAATCCGTGCTGATGGAAGCCGCCGAAAAAAACCAGCCGTTCCAGCGGATGATCGTCGTCGGAGATGTCAATTCAACCGCGGCGGCGGCGATCGCGGCCGCGAAACTTCATATCCCGGTCGCCCATGTCGAGGCGGGCTTGCGGAGTTTTGATCGCGAGATGCCCGAAGAAATCAACCGGATTCTGACCGACTCGATTTGTGACATGCTGCTGGTTTCCGAGCCGGCGGGCATCGAGAACCTCAAGCGCGAAGGCCATCCGGACGAACACATTCACCTGGTCGGAAACGTAATGATCGACACGTTGCGTGGTCAGGTCGAAGCGGCGCAACGCCAGAATACGCTGGAGCGGCTGGAACTGCGGCCTGGAACCTACGGAGTCGTCACGCTGCACCGGCCGTCCAACGTCGATGATCCGCGCGTCCTCCGCGACCTGGTTGACGTGCTTGTGGAGATTTCCGGCGAGATGCCGCTGGCCTTTCCGGTTCATCCACGGACGGCGGCACGCCTTGAGGAGTTTGGCTTGAAGGATCGTCTTTGTAATTCCAAATCGATTCGCTGTCTTGAGCCGCTGGGTTACCTGGACTTTCTTTGCCTGACATCGCAGGCGCGGGTCATTGTGACGGATTCCGGGGGTTTGCAGGAGGAATCGACCGCGCTGGGAGTCCCCTGTCTGACAATGCGTTCGAATACGGAACGCCCGGTGACGGTCGACGAGGGGACGAGCACGCTGATCGGGAATTCCGCGGACCGTCTCCGCGAATGCTTGCGGCAAGTGCTCGACGGAACCTACAAGTCCGGTCGCTGCCCGGCATTGTGGGATGGCAGCGCGGCAAAGCGAATCGCCGACGTCATTCGTTCCGATGGCAAACCGGGCGGATAATCATTGCCGGGCTACCCAACCGCGATCGAGCCGCCAGCGAAATGGCCCCTCGCGCGTTCACTCTCGTGCAATTCCTGGCGATTCGAAAATTGTCGGCCCCGACTTGCCGGATTGTCCGTTTTGATTTCAAATTCGGCCGATTGAAATGGATGAACTGGAAATATTTGGATGAAACAAGCAATGGACGCGACGACAATTATCGAGGACTTGTACTCGGCTAATGCGTGGGCCTGGCGGCGATTGTCCAGTTGTGCGAAGGACTGAGCGACGAGCAACTGGACGCTCCGCGCGAGATGGGGTTCGGCTCGTTGCGGGCGACGCTCTTTCCGCGGTAATACCTGCACGACGCGCGAGCGAGCGCATTCGACCTGAGTGGTTCACTCGCTTGCGCTTCGTGCTTGTATACGCTGGAAACTGGCGCTGTCCAGCTAATCGCGTTTCCGCGTTCGGAATTTTCAGTTCGATCCATCGTTGCCCGTCACCAAACGGCTGGCCATGAATCCCTTCCTCGTAAGACATGAATCAGTTACTATAGCATTCATTGCCACAATCCACAGCCGCTTGCATCACTCATGCGATTGAACAGCTACATTGCGTTCCTGATTCTC
>JBGTFW010000246.1:0-15714 GCA_041747075.1 Pirellulaceae bacterium
CACGTGTCGCCAACGCGCGTCGCGTTGAGGGTCTCGCTGATGACCAGTTCGCCCTCAACGACGTGACGATCGCGCCAGGCCCCGTTGGCCGTTTCGATGATCCGCACGGCCAGTTCCGCCTGGTCCGCTTCGAGCAACGCACGGTTGGAAAAGACCTCGCCGCTCGAGCAGGCAATCAAAACGCCATCCCCGATTTCGAAGGCGACCACATGGGGCCTTCCCTGATTGTCGACGACCAGATTCCGCCTTCTCGAGAATTCTCCGGGGACGATATACGAGCTGCTTTTCCAGATGAACTCGCCGTCGACGAGCAGGCTGGTGACCTTCAGGCTCCGCGGCACCGGCCGATCCCTGTCGGCGTTTTTCGAGCGGGAATCCTCGTTCTTTTTCCTGTTCGCTTCACGGTCGCGATTGCTTTCTTCCTTGCTTTTCTCCTGGGTGTCGTCTTTCCTGAAAACTCGATCAAGGGGCAGGATCTGAAAGTTGAACGCCGATGATTCGAGGACCGGGTGATCGCGTTCGGGCGCAAAAACGAGCACGCCTTCGTCGTCAACCCAGTTGTACAAAATGTAATATTCGACGTCGTCAGGGTTTCGCAATGGATCGACCAGGACCAGCACGCCAGGCGCTTCGAGGTTCAGTCGTTCTGCCTCTCGACGAATACGCTGATCGGGGAAGAGCCGCGTGAGCAGGCGGTAGAGGCCCAGTTTGCCACCGGCATGGTTGCTGTACGAGTCTCGGGAGACGTGCTGCTGGCCGGGAAGCCACCAGAATTGCAACAACACGGTCAGCCCGATTCCGCCGAGCCACAGCCAGACGCCCGGAGGGAGCGCGCGTTTATTCCGCAAATCCACTCTCAAAGCTCCTCAGGCAGAGTTGATACATTTCCGATGTCGCCTCGCGGCGGCCAAAGTAGACCTTCTCAAATTCACCGGCAAGACTTGCGAAGGCGTCGCGCCGGAAATCGTCCGCAAACACCGCCCGCCAGTAATCGCGGTTAGTCAGGCCGCGGCGAAAGCGAATCATACCCGCCCGCTCGATCCAGCTCATGCCGCCGAGCAACAACTCGCGAATCGCGGCGGCAAGATTCCCGTCCTCCGCCAATCGATCGGCTCGCGTCCGGTACTCGTTCGCGGCAAGCTCACCCGGCGCTGTCGCGGCGATTTCATGGACGTCGTCCAGCAGGCCGGGACCCGACACCAACGACTTTTTTTGCCGGCTCCGGTCGATCGAGCGAATCACAAGGACGACGATCACCGCAATCACCGCGATGACGGCGGCCAGCCCGACGATCATGACGAGCTGCCCAATTCCGCTGGCAATTGGCCCAGCCCCTGGCACTTCGCGCTCCGACGTGTCGTTCTCCGACTCGCGCCATTCGGACAACCATTCGAGCAATCGCGAAAGCCAGCCCTCCGGTTCCTCCACGGGCTTCTCGTGAAGCCGGCGAAAATCGCGATCGCTCATCACGTCGCGGGTCGCATCGCGGATTTGATCGCGCGTCAATTCCTGGTCCCCCAGCCCTGCAATTGCGATCGCAGGACAAACCACAAACGACCCCGCTTCGAGGATCATCACCAGGACAATTGCCTGGGCCATTCGCGTCGCAGCGCAGCCAGCAGGCGAGAAGTTTTTCATGCCGCCCCCTCGAGCCGAATGGCTTCCGCCTGAAACGCGACGTCGAGGTCCCAGCATTCGCTTCGGATCCGGCTGTCAAGATAAAAAAAGAACCACGCGAGTCGCGCTAACGGCGTGGCAAGCCACAAACACGCCTGAAAAATCACGCCCGTGAAAGGGTCCGAAAACAATGCGATGAACTTTGGAAATCCGTCGAGTTCGGACACGTCCACTCGATTGAATCCGACGGGAATATTGAGCAGAAAACTGGCGAGCAGGTTCACTCCGGAGAATAGTCCGAACACGATCAACAAGAACAGCATTGCGAGCAAAAAGAACCGGCCCAGAACCAGCCAGAACGCACCGGCGGACGCCATTTCCGACATCCGCTTCGCGACCGCGCCCGCCGGTGCCTGTTCGAGAAAGAGGTTTTCGGCGAGAAAGCCCGTCCACGGAACGAGCAAGGCCGCCGGCGCGAGCAGGCAAAACGACGCCAGGATCTGCGCAAGTCGAATCAGGACGAGCCAGCCCGCGAAGACTCCAAAACGGTTCCAGAGATCGGCCAGCGAACGGCGCACGGAAAAGTGTTGCCCGAAAACCCGCGGCCCGATCCCCGCGACAAGGGCACCGCCGTAGAGGCCCGACATGACGCTCCACAAAACGAGTGTCCAGACAAACTGGTCATCGGCCACTGTCAGGACCAGCCAGCTTGCCACGATCGTCGGGACCGCGAAAACGAGCATGAGGCTGAGGACCGGTCGGGCGAACTCGCGGTGAAAAACGAAGGCGAGGTCAATGCATCCGGCGGCCGAGCGGCGTTTCACTTCGACAATGCAGTCCTCGACTTTCACCGCGTCTCACTCCCTGGCGACCGCGCCAGCAACAGCCATCCAATGACAACGATCCACAACAATCCTCCAACGGCGTACTTGATGAAGTGCGGGATCGGTAGCGGCGAGAAAAACCCCTCGATGAGCGCCGCCACTCCCAGCATCACTCCCGCGCCGGCAATGAGCTGAATCGCTTCGCGCGCGTGCGTTCTCAGCGATTCTCCCGCCGACATGCCCCCCCGGTAAATGAGTCCCCAGCCGAGCAGCAATCCCGACGCCCCCGCGACGACCAGCGCGGTTAGCTCAAACGAACCGTGCGAAATCACAAAACTGCAAAAGTTGGCTCCGTGTCCCACCCCGATGACGTGTCCCGTCGCCGCGCCAAGGGTCAGCCCGTTGAACAACAATTGATGGATCGTGCCAATTCCGAAGAACGCACCGAGGGCAAAGAGACGAAAGGCAATCCCGACGTTGTTAAAGACATAGAAACTGGCCATGAGCGAACGCCCGGTTGCAAAATCCCCGCCCTCTTCCCCGATATCTGGCGTCGCATACATCTGCTCAAGCGAATCGCGGGTTTCTCCGGGCAACAGGTAGCGCCCCACGTCGGGTTCAATCAGCGTGGCGACCATTGCGACGACAAATGGAATGCCGAACAGTGCCAGCGACGCGAGAAAAAAGCCCTTTCTCTTTCGTAACAGCACGGGAAACCCGAATACCACGAACTCGACGACAGCCCACAAATTTCCCGGCGGCGCGCGGTAAAGGAAATTGTGACCCCGCGCCACAAGGTCGTTCAGGTACTTCTCCAGTTGGTCGCCCCACTCGCGCGACCGGACGAGCGAAAGGTCGTAGCAGATCGACCGGTACATCCGCGACAAATCGCCGAGCGAATCGCTGCTCCACTTCGATCGGCGAGTCTGCCGCAACTGGACAAGCAGCTTTTCAAAGGCCGCCCATTCTCCCTGGCGCTGGCGAAGAAAGCGTACGCGGTTCACGAACCCTCCTTCAGTTCGTTCGCGTCGAGTTCGACAATCTCCTCCGCCAGCTCCACCGGAACATCGCCAGGGCGGCTTCGTTCGCCGTTAACGTCTGGCTTGTTGACTGGATTCCCGAACTCGATGTCTGGCGAAAACGTTACGTAGGCTCGTAAAACGAAAAGGGTTGACGGAAACGCCATGGGTGGCCGTTCGCCGACCGGTTCGCGCGGAAGCAGTAGCGCGTGGTCGTCCAGTTCGGGTCGGTATCCAAGCACATGAGCGATTGGATTGGCCAGGCGTAACGCCAACTCCTCCCGTCGCATGGGCGAGATCGGGCGCGATCTTTCAAAGAGCCTTTCGATCGCCGTCAGCGTGCGGGTTGGAAGCTGAAACGAGCGGCTGCAACACGCGCGTGCCAGCGGCGGCAACCGCCGGTCGATGATCGTCTGCCGCGCCGCGACTCCCGTCCCTTCATCGATCACCATCGTATCGAAGAAAACGTCGCCGAGACGCTGGAGTCGTTCGGTGCAAGTCATCGACAACAACGCGACCGTTCCAGGTCCCGGTAATACATCGGCTGCCAGGAGCAAACTTCGACCAAATGCTTCAAGGAAACCGATCGGGGTTCCATTCGTTCGGACGACGCGGAGATTCAAAACCATTTTTCCAGGCGTCCGTCCGCCCGTGAGCCACTCGAAGAGCGCCGGATACAGCCAAAACAGGACGAAGAGCGTAATCAGGATCACCGCCAGCGACAGTCCGTCGACGCCAAGCCCCGCCATGCCGAGAATACCCGCCGCCAGTGCCACCGCCGCAATGACGGTGATGATGAGGAGGACGTCAATAACCCGCGCCAGTCCTCGCTTGCCCGGACCAGCCAGTTCGAACTGGAAATCAACTCCCTCGGGGGTCTCGACAGTCCATCGCGTATCGACCTGACGGGGGGGGCGCGGGGCGGTCGTTAGGGCGGTCAGAACGGGTGTTGACTTCATTTGGAAAAAAAACGCCTCGACTCGCAATCACGCTTCTTCGATTCCCAGCCACTGCAGCGCGGAATTTCCCAACAACTGGTGACGAACCCTCTCGGATAACCCCGGCAACTCCCGGATCAGCTTGCCCGGCTCCAGTTCACCCAGCGGAAAAGGATAGTCGGAACCGAGCATGATCCGCCGCGGGCCGAACTGTTCGAGCAAATAATTTAGCATGGCCGGTTCGTGGACCAGCGAATCGAGCCAGAATTTTCCGAGGTATTCGCGCGGATTTCGGGCGTTGTCCACCGCGCACAGGTCGGGACGCACGTGAAAGGCATGTTCGATTCGGCCAATCGTTGCGGGGAAGGACCCGCCGCCGTGGGCAAAGCAGACTTTCAATGCCGGCAACCTTTCCAGCACACCGCCAAAAATCATCGAGCAAATCGCCAGCGACGATTCCGCCGGCATTCCGACCAGCCACGGCAGCCAGTACTTGCCCATTCGTTCCTTGCCCATCATGTCCCACGGGTGAACGAAGACCGCAGCGTCGAGTTCCGCCGCCGCCGCAAAAAAATCAAAAAGGTTCGGATCGCTCAGGTTCCATTGGTTGACATGCGAGCCAATCTCGACACCGCACAGCCCGAGTTCATTAACGCAACGCTCCAGTTCGCCAATCGCCAGTTGCGGTGCCTGCAACGGCACCGTCCCCAGTCCGGCGAACCGGTTGGGATTCTCACGAACGATCCCCGCGATATGATCGTTGAGCAAGCGGGACAAGTCGAGCGCGTCGTTGGCGCGCGCCCAGTAACTGAACATGATCGGGACCGTCGAGAGGACTTGCAAATCGACGCCGTCCCGATCGCAGTCGGCGACCCGCGCCGTCGGACTCCAGCAGTTTTCCTGGATTTCCCGAAAAAAGCGTCCGTCGATCATCATGCGGGCGCAACCGGGTTGCTCGTGAATGAGCGAAACGAATCCGCCGTAGCCGTAGCGCTCGGCAAGGTCCGGCCAGGTCTCCGGCAGGATGTGCGTGTGAACATCGATCGTCGGATTTTCGGGGAGCGCGATGTTCGGCACGGGGGCGGGAATCGGGAATTCGGAATCGGGAATTCGGAAGCCTCAAGCTTCCACCGTCGCGATACATTTTAGTTCAATCGCGATGGAAGTGGGTAGCGCCCCGACCTCGACCGTCGTGCGACATGGCTGGACCTCGCGAAAGTACTCGGCGTAGACGCGATTGTAAGCCGCAAAATCGTCGCGCATGTTGGTGAGAAAAACCGTCACATCGACCAGTTGCTCCCACGATGAGCCGGATGCTTCGAGAATCGCCCTCACGTTGGCAAAGACGCTATGGCACTGCGCGACAATGTCATACGCAACGACCTTCCCGCTTTCGTCCGTCCGGTTTCCGGGAATCTCGTTCGTACGCGGTTTGCGCGGCCCGACGCCAGAGAGAAAGAGCAGGTTGCCGACGCGCCGCGCGTGCGGGTACGCTCCGACTGGATCGGGTGCCTTGCCGGTGTGGATAGGGTGACTCAAGTGGTACCGCGGTGTCAAATTGTCGAAATGTAGCGGAACTCGCGGAGAGTTTCGATTTTAGCATCGCGGATTACGCCGATCTCGCAGATCAAGAGAAGGCGGGATCAAGGTAGCCGTCGCGGTTAAATTAAACGAGAATGATATGACGAAATTGTAACGCGAGGCCAAGGAGGCGGTTCAACGAGATTTTAATATTTCACGCACACATTTTTCGGTTCGGTGAAAAAGCGGAGGCTTTCCAGACCCCCTTCTCGGCCCAAGCCGCTCGATTTCATCCCGCCAAAGGGTGTTCGCAAATCGCGAACGAGCCAGCAATTGATCCAAACGACGCCCGATTCGATTCGCTCCGCCATGCGATGACCGCGACCGATATTTTCCGTCCATACGGTCGCCGAAAGTCCGTACCGTGAATCGTTAGCCAGCGCGACCGCGTGCTCTTCATCGTCAAAAGCCTGCACGCTGACGACGGGGCCGAAAATCTCCTGCTGGTTGGTTTGTGTTTCCGGGCCGAGACCGGTGAAGACCGTCGGTTCGATAAAGAATCCGTTCTGACAGCGCCCGTTGACCTCAGCCGGCCCGCCGCCGCATTGCAATTCGCCCCCTTCCCCACGCGCCGTCTCGATGCACGCGAGGATTTTTTGCTGATGAGGTTGTGAGACGACCGCGCCGAGGTCGCTGGAGCTGTCGTGCGGATCGCCGACCGTCAGTTTCCTTGCCCGCGACGCAAGGTCCTCGACGAACCTTTCGTACAAGGGTCTTTCAACAAGGATTCGCGATCCGCAAAGACAAATCTGTCCCTGGTTGGAAAACGAGCTGAGCAGGGTCGTCTCCATCATCCGTTCATAGTCGCAATCGGCAAAGATCACATTCGGGTTCTTTCCGCCCAACTCCAGCGACAGTTTCTTGAGTTGGGGCGCGACCGTCCGCGCGATGTGCTCGCCGGTTTTCGTCCCGCCGGTGAATGAAATGGCCGCGATGCCAGGATGTTCCAGCATCGCGTTTCCCGTCGTTGCACCGCTGCCGTGGAGGATTCCGAGCACGCCGCGAGGAAGTCCCGCCTCGATGCACAGTTCCCCAAAAAGTGACGCGGTCATCGGGGTGACTTCAGAGGGCTTGGCGATCACGCAGTTGCCCGTCACCAGCGCCGGAGCGATTTTCCACGTCATTAAATACAGCGGCAGGTTCCACGGCGAGATGCACCCGACAACGCCCAGCGGATTGCGAAGCGTGTAGTTGATATGGCCCGGCATCGCATGCGATTCACTGGCGAAGCCTTCGATCATCGCGGCATAAAAACGCAAATTCGTCGAGACGCGCGGAATGTCCACCTGCCGCGAGAGGCGAAGCGGTTTTCCATTATCGTCCGTTTCGGCATGAACCAGCCGCTCGCGGTCGCGGTCAACCAGATCGGCGATTCGGCGAAGGACAGCCGCCCGTTGGGAGACCGCCATCCGCGACCATGCCGGGAAGGCCTTGCGCGCCGATTCAACCGCCGCATCGACATCGGCGCGACCGGAATCGGGCACTTGCGAATAGACCTCGCCCGTCGCCGGGTTGACGTTGTCAAGGAACCGGCCATCGCGCGGCGATTGAAGCCTGCCGTCGATCAGATTTTTTATTTCAAAGTCGTGAACTACAGACATGGTGTTCGACCTCCATCGACGGGAATATTAACGCCGTTGACATACGCGGCGGCGGGGGTCGCAAGGAACGCGACGACCGCGCCGAGTTCACCTGGATCACCAAAGCGACCTGCCGGAATCTCTGCTTTCATTTTGTCCGCGATTTCGTCAGGGGAAACCTTCGCCTTTTCGGCGCGGCCGCCAATGAGGGACTCAAGCCGCCCGGTCCACGTCATCCCCGGCAACATATTGTTGACCGTAATGCCAAAGGGGGCCAGCTCGCCCGCCAGCGTCTTGGCCCAGCTCGCCACCGCCCCGCGCGTCGTATTGGAAACACCGAGGCCCGGGATCGGCGTCTTCACCGACGTCGAGATGATATTGATGATTCGGCCATAACCACGCCCTTTCATGCCGGGAACGAGCGCCTGGGCAAGAATATGATTGCACACCAGGTGGTTGTTGAACGCGATGCGGAACTCGTCGATCGTCGAGTCGATTGCCGGTGCCGCGGGAGGGCCGCCTGTGTTATTGACCAAAATCTCGGCGACGTTGCCGTCGGCGACCCACGCGCCAATCGCCCGCTCGACCTGACTGGGATCGGAGAAATCGGCGACCAGGTACGAGTGAGTCTGGCCTGCGCGGCCTGGAAGGTTCTGAACCGCCTGGTTCAATGCAGTTTCATTGCGTGCCATCAGGACGACCGTCGCACCCAGTTCAGCGATCTCGACCGCCGACGCGTTTCCAATGCCCTGGGTGCTGCCGCAGACAATCGCCGTTTTTCCGGTAAGGTCGAGATTCATGGGATGTGCCAGGCGAGAAATCAGTTCCGTAACTCACGGAATATTGTAGTCCAGCGTAACAAAGGTCGCGTCGAACGGGTACTGATTTGAAAATCGACGGGCGCTGCGGTCTAATAGACGTTCCGGTTCGTTCCTGATCCTGCGTACGCCAGACAAGTGAATCCAATCGATGAAAATCACGGTTGAACTCGACGGGCGATCCCACTCGATCGACTTGACGAGCGGCCGATCGATCGCCATCGCTATGAACTTTGACGGGTCGCAACCCAACCATTTTGGCGTCGAGCGGGCGCGGTCCAGCACCGTCGAAGTCGGCGAGTTCGTGGGCGATACGCAGCGCGGCGGCAGTTGCAACGTCGACCAACTCACGCTCATCCCGCACTGTAACGGCACGCATACGGAATCAGTCGCGCACATTGTCAACGACGAGTCACCGGTCGGCGAACTGGCACTGTCCGGGTGGTTCGTCGCGGAACTCGTTTCGGTGACGCCCGTCGCGGCGCGGGAAACGGACGAATCGTACCGTCCCGAACTCGATCACCACGACCGGCTGGTGACCGCCAACGCGCTGCAAGAATCGGTGGGCAAACGCAGCGTCGCCGGTGCCGGTGCCCTGATCGTTCGGACGCTGCCCAACGATCCGGCCAGGCGTTCGATTGCTTACGGAAATCCGGAGCATCCGGCGTTTTTCACGGTGGAGGCGATGAAGTGGATCGTTGAACTGGCGTTCGATCATTTGCTCGTTGACCTGCCTTCGGTCGATCGCATGTATGATGAAGGCCTGTTAACAAACCACCATTTGTTCTGGAACGTGACCGAGGGAACTCACAAGCTGACGGACTCGACCTGGCGAAACAAGACGATTACGGAAATGGTATTTGTTGACGACGAGATTGCCGACGGACGTTTTCTGATGAACTTGCAATTCGCGGCGCTCAACTCCGACGCTTCCCCCTCGCGGCCTGTACTGTATCCGCTGAAATGACGACTCGAACGACTGGAAACTGGCTGGAAGAAGCGCGTGAACTGGACCGCGTGGACCCGTTGCGTTCCCTGCGCGACGAGTTTTATATTCCGACCGGGGCGAACGATGAGCCACTCATTTATCTGACCGGAAATTCACTCGGCTTGCAGCCGCGGCGCGCGGCGGAATACGTTCGCGAGGAACTGGAGGACTGGCAACGCCTGGCGGTCCGCGGGCACCTGGAAGCCCGCCATCCGTGGTTGCCTTATCATGAGTTCCTGACGCCTTCGATGGCGGAACTGGTGGGCGGCTTGCCCGGTGAAGTCGTCATGATGAACTCGTTGACGATCAACCTGCACCTGATGCTTGCGACGTTCTATCGGCCTACGCGGAAGCGAAACGCCATCGCGATGGAGCATCACGCCTTTCCATCGGATTACCACGCGGTGCAGTCCCAGATTCGATGGCACGGACTCGACCCCGACGGGTCGCTCGTCACGCTACGGCCCCGATACGGCTCGCACGAAATCACGATGGACGATGTTGAGCAGTTGCTGGAAGACCATGGGGACGACCTTGCGGTCCTCGTCTTGCCGGGGGTCCAGTATTACACGGGACAGATGCTGCCGATTGCCGAGATCACGGCGCTGGCCCATCGCCGCGATATTTTCGTTGGATTTGATCTGGCGCACGCGGCCGGTAACGTGGCGATGAGTCTGCATGAATGGGACGTCGATTTTGCCGTTTGGTGCAGCTACAAGTATCTCAATGGGGGTCCCGGTTCGATCGGCGGTTGTTTTGTTCACGAGCGCCACGCGACCGACGTCGATTTGCCAAGGCTGGCGGGCTGGTGGGGGCACGACAAGGAAACGCGATTCCTGATGGAAAACGACTTTCGCCCGATCCCGACCGCCGAGGGGTGGCAAGTCAGTAATCCGCCCATCCTCTCGATGGCGGCTCTCCGCGCGGCGCTTGACGTTTTCGTCGAGGCCGGAGGAATGACGCCGCTTGTGGAAAAGTCCTCGTTGTTGACCAGGTTCCTCGATCAATTGTTGCGTGAATCGGGCGACCGTGTTCGCATCATCACCCCCGAACGTCGCGGGTGCCAATTGTCGCTGGAAATCGTCGGGAAGGGCGTCGAGGGGAAGGATGTCCACCGGCGGTTAATCGACCAGGGGGTTCAAGTCGACTGGCGGGAGCCGAACGTCATTCGCGTCGCTCCCGTTCCGCTGTACAACACGTTCGAGGAAGTCGGACGGTTCGTGGAGTTGCTCCGCGCCGCGATTTACCCTGAATGAGCGGCGTGGGGCAAGCATCCTGCTTGCCATGAGCGTCGCGCGGTCGTGGGGCAAGCATCCTTGCTTGCCATGAACGGTAACCCCACGATAACCCCAAGCTGGAAGCTTACGCCCCACGATAACCGTCGCTGTACGTACCGCCGGATTTTGGCGTGGTGAACGACCACGCGGCCATCGCGCCGCTCCACGTCTCGCCGAGCTTGTTGCTGTTGGCGTCCATGTGTACGTCGTCTGCCCGACGTTCGTGTTGTTGATCGTCAGCAAGCGGTTGGCGTTGTCGTACGTCATTGTAACGGACTGAGGTCGCTCAGGCAGTAGCGGAACTCGCGGAGAGTTTCGGCTTGGGCAGCGCTTAAGCGCGGTTAAAACGCCCGCGCGCCGCACGTAGCCCACGCCGCGTTCGGTGGCACTGCCAGCGGCGGTAGAATTCCGCAGCGTCCTTCGCCATGCGTAAAAGGAAGCGGTCGAGACATCCTGCACCTCCACGGGGAAAGGGTCAGAGAAAGGGTTTGAGAACCCCTCCAGCCTAATCCCCGCGCCAAGATGGCCCCGGTGCGCACTTGCGTTATTGGGACCAGAACGGCGTCATTTCCCCTGAACTTGGCGATTCTGGCATTGGGGAACGAAAAACGAACGTTTTTTGGAGTTTTTCTGAATTCTCGCTGGGCGATGATTAGCCGGCTAAGATCTACCTATCCAAAAAAGACCGGCAATTTTTCGATATTGGAAGTTTTTTGAGCATCGTTTGAGCCTGACTTGCTGGATTTGTCTCGTACCAATGGGATTAGGACCAAAAAAAAACATGCAAAGCGTCGAAACAGATCAAATTTTGACCCGAGCCCAGCAGGGGGATCCGGCTGCCACCGAACAGTTGATGGCGCGATACCGGGACCGCCTGCGGCGCATGATCAACGTATTCCTGGACCCACGTCTCTCGGCACGAGTCGATCCGTCTGACGTGTTACAGGAAGTCTTGGCGTCCGCGGCGACGCGTCTGCCTCGGTATCTCGAAGAAAGACCCGTCGATTTCTATCCCTGGTTGCGGGCAATTGTTCGAGACGAATTAATCAAACTGCACCGGCGCCACATGGTTGCGAAACGGCGATCGATCCACTTCGAGAAACCATTTGGAACCGAGATTTCCGACGCCTCCGTCCATCAGCTTGTCGACCGCCTTGTCAGTAACGAGTCCTCACCCAGTCAAAAAGCGAGTTTTGAAGAAATCAAGTCTCAAGTCCTTGTCGCACTTGGCGAACTCCCGGAATCAGACCGTGAGATATTGCTAATGCGCTGCGTGGAACAACTTGGCGTCCTGGAAATTGCAGCCATCGTTGGAATCAGCGAATCTGCTGTCAAATCCCGATTGCGTCGTGCCATTCAAAAACTGGGCAGCAAATTACGGAGTTAGGATCATGATTTCGGAGCCTCTGAAAACCAGCGATAACCAATTGGACGAACTCGTCGAAGATATATGCGAGCTGTTGCAGGCAGGCTCCAAAGTAGATCTTGACCGAATTGTCGCCGAAAACCCGGAACTCGCGGAACAGATTCGCAATATCTACCCGGCATTGGTCGCCGTTAATTTATTGGATGATTCACTGTTATCAAGTGGACCGATTCATGAAAGAGACGCTGATCGAAATCAAAACCTGGGAGACTTCTGCATCCTGCGACAAATCGGGCGCGGCGGAATGGGGGTGGTCTACGAGGCGCAGCAGTTGTCAATCAACCGCCGGGTTGCCCTGAAAGTCCTGCCACTGGCGGCGCTGGTTGATGCGAGATCTTTGCAACGGTTCAAAAACGAAGTCACCGCCATCGCGACACTGGAACATCCGCACATTGTGTCTGTGTATTCGGTCGGTGAAGACCGGGGGATTCATTACTACGCGATGCAGCTGATTCGGGGCCAAAGTCTTGCTGCGGTGATTCGCGAGTTGCGGTCGAGGGCCGATCAAAACGAATTAATCAGTGGCAACGCCATCAACCAAGCCGTCTCAGCCATTGACAAACAGGAGGAGATAAAAAGTGTAGAGCAAGACGAAGATGAAACGTCACCCCGTGAAGGTCGGTCCATCAAGAGACTTCTGCCCCCGGGCAAGGAACCGGAGGAACCAGTTACCGAAACGATCGCCCGGGGCCGTTCGAACACAGTCCGTCCGACTGGTGACCCGGCGTATTTTCGCAACGTTGCCCGTCTTATCCGGCAGGCGGCCGATGCGATTCAGCATGCGCACGATCACGGGATCGTTCATCGGGACGTCAAGCCTGGCAATTTGTTGCTGGACGCCAGCGGGACACTGTTCGTAACCGACTTTGGCCTGGCCCGGATCGAGACCGGGGCCGGCGTGACGATGACCGGCGACATGCTGGGAACGTTGCGCTACATGAGTCCGGAACAGGTCCTGGCCAATCGAATGATCGTCGATCACCGAACCGACGTCTATTCACTGGGCGCAACTTTATATGAGCTGCTCACGCTTGAGCCGATGTGGTCCGGCAGCGACAAGCCCGAGTTGATTCGGCAGATTTCCTTTGAAGAACCCGCACGACCGCAAAAGATCAACCCATCGATTCCCATCGACCTTGAGACCATCGTTCTTAAGGCGATCAGCAAGAACCCCAACGACCGCTACGACAATGCTCAATTAATTGCGCAGGATTTAACGTCGTTTCTTGATCATAAACCAATCCTGGCGAGACGTCCGACCCTGTGGAAGCACTTGTCCAAGTGGTCATTTCGCCATCGCCGCATGCTTGCAAGTGCCGCAACTGTCGCCTTGATTACGCTTTCAATCGGAATTGTTCTTGTCTGGCGTGCATATCAGCGCGAGGGTGTCCAGCGAGGTCGTGCGCAAAACAATTACCAGACGGCAATGGAGACACTCAGCGAATTGGTAAGTAATGCCGCACAGCACGAACGGATGATTGATGTCGAAGGTTGGCGGCGCCAAACACTGGAAAACGCAATTGTATACTATTCCAGGTTTGCTCAAACAAATGCCCAAGATCCGGAAAACGGGATCGAATTGCTGCAGGTTTATGACCAATTGGCGAAAATTTATTTGCTGTTGGAAGATTACGCAAGCGCCGAAAACACGGCCTACTCCGGGATTGATTTGGCAAACGTGCTCAAAAACTCACCCGCGATTGTCCTGGATCCAGGTACCGAGGGAAGGCTCTGGCAGTGTCTTGGAAAATCGCAACAGGAGCAAAACAAGATGAATATGGCCGCCGAATCCTGGGAGCAGGCCAATCTGCGATTTTCAGAAATATTGAAACTCGAAGCTGAGCCCTCTGGCGAGTTGTTAATGGATGTCGCGAACTCATTGCGATCCTATGCGGCATGGAATCTTGATTCTGGAAATCCCGATGTCGCTGGCCAATCACTTCTTCGGGCGTCGGAACTTTCCAGCCTTGCCATCGCCGCCAAACCCGGCAATGAAATCGCCATGGCGATTGAATGTAAGATCAAGCTGGACTTGGGTGACTTTTTTCAGCGGGGAATGAATCGGGAGTCAGCGATTGCAAGTTACCGTGATGCACTTCAACTGGCTAAAGGGCTGAGCGATAACCGGAAACATTTGTATCTTCATGCAACTTGTTTGCGAAATCTCGGCAGTGAAAATCTGAAAGAACGCCGATACACCGGGGAAGCAGAAGACCTGTTTCGCGAAGCGATTTCGATTTATCAAAAGCTTGTGGAGGATTACCCTTGGGACGTTTATATCCATGGCGATCTCGGGGCTTGTCAGCACAATCTGGCCTTAGCGCTAAAGAGCCAGGGGAAGACCGAAGAGTCGGTCGCTTTACTCAAACAGGCTCAGTCTAACCAACGTTTCACGATTCGCCACAAGTCGCAGAACAGCCAATATCAACTCTACTGGGCCAAGAATAAAGTTACCTTGGCCGAGGTTACTCAAGACCTGAATGACTTGCATCAAGCCAAAGACCTGTATCTGGAAGCGATCAACTGTCTCGTCCAACTTTCAGAACAATGGCCTGACAATCGTGAAATACAATTTCAGAAAGCCATAGCGCATCGTTTGTATGGAAACCTGCTAACACGATTGCCGAATGCATTTGGAGACCCGACCGTTCTTGGCGAAGCTGAGAATCACGCCCTTTCGGCACTGGGGATTTTCCAGAAACTTGAGGCACGGTTTCCCGGATTCCAATCGGCAACAACAAAGTTCCCGGAACTCGATTTTTATAGCCAACATATGCATCGCACTTATAAACTCCTGGCGAGAATCTATTCCGGTTCCATGCAGTTCGATCAGGCGATCAATGCAATGGGGCAGGCCAAAGAATACTTTGATCGAGCGCCTGATATCAAGTCTCCAAAAGCCCGCTATGAACTGGGCGATATTGAAATCGACCTTTCTTCGATTCTTTCAATGCACGACGAAGATCCGCGTAAGGTCGAGTCAATTGTTCGGGACGGACTGCAACGAATGCAGCAGGCATATGCAGACGATCCCGAAGTAGGCGGAACTGAAAAGAAATTTGCGGACGAAATTCAGCAGGGTGTCGTTGTCCTTGCCCAGACCCTGTACGAACAGGCCAAATACGGCGAGAGCAAACAGGAATGGGAACGGGCAATGGGTCTCACTCCACTCTGGCCCGAAGCGTTGCAACTGTACCAGGAAAAGCTGGTGGACTGCCCAGATGAAACTTTTCGCGATTACCGACTCGCAATTGAAATCGGAAACAGCATCCTGGCTTGTATCGACAAACCTGGAACGGGTGACGTTTCGGACTTGCGCCATTGGACCCAACGGGATATCGGAATCGCGTATTACAAGCTGGGTAAATTGCGAGAAGCGAAAAAAGTGTTCTCGGACATTATGCAGAAGGGCCAGCGATTCTCCTTGCCATTTGGCTACTATTTCGCATTGACCCTGGCCAGGATAGATCCAAGCGACGACATCGACGAACCATTTCATCGGCAAGACGCCAAGACAGCCTTTTATACGACCGAGGACGCCCGCCAACGCCTGAACGAGGAGCTCTCTCCCGATATATCGCTGACACGTGATGAAATCATCAAGAACCTGGGGATTGACCGGGATTCGCCGCTTGATGTCCTGATC
>JBGTFW010000247.1:0-8496 GCA_041747075.1 Pirellulaceae bacterium
GCAACCGGCGTTCAACGGCAAAAGCAATCGCTTCGTAGAATTCTCCCTGGCGTGAAGCGGCATCCCCGAGGGTGGCAACCGCGATGTTCGGCAACCCCTTGAGTTGCATGGCCCATGCCACGCCGCAGGCGGGCAGCGCGTTGGCACCCGTCGGCGTCGGAACCGACCAGACGTTCCGGGCACGATCGGAATAGTGACCGGGCATTTGCCGTCCGCCGCTGCTCCCGCCGAGCTTTGCAAAGTAAACCGTTGCCAGTTCCGCATTGGTGACACCACGGGCCAGAACCATCGCGCGATCCCGGTAATACGGAAAGAGGTAATCGTCGGCCTCCATGAGCATTGACACGACCGCCAGCGACTCGTGTCCCATGCCAGCGACCTGGAACCATCCCTTGCTCTGTCGATGAAGGACGCCCTCGCGGCGGTCTCCCTCGCGGCTGAGATACATCAACTTCAACAGTTCCAGTTTGTTGAGCGTCATTTGTGCTGTAACATTCATTCCTTGTCTCCGGTCCGGCTGGACGGGAAAAGGGCGGGACTATTCGGCGGGAATCGGATCGTTGCCGTTGACGCGTTGGCCGGCGCGCGGAATCAGCCATTCAATCAGGTCACAAGCGAGCCGCCCCCCGCCTTGGCACGTCGAGATGGCCCGTTTGACGGTTCAAAGTGTACACCGGGTCCACGAGATTTTGAAGGCTCTTGAAGACAATCCGGCGCGGCAGGAAGATAGTCGGTCGCGTCAATAAAGTCAAAACCCGCAAGGTCATTGTTGCCCGACCCTCCGAAGGAGCGATTGGGAAAAGCAGCCTGGGCATTTCTGCCGGGTAGTTGCAGGTAGCTTCGCGAAAGTGGCTTCGCGAAAGTAGCAGGCACACTCCGTGTGCCGTGTGCCGTGAGCATGACGCTCTTCCCGTGTTCCTCGCGGGAATCGAAAGCGGGCTTCGCCCACATGTTCACGATTTTGAGCTGAAAAAGTTGGCAAGATGAATGATCGCAAGTGTCCGACGCGACGACCCCCACCCATAATTCCCTCCGCCTCTTGACCTGGATTGCTTCCCGCGACGGGTGCCTGCCGATTTATGCAAAACTGGAGCGCTCTCCAGCTAACAGGACAAGGAAAACCGCATGTCGCTGCTGCCCGATTTTGACCCGAGCGAAATTCGCCACATTCTCCACGAACACTTTCATTTGGAGCGCGCTGACTGCTCCCTGTTGACCAGCGAACGCGACCAGAATTTTCTGGTGTCCACTCAACAGGGCCGGTTTGTCCTGAAAGTCTTCAATGCGGGCGAGGACCTCGCGTTTCTCGAAGCGCAGGGCGCGATGCTCGCGACGCTCCGTGGTGCCGGGGTCGATTCCTGCCCGTCGATTGTTCCCGATCGGAACGGCGAACCGGTTTCATTCATCAAAAAATCGGGGCGACAATTCGCGGCTTGGCTGGTGACTTGCATCGAAGGTCCGCTGCTTGATTCGCTGAAATACCTTTCTCCGGAACTGCTTGCCGACTGGGGACGCTGCATGGGACGCATCGACGCGGCGCTGCAAGGGTTCGACCATCCCGCGCTTCACCGGGAATTTCACTGGGACCTCGCCCGCGCCGAATCGGTTGTCGAATCCGGCCTGACGCAGATCGATGAGCAGGAAACTCGCGGGCAAATCTCGCGGCTGCTGGAAAATTTCCGGCGCGACACGCGGCCGTGGCTCGACGATTTGCCGAGGAGCGCCATTCACAACGACGCAAACGACGCGAATGTCGTCATCGGATGGTCGGCTGATGCTCTTTCCCCCGATCAGGTTCGCGGCGTTTTCGATTTTGGCGATTCCGTTTACTCGTGGACAGTCGCCGATCTGGCGGTTGCCGTCGCCTACGCGTGGCTGAAGACGAGCGACTTGCTCGATTCGGCGCGGCGTGTTGCACAAGGTTACCACGAAGTTCGCCCCCTTTCGGAAGCCGAGGCATCGGCCGTGTACGGACTTGCCTGCATGAGGCTGTGCGTCAGTGCCGTGATCGCCGCGCGCCAACATCGCGACAATCCGGCCAATGATTACCTGATCGTCAGTCAGTCGGCCATCGCTTCGACATTGCCGAGGTTGCTGGAGATTCCATTTGGCCTCGCGGTGGCGGCGACGAGATCGACGTGCGGATGGGAAGCTGTTCGCAACCACTCGCGCATCCTCCGTTGGATCGACGGACAATCCGCCAATGCTTCCTTTCCAGTCAATCCCAGGCATCCGGGCCGTCGTCCCGAGGCGGACGAAATTCTCGTCATGAATCTGGGCGTTGAGAGTCCGCTGTTGCGGGGCGCGCCGTCGGAACTGGACGAGCCGCGACTGACCGCGATCATTGACGGCGAAATCCAGCGGGCCGGCGCAACGATCGGCGTCGGGCGTTATCTCGAACCGCGATTCTTGTATTCTTCCGAACAGTTCGGCGGAGGCGGAAACTCGTCGCCGCTCGCCCGTGAGTTGGAGGAACGCCGGACCATTCATCTGGGTATTGACCTCTTCGCGGCGGCGGGCGCGACGGTCGTCGCGGCGCTGAGCGGAACGGTCGCAATTGCCACGCGAATCGAGCGACCCCTCGATTATGGCGGGCTGGTCATCGTGCGTCACGAGACGGACGCGGGAGACTCGTTCTGCCTGCTCTATGGTCACCTCGATCCGGAATCGATCAAGGAATTAATGCCCGGCCAGGAAATTGCGGCGGGTCAGGAGATCGGACGACTGGGTTCGGCGACCGTCAACGGAGGCTGGACCCCGCACCTTCATTTCCAGGTGATTCTCGATCTGGTTGGCCTGGCCCATGAGTTCCCCGGCGTCTGCCGCGCGTCGCAAGTCGATATTTGGCGAGACCTGTCTCCCGATCCGAACCGGATTCTCGGGATTCCGCGCGAGTCGTTTCCGCCCGAGCCGACCCGCTACGAGGAAACGCTGTCGCGACGCCGCGCACGGATCGGCAGGGGACTTTCGCTCAGCTATCGCAGGCCGCTGAAGCTGGTTCGCGGCTGGCGGCAGTTTCTATACGACGAAAGCGGACGGCGCTTTCTCGACGCGTTCAACAATGTTCCGCACGTCGGACATTGCCACCCTGCGATTGTCGATGCCGTCCATCGGCAAATGAGCTTGCTCAATTCCAACACGCGATACCTGCACGACTTGCCTCACGAACTGGCCAGGCGCATCGCGGCGACGATGCCCGCACCGCTTGAAGTCTGTTATTTCCTGAATTCGGCGTCGGAGGCCAACGAGCTGGCGCTGCGGCTGGCCGAGGCACATACGGGTCATCGCGACCTGATCGTCCTGAAGGGCGCTTATCATGGCAACACGCGCTCGCTGATCGACGCAAGTCCCTGGAAGCACGCCGGACCCGGTGGCAGCGGACGTCCCGCGCACGTTCACGCCGTGGCCGTGCCGGACACCTTTCGCGGTTCGTTCCGCGATCCCGCCACGGCGGGGCGCAAATACGCCGAGGAAGTTCGCGCGCGGATCGAGGATTTCTCGGCAGGTGGTCGCGGCCTTTCGGCGTTCATCGCCGAGTCGTGTCCGAGCGTCGCCGGACAAATCATTCCACCAGCCAACTGGTTGTCGTCGGTTTATTCGATCGTTCGCGAGGCGGGCGGAGTGTGCATCGCCGACGAAGTGCAAACGGCCTATGGGCGGCTGGGGGAGGTGTTCCACGGATTCGAACTCGATCAGGCCGTTCCGGACATCGTGGTTTTGGGAAAGCCGATCGGGAACGGACATCCGCTTGCCGCCGTTGTGACGACTCAGGAGATTTCCGCGTCGTTCGACAGCGGGATGGAGTTTTTCAGCACCTTTGGCGGCAATCCCGTTTCGTGCGCCGCGGGGCTCGCCGTTCTGGACGTCCTCCGCGATGAAGGCCTGCAGGAAAACGCCCGACGCAACGGCAGCGCGATGCTTGACGGGCTGAAGCAACTGCGCGACAGTCAGGCGGTCATCGGTGATGTTCGCGGCAAGGGCTTTTTTATCGGCGTCGAGTTGACCCAGAGGGGCCAAAGCGTAATTCCCGCCCCCCGCGCCGCGTCATTCGTCGTCAATCGGATGCGCGACCGCGGCGTCCTGATTGGCAGCGACGGGATCGACGGGAATGTGCTGAAAATCCGCCCGCCAATGTGTTTTGCGGAAGTGGACTGCGCGACCCTTGTCGAAATTCTCGGCGAATCGCTTCGCGAATGGCAAGGCATGTCGGGGATTGAATGTGCGGAGCATTGAACGTCTATCAAACCGCGAGTGCTATCATTTCGGCCAGCAAGGAAGCTGTGGATTTGTCTTGAGCCATCTTTGCGCGCCTCGTATACTTCGCTCCGTAGTGCCCCGCCGCCGGTTTAAGGAGGAACCCATGACGCGCCTGTCTTGCCTGGTCGTTTTGTTTTTTTTCGGATGGTCCGCATCGTCCGCGATCGCCCAGAACCAGTCCGCGGCGGATGCGGGGACCGCGCCCGCCGATCAGCAAATGCGGATCATGGCGGTCGTGAACGGCGAGCAAATTTCGCGCGACGCGCTCGCCAGCGAAACAATGCGCCGCTTTGGCGAGATGGTCATCGAATCGATGATCAACAACCAGCTCATTCTCGAACAGTGCGAGGCGCAGGGGATTGCCGTGACTCCGCGGGACGTCACGGCGGAACTGGAGCAACGGGCCGGAAAATTCGGCATGTCGATCGAGAAATACATCGAGCTGATTGGCCGGGAGCGCGGCGTCGACGAGAACAAGCTGCGCAACGATATCATCTGGAGCGAACTGGCGCTGCGCCGCCTTGCCTCGACGCAAACGGAGGCACCCGACGAGGAAATCCAGTCGCGGTTGGAAAGCGAATTCGGTCCGAAGGTGCAAGTCCGCGCGATTGCCCTGGATGATCCCCAAAAGGCGCAGCAAGTCCACGCCGCCGCCGTCGCGAATCCCGAACAGTTCAGCCGCCTCGCCCTCGACTATTCCATTGATCCAAACAGCGCCTCGGTGGGAGGACTGCTGCCGCCGCTCCGCCGAAGCATGGGTGAGCCGCAACTGGAAGAAGCGGCGTTTGCACTCGAAACAGGCGAGGTCTCTGACGTCCTCCAGATCGCCGACCAGTACGTCATCCTCAAATGCGAACGACGTTACCCCGCCAGCGAACTCTCCGAGGAACAGGCGGTGATGGCCCGCCAGCGGATCGCCGGGGAACTCCGCGAAGGGCGGCTGGGAGACGCCGCAGCCCGGTTGTTTCAAACGATGCAGGAACAGTCGGAAATCATCAACGTGATCAACGACCCGGCGCGTCGCCAGCAGATGCCGGGCGTCGCCGCGATCGTTAACGGACGCCAAATCACCATGGATACTGTCTCGGAAGAATGCCTTACCCGGTTCGGCCGCGACGTGTTGCAAAGCGAAATCAACCGCAGTCTCATTTCCCAACGGCTCCGCGAGGAGGGTCTCGCGGTCGCCGACGAGGACTTGCAGCGCGAGATGTCCCGCGCCGCGGTCGCATACGGTTTCATTACGGCGGAGGGAAAGGCCGACCTGAATCGCTGGATCGAGATGGTGACTGAAAATGAATCTTCAAAGATCGAAATCTACGTCCAGGACGAGGTCTGGCCGACCGTCGCCATGAAAAAAATCGTTTCCCGCAACGTTCAGGTCTCTGACGAAGACATGCAAAAGGGCTTCGAGGCCAATTTCGGACCGCGCGTCCAGTGTCTCGCGATCGTCCTCGACGACCAGCGAAACGCGCAGCGCGTCTGGGAAATGGCCAAGGGGAACCAGACCGAAAGGTACTTTGGCGAACTCGCCCACCAGTACTCGATCGAACCGGCGTCTCGCGCCAATTATGGAGAAGTCCCGCCGCTGCAAAGGCATGGCGGACGACAGGTCCTCGAGGACGAGGCGTTTCGACTCAAGCCCGGTGAAATTTCCGGCCTGGTCCCTGTCGGCAAGAACTGGGTGCTCTTGTGGTGCAAGGGCCGCACCACGCCCGTCGTTCAGGAATTCGACGCCGTCAAGGACGAGTTGTATGCCGACATTCTGGAAAAGAAAATGCGAATCGCCATGGCCGAGGAATTCGAACGGCTGCAAACGACAGCGCAGATCGACAACTTCCTCACCGGTTCGTCGCAGCCGGGTGCCCAGGCTGTCCGCGCCGCCCGGGGACAGTAGCGCGATCACGTAGCGCGATACGTAGCGCTTTACGTAGCCGAGTCTCTCCGAGACTCGGACGACACAATGAACTCGCACGAATTCTCATACTCAAAACCTGGCGATCGAGTACGAGTACCGCTTCGGTGAGTACGAGCACGAGTGGATGACGGGAGAGGGGCAGAATGCCCTTCGTACGTTGCTTGAAAAAAGGAAACGGCCGCCTTGAAGCCCGGCTACTGCACGAATATCCATAGCGGTGCAACGCTTCGCGAAGTCGTCGCGAACTTGCAACGGTACGCCGTGCCGGTCAAGAAAATGGCTTGCCCCGATGAACCGATGGGCGTCGGACTGTGGCTCTCGTGCGCCGCGGTGAACGAAACGCTCGATGGTGACAATTGGCGCGAGTTGTCGGAAGTTCTTCACAACAACGGCCTGGTTCCCAACACCTTCAACGCCTTTCCGTTCGACGATTTTCACCAGCCGATCGTCAAGCATCGCGTCTACCAACCGGCGTGGGACGACGCCTCGCGGCTCGATTACACCCTGCAAGTCGCCCGACTCATGGCGCGGCTGTTGCCTCCCGATGCGTCCGGTTCGATCTCGACACTTCCACTCGGCTGGCCCGCCGAAACGGGCAACGAGGAACTGAAGACCAGTTCCGCCAGAAACCTCGGTCGCTGCGCGCGCGAACTGGCCACGATTCGCGACGAGACCAGCCGTACTATTCGCCTGGCGATCGAACCCGAACCAGGCTGTGTTCTTTCGACGTCGATTGACCTGTGCGATTTCTTTTCGACGCATCTCGACGCGTTGCCCGAGAAGCGAGTCGTACGCGAATTCACGGGAGTCTGCCACGACGCCTGCCACGCGGCCGTTATGTTCGAGTCCGCGCAGTCGTCGCTCGATCGCTACCAGCGGCACGGTGTGCGGATTGTCAAGGTTCAGCTTTCGTCGGCCATCGAAGCCCGCTTGACCGACATGCGCGACGCCATACGGGGGGACGAGTCAAACGATCGCCACGACCTGCTCAGTGAGCTGGCCGCCTTTGCCGAACCGAGGTACCTGCATCAGACGTGTATTCGCACTGGCGACGGGACGACGCGATTTTTTGAAGACCTCGGCCCGGCCCTCAAGTTCCTTAAAGACCGCGAGGGAGGTGCCCTTTGCCGAACGCACTTTCACGTTCCCGTCCATCTGGAATCCATCGGGCGACTCCGGACGACGCGCGATTCGATTCCGGAATGCCTTGCGTGGATTCGCGGTAATTTGTCGGCGGCGACGCAACCCGACGTGGAAGTCGAAACGTACGCCTGGAGTGTGTCACCGAAATCACTGGGGGGCGATTCGCTTGAGGATTCCATCGCACACGAAATCAGGTGGGTCCATCAGTGTTGAGACCAACGGTATCGTGCGGCAACGCCGACTGGTCAAGCGACCCGGGATCGCAACGCGGCGCAATCGATCGCTCCGTCTCCAGGGTCCATGTCATCGCACAAGACCAGGTCGCCGTTTAATTTCAGTTCGCCTCGACGGATGGGCGTCTCCCTCGGAGCGACGATTCCGATTCGCACCTGGTTGCCGCTGAGTTTGGTTACCTTGATCGTGATTTGATCGCCGATCTGAATGGTCTGACCGCATTTGCGTGATAGTACCAACATGAGTTTGTTTCCTTTCAAAGTTCATGTCGCCAGAAGAGAAGAGAAAAGGTTCCAGTCGAAGTCTGTTCAAAAAGTCTGTTCTTATAGACTCCGTTGGACGGTGTATTCTTTCATGCAGTTCGCGGGCCAGCAACAATTTTTTGGATTGCGGGTTGATTTTTCGCGGATTTTCTCAAGAAAACGTCGCTAGCACGGATTTGCTTTCGGTAAATTGTTGGCGACCCGAATTGAAGATTTAACATAACGAATGCCGCCGGTGCGTGAGTCTCAAATGAAGGGCGCTATTCATGGGCAGACGGCGCGGAACCGTGATGGGGGTGCCGCTCTGGTGATGCACATCGCCCTGCGCGGGCAAGCCGGGGTAGTGGCGGCCAAACTACTTAGCATGAAAGCGGTGGCTCACTGCAGGGCATGGCCGACTGCATGGCGGAATCAACGGGGCGGGAATAAGCGCGTCATCCCCGCGAAGGCGGGGACCCAGGGAACGCAGTTGCGCGTCATGTTGAGACGCTCGGCGGCTGGCACTGCTGACTTTACACTGCGCACTTCACTGACAGCAGGAAAAACATCAGCGTTCCTCTGTCCTAGCTGGACAGCGCCACTTTGGTTGCCAATACAAGCACGAAGCGCAAGCGAGTGAGTGGGTTACGCCGAAACACACTCGCTCGCGCGTCGTGCTTGTATTCTCGTGGATTTCCACAAAAT
>JBGTFW010000248.1:0-17620 GCA_041747075.1 Pirellulaceae bacterium
TCCTCGAATAAATCAAAGGGGAATAAATCAAAGCACTGTCATTGTCGGAAATGCTTTTTTGGAAGCGCGCGTGGATTGAGCGCGACTACCGGATGGTAGTTTTTTCGGAACTCGTTGTCCAGTGAGTTGGGAGTTGATGGCACGACAATCGCCAGGAACAAGTGGTTGATTGCGATCAGCGGCATTGGCTGGCGGTGCTGCCCTTGAAGCCCGCCATCGGCGCTGTTGACCGTCAAACACACGAAACCCGGCGGGGAACGCATGAATTCGGGAATTTTGCAATTGATCCAATGAGCGCCACCGGCTAAGTACCTGATCATCGCCCGATAGACAAACTTAACTTCCCGCACCCTGGATATCGACTGATGAAAACGCCGCCAAAATTCATGTTTGTTGACATCAACCAGCACTGCAATCTCAAATGCAAGCATTGCATGTTCTGGACGCGCAAGGAAGTCGCACTGCCCGGGCATATCTCGGTCGAGCGCCGAAGCGAAATCATCGCCGAATTTGCCGGACTGAACCCGTCGGGAACTGTCGTCGTGTGCGGTGGAGAATCGATGCTCAACCTGGAGCGCTATTTTCCCGTCACTCGCCAGTGCAAGGCTTTGCAACTGGGCTGCTTTTCAGTCATCAACGGCACCAAAGTCACCGACGACGTGATCGCCGAACAAATGATTCAGGAGGGTCCGGGCGAAATCACCGTTTCGCTCAACAGTCACCGCCCCGAAGTCCACGACCGAACTCGCGGCATGACCGGATCGTTCGACCTGGCGACCGGTGCCATTCGATTGCTACGGAACGCTCGCGAGCGTTTGGGAATTCACAAGGCGATCTATGCCATGGCCGTCGTTTGCGAGCCGAATTATCGCGAGCTTGATGCGTTTTATGATTTCGTTCTCAACGACTTGAAGGCCGACAAGCTGAAATTGAATTTCCTGCAACCGACGTTTGGACCGCTGGAAACGATGATCGACGACAAGTTTTACCGCGAAAACATCATTCGCCAAGTCGATGAACTCACGCGCGTTTTGCAGGCTTGCGACAAAAAATATCGACTGAACCTCAACCCGGAATGGATGCGCGTCGTCGAGCTGTATCATCGCAGCGTACACGCCAACGCCGATGCCGGCCTGGGCTGGGCGGGCAAGGGAACTTCCGAGCCTATTTGCAACTCGTACGAGCGCAACATCATGGTCAATATATATGGTGAAGCTCGACTGTGTTTCTCCACGCAATTTCCCGGAAGACGATTGAAGCGGCGCGGCGACCTGAGGCGTTTCTGGTATTCGAGCGACCGCCTCCGGAAAGAAATGGCTTGCTGCACCCAGTACTGTGGCATCAGCCATAGCGTTCGTCGAGTCAGCGCGACGACCCGTTCGCTGCCCGTTCTCGACACGCGATTCCCGACATTTACGCACGTCCCCCATTCAGGAAGTGTGGCCCAGGTGTAACGATCCACGACGCCTGCGATCGCGAGGCGTGGCATTTTACAGGTGACACGCGGAAATGGCTTGCAAATATTTGTCCCGCCAATCAGGCTGGGTCTCGCAAGGCCTGCGTGCCTGGCGATATGCGCTGTCGATTCGCGTCATGGCGCGATTTGCGGGAAGTTTACTGTCGCCGGCACAACCTCCTTTCAGGACCGTGATCTCGCGGTCAATGCCTCACTCAGTTCGGATCAACGCGGGTAAGCAACCTCCCAGTGAACAACCTCCAACGAGAAAACCAGAACGGAACCGTGCCGCCCCGGCCACCCGCCAGTATCTCGCTCGACCTCGATAACCTGTGGGCTTACCTCAAGACACACGGTGATCCGAAGTGGACGGACATGCCTTCGTTCCTTGACGTCGCGGTTCCCCGGTTCCTTGAGTTCTTTCGCAACCGGCGACAGTCCATCACCGTCTTTGTGGTCGGCGCGGACGCGGCACTTGAGACGAATTCCGAGGTGCTTGCTTCGATCGCCGACGCGGGACATGAAATCGGCAACCATTCGTTCCATCACGAACCGTGGCTGCACCGCTACACGCAGTCACAGTTAATTGACGAAATCGAGCGGACGGAGGAATCGGTGTGGAACGCGACGGGTCAGGTCACTCGTGGTTTTCGCGGCCCTGGTTTCAGTTGTCCCCCGGAAATGCTCGCGATTCTGGCGGCTCGCGGCTACGAGTATGACGCATCGGTCTTCCCGACCTTTCTCGGTCCACTTGCCCGAGCCTGGTATTTTTGGCACAGCCGATTCAACTCCCGGCAAAAGCGTGACCGCAATCAGTTGTTCGGGAAATTTGTCGATGGCTTTCAGTCCGTCAAGCCGTGGTTGTGGTCGGCGGGCGATCGGCAGCTCGTGGAAATTCCCGTGACGACAATGCCGGTATTCAAACTCCCGGTCCATGCCAGTTATGTCAACTACCTGGCACGTTTCAGCACGCTGGCATCGCGATGGTGGTTTCGCACGGCGACGAGCCTCTGTGCCTTGACGAAAACGCAGCCGTCGCTCCTCTTGCACGCGCTCGATTTCATTGATGACACGGATTGTCCGCAAATGGGGTTTTTCCCGGGGGTCAGGCTGCCCGTTTCGCGCAAGCTGGAATTGCTCAACCAATGCCTTGACATGATCGATCACCGATGGCAAGCCTCGACGATGCGCAATCACGCGCGGGTCTGCCGCGCGGATTCGCTTATTTGCCGGCCGGTCAATGCGCCAATGCCCGACGCGACGGCTCCCTCTCGATCGGTAGCTCCACTTCAATCGACTTGTAAACCGTCCTGACGATCCGGAATCCGAATCGCTGGTACAGGTCGATCGCACTCTCATTGCACGCGGTTACTTCCAGCGTGGCGGTCGTCAGCCCGCGTTCGCGGAACCCATTCAGCGCGGCGATCAGCAAGGCCCGGGCGATTCCGCGGCCGCGGTGTTCCGGAACAACGCCGAGATTCTGAATTGAGCCTTCGTTTTTGCGGAGAGAAATTCCCTGCACAGTCCCGCAATTGATTTCACGGCGCGAACCGGCCTGCCGGAATACGGCAAGCCAGGTCGCATCGGGAATGAATCCGCTGCGACGCCAGATTTCGCCCATTAAACGGCGGCAACCCTCGGCGTCCGCAAGACAGGGAAAGACGTTTGCATCAATTTCATGGCGAAACGACTGAAATTTCGCCTCGGCATGTCGCAGCAGCAATCGGTGATTCCACGGCAACAGTTCGTAACCCGCGTGAATTTCGTTGGGCGGCGAAAGCGGATTACGCAACGAAAAGTGCATCCGGTAACGCTTGAGCCAGATCACGTTCATGGGCTGGCCTTCACGCTCCGGAATTCGGGTCCCGTCGCGTCGCGGCCTTGACTGCCGCTGGAATCCATGGACTTCTCAACGACTTCGCCATCAAGCACATCGGAGCGTCGCGCGGGAACCGGAAAGACCTGAAACTTCTGCTTGAACCACGCGATAAAACGGTTTCTGTACCAGCGACGGCCAGGCCGAACGAGCATCGAAAGTCCGATCAAGTCGGTGATTAGTCCCGGCGTGATTAGCAAACCGCCCGCGATCAGGACGAGGCACCCCTCGACAAGCATGTCCGCCGGCACGCGGTTTTCCGTGAGCGCGGCGCGAGCTTCCCGCACGACGCGCGTTCCCTGACGGCGAACGTACCAGGCCCCGGCGAGTCCGGAAACGAGAATCCACAGCACCGTCAGCATCCAGTGGACCCGGATCATCATGAAGATGAGGATCAGGTCCGCCAGCGGGAGGAGAATGAACAGCAATAACAATCGCGCAAACACAAATCGGCTTATCCCCGAAATCAGCTATCCTGTTGGAGTCGATTCATTGTAGAGGGCTACGGGCAGAAAGTCGAAACGACGGCCGCGTTGCCGGGTGACCAGGCATTAAATCACCGGGCAAGGGGAACCCTTTGCCCGACGGTCGCCCGTACATGAAAGGCCACTCGCAGCTATAATCAGCTACGATGACCGTTTTGACCTTGTGTCGTTCCTGTACCCGCCGGAGACCGCGACTGAAATGGATCCAACTCCCGTCACCGTCAACCGATTCTCGTGGCCCGATCTTTGCCCGGCATTGCTCATTTTTCGCGCGCTTCCGGCTGCGCTTAATTTGACCGTGCTGGTGCTTGCGCTGCTGGGAGCGGTCTCCGTTCCGCTTGGTTGGATTGTCGCCGAGAAGGTCTTTCTTTCCGATGCCTCGCTCGCCGACGACCCGGAATTGCGAATTGTCAAGGAGATCAACCGTAGTCCCTTCAAGGCCGTTTATCCGGCGTGGCAACAAGGCGACTCGCTCGTGAGCGTCCTCGGTCACCAGCTTCGCGGCATGGAACTGGTATTCAAGTCAATTGTCACGCCGGTCGGTGACCTTTTCAGTATCAAGCCAGGACTGGGACGCTTTTTCTATTTTCTTGCAGGCAGTCTGTGGATGTTGCTCGTCTGGTCGTTCTTCGGGTGCGCGATCTGCCGCTGCGCGCTGATGCGTTACACGCGCGATGACCCGCCCGGCCTGGACGAAGCCTTTAACTATGCGATCGACAAGTTTCTCTCGTGTTTTGCCGGCGTTGCGATCCCGTTGCTCGCCGTGTTTTTGCTGGCGATCCCGGTGGCCGTCATCGGGTTGCTGATGACCACGGATTTTGGAGCGCTGATCGGCGGGTTGCTGTGGTTCGTCGTTCTGGCGCTGGCACTGGCGATGGCCGTCATCCTTTTCGGATTGTACTTTGCGTGGCCGTTGATTGTGACGGCCATCGGGTGCGAGGGCCAGGATTCCTTTGACGGCATCAGCCGTGCCTTTGCCTATGTTTTTCAGCGGCCCGTTCACTACGTCACGTACGTCCTGATCGGCGTGGTTTTCAGCGGAATCTGCTGGGTCGCAATGATCGCGCTCGTGGAAGGGACCCTGCTCGCCGCGTGGTGGGCGTCGTCATGGGGTTCCAACGTCGTCGAGTACCGGACGGACGACCTTTCCGGCGAATTTGCAATGCCGCCCAGTCGCGTCGACGACGACGCCGCGATGACCGGCCTCAGCACCGCGAATCCGCCGGTGACGGTGGACGATGAATCGAACGACAGCGGCTCCTTGCGCGCCGGGCGGTGGTTGATTCGATTCTGGAACGGGGTCGCGCGAACTCTTGGAGCCGCGTTTCTTTACGGATTATTCTGGTGCATTGCCTCAGCCGTCTATCTGCTGTTACGCAAGGACCTGGACGGTACCGAGATGGACGAGATCCAGGTGGTTGATGAACGGCGGACCTGGGAATTACCGCCGCTCCGCGAAACGGAAAGCGGCGTTCCAGCGGTCGATCGGGAAGAGTCCGGATTGCCGCCCGCCAACGGAGATGGGGACGATTGACCGGAATTACAGGTCGCCGCTGGTGAGTCGAAAATCGTCGAGCACTTCGCGACTGGAGTTGCGATAGATTACGTGAAAGTGAATTCCCGCGTCGAGGACTTGTTTCATTTCGCGCCGGCCCGCCTCGTTTTCCTTGAGTGCGGCGAGGTATTCATTCCGCAAGTCACTGGCGCTCGTCTCGGCCTGGGGCTGAAGCGTGAATTCAAGATGGACCGTATCACTCCCCTCTTTGGACACTTTGACATCACGAAAAATGTCCGAATGTTCACGCATTGCGGTAGCCGCATACTTCTGTGCTCCCTGGATTACCTGATCGATGATGAAATCGCGCTTGATTTGGGCGGGCGAACACCCCGCGGAAACAAGCACAACGATCACAAGGAGCGATTGCGACATGACTCGCCCTCGGGAAATGGTCGAGATTGAGCATTGTTGCGGCATTGGATTGGCCCGGTCCGGGTCGTTTATGGGACAGGAAGAATACAGTATTTCTTTAATTCGGCAGACCAGCGACCAACGCGCGCCGGGGTTCGCTCACGCAAATATCGTGACGAGACCGGCCGATGCAGTTTAGTTCCCCATAGCCGAATTCGCCAAGAGTTTGGAGTCGTTGGGGTCGTCGGCGAATGCTTGCAGGATCGATGCTGTCAGAATTGCGAATGTGACCGTTTTTACGGTGCGTCACCACGAAACGCCAGGAATAAACGGAATCCACTGAAAGTCTCTCAAGTCCGGGACTTGGACCAAAGACGCGACGGCGTAAATGTCGACGTCAGCATTATCACCCCTTGCTGCCTATGCGCGCATGGGTTGGTCGCGTTGTCTCCTCCCCCGGATTCCACCAGAGTTTCCAGTCATGACTTCCAGTCAACGGCCCGGTTTTTTCCTGAATGCTTTTCTGCTGATCGCGTTTCTGGTGGTTGCATGCGGATTTTCTGGCTGCGCGGCCCCCGGCTACAAGTCCATCGGTTCCGGTACCGGGAGTTCCGGGTGCCAGGCACCGTCCGGTTCGGGATTTAGCTGAGGCAGCTAATCACGTGCGGTCGCACGTTCCAGCACCAGCAAGGGAGGGGCGAAGCAGGTGGATTATCTGCAAGTACCGGCGGAAAGCGCCTTGCCGCTCACAAGGACGAAGCCCTCGATCGCTGCGTACTCGGCCAGTCCGAGCGCGTCGTAGAGTCGCGCGGTGGCGACGTTTCGTTCCTCGGCGCGTTGCCAGAACTCGCGCGCGTCACTGCCTGGAAAAAGGGCACGGTCTTTTTGCGACTCGTGCTTGAAGATCGCCGAACGTTTTCGCAGCACTTCACGAGGGCTGAGCGGCACCGCCATCTCGATTTCGTGCGGTGCCCATTCCTGCCATGCGCCCCGATAAAGCCAAACGGTGCAGTCGGCGAACCACTGTCTCGCAACAACCCGCTGGCACGCGGCGAGGATCGCGGTGAGGCAAGTCCGGTGGGTTCCATGCGGATCACTCAAGTCGCCCGCCGCGTAAATCTGGTGCGGCTTGAGCCTTTCCAGCAATTCGACGATGAGTTCAACGTCGTCGTCGGATAGTGGTTTTTTCTTGACCTTGCCAGTTTCATAAAACGGCATGTTGAGAAAGTGCAACTGCCCGGCGTCTACTCCGCACAATCGAACCGCGGCCCGCGCCTCGCCGCGACGAATCATTCCCTTGATCGACTGGACGCGCGGACTGTCGACTTCGCCCGGCGATTTGTTTTTCAGGAAATGCTCAATTTCCTGCTCCAGTTGCCGTGTTGCGTCCGGTTCAACACCGAACTGGCGATTGTATTCGGCGGCGAATTCACAGTACCGGATTGCATCGTCGTCAAAGACAGCAATATTGCCCGAAGTCTGGTATGCGATATGAACCTCGTGTTCCTGATCGACGAGTCGAATCAGCGTGCCGCCCATCGAAATAACGTCGTCGTCGGGGTGGGGCGAGAATACGAGGACCCGTTTCGGCCAGATATGGTCGTGAGGCTGATTCCGATCGCCGGGCTGTTTGAATTTGTCAGGCTTGCCGCCAGGCCACCCGGTAATCGTCGACTGGAGCCAGCGAAAGACACGAATATTCAGCTCATATGCGGGTCCCTGTTCCGTCAGCAATTCCTGCAGTCCTTTCTCGTTGTAGTCTTCCTCGGTCAATTTAAGGATCGGCCTGGCAAGCGTACGGGACAGCCAGATGACGGCCTTGCGAACGGCCGTGTCGGTCCATTGAACCGATTGAACGAGCCATGGAGACCCGCTCCGCACCAGCGACTCGCTCGCGGCGCGATCGAGGATAAAGCATGCTCGCGGATGTTCCTGGAGAAAGCTGGCGGAGACCGACGAACTGACGTCTCCCTCGATAGCGCGGGCGACAATCGCGGACTTGTGTTCACCAAAGGCCAAAATGATGATTTCGCGGGCGCGGAGGATCGTCCCGACGCCCATCGTGATCGCCTGGCGAGGGACCTGATCCTCGCCAAAAAAGTCACTCGCCGCGTCCGCCCGTGTGACCCGGTCGAGCGTAATCAACCGCGTTCGGCTGGTGCGGCTCGAACCCGGCTCGTTGAAGCCGATATGCCCGGTGCGCCCGATTCCGAGAATCTGGATTTCGATGCCGCCCGCCGCTTCGATCGCCGCTTCGTAATCGTCGCAGAACTGGCCGATCGATTCGCGCGGGACACGGCCGTCGGGAATGTGAATATTCGCGCGTGGAATGTCGACCAGATTGAAAAGGTGCTCATTCATGAACCGGACGTAACTTTGCAGCTCGCCGGGGTTCATGGGCCAGTATTCGTCCAGGTTGAACGTAACGACATTGGCGAGTGACAAGTCCTCCTGCCGGTGCAAGCGAACCAATTCGTTGTAAATGCCGACCGGCGTGCTTCCGGTCGCAAGTCCCAGAACGAGCGCGCGTCCCTCAGCGGCATTTTTACGGGCCGCCGCGGCAATGTAAGCGGCGACCGCGACAGCCGCGTCAGCCGCCTCGTCAAAAACCTGACAGGGAATTTTCTCAAATTCATTGCGTTCGGTACGTATCGGGTTTTCGGCCCGTACCTGATTGATTTCAATAGTTGCCACGGCGGGAACGCAAAAAGAGCACAAGGAATTTACCCTGATCCTATCAAAAAAAAGCCACGGGTAATTCCCGTGGCTGAGGTTGACGGTCACGTCCCGCGCAGCGGCGCGAGTCCACCGTCTGTCGGGACAAAAAACACGAGTCTAGCCGACCATGTCCTTCAAACCCTTCAGCGGGCGAATCTTCACCTGTTTGCTGGCCGGGCGCGGTTTGGCCCACACCATTTCACCGGTGCCGGGGTTGCGCACCTGGCGCTTGGGAAGAGCAGGCTTGTTGCGAACGACGATCTTGCACAGACCTGGAATGGTGAACATGCCAGGACTACCCTTGCGGGAAATGTTCTTCTCAATTTCCTTGGTCAAGGCTTCAAGAACGCTTGCCACGTCCTTTCGCGCCAGACCCGTTGCATCCGCCAGGTTGTTGAGGATTTCGGATTTGGTTGGTGCTTTCGGGCCATTTTTCGCCATGAATCGTTCTCCTTGATAGTGGTTGCGGGATTCCCCGATAAAACGCTGAATTTACGGGTTGTATCGACCGCCTGGAAATGCCGGAACGCTTCGCAAGCACCGGTCCTTTTCGCAAACGACTGTGAAATTAACGTTCAAAGCGTGCGGAATTACAATGGGAGTGTTGGGGAAAATGGGGGAAAAAGCGGGGTTTTTTCCGGAAATCTGTCGAAAAACCGGGGTTCCAGCGGGAGACTCACTATTTTCACCCATTTTTTCCGGGTTTTTCGTCGCCCGGCCAACGCCTTTCTCGCCATGAACGGGGGGTCCATTGCACTCCGCGACTCAATGCACGGCATCAAGACTCACGCTTGAGGTTACGATGACAGCTTTAAAATTAACTGCTGCATTACCGCGCATTTAGTTCCCCTCTATTTGATTCTTGCAAGCTGGAAGTTTGCGCCACGTTGATCGCGAGGAGTTTCCAATCCTGCCCTTCCGCCGAATTGTCCCCGCCGCTATTTGCCTTGCGGGTTCGTTAATTTTTGCCGCCCGGCTATCGGCCTTGCAGACCGACGACGGTTCTCAAGCATGGCGCGACCGCATTGCGCCGATTATCGAAAGTGCCTGCATTGACTGTCACTCAGGGGACGAGGCTGAGGGGAGCCTGGACCTCGCTGTGTTTACGTCCATTGAGCAAGTCGTCCGGGAGCGGCGACTGTGGAAGAAGATCGCGACTCGCGTCGCGGATCGAGAAATGCCTCCCGATGATGGTCCGGAACTCATCGACGCGGACCGCCAGGTGCTACTCGACTGGATCAACAGGAAACTGCCTGAACTTCGCTGCGATCACCCGCACCATGCCGGCTCGGTCACGCTAAGACGGTTGACTCGGATCGAGTACCAGAATACGGTCCGCGACCTCTTGGGAATCGAATTTCAACCCGCCAGCGAGTTTCCGGTCGATGCGTCGGGCCACGGGTTTGACAACATCGGCGACGTGCTATCGGTTTCACCGCTGTTGCTGGAGAAATACCTGATGGCGGCGGAGGAAATCTCGGAACAGGTGATCGAGGATGCGCGGCGCCAGTTGATCGATGTTTCGCTTAACGCGGCGGAGTTGGCGACGGTCAAGGGAAGTCACATAGCCAACGGCGAGCACATTCTTTATAGCGAGGCGACGATTTCGGCACCCGTGACGGTGCATCGCGCGGGCCGATACCGGATCACGGTGGAGGCGTTTGCCCACAAGGCGGGCGATGAACCGGCGCGCATGGGCGTACTGGCCGACGGCAGCCTGCTCAGAAGGCTGAACGTCCGCGCGGAACGCGACAAGCCGCGTGAATTTGTGCTTGTGACAAGTCTCGACGCCGGCGAACATCGCATGGGCGTCTCCTTTCTCAACGACTATTACAATCCGAAGGCCAAAAACCCGCGTGAGCGGGACCGAAATCTGGGCGTGCTGGCCCTCCGGATTCGCGGCCCGATCGACGAACCCGAGATTTCGCCCGTTCAAAAGACGTTTTTATTCGCGAGGCCTTCCACCGAAAAGTCCGGCGAGGAGGCGGCCGGGAAAATCATTCAGTTGCATGGCTCCCGGGCATTGCGAAGGCCGATCGAACCGGCCGAAATCGAGGAATTGCTGGCGGTCTTTCGCATGGCAATCGAGGAGGGGGAGTCCTTTGAGGGCGCGATGCAACTGGTTCTGCAAACGCTGCTCGTTTCGCCCCATTTTCTCTTCAAGGTCGAGTCTCCCGCCCCCCCTGACGGTGCCCCGCGCCGTTTGAGCAATTACGAATTGGCGACCGCGCTGTCGTATTTTCTCTGGGGTTCGATGCCCGACGACGAGCTCTTCACACGGGCGACTCGAGGCGAACTGGTTCAACGCGGGCCGCTCCGTGCCGAAGTGCAACGATTGCTTGCCGATCCGCGTTCGCGAAATCTCGTTGACAACTTTGCTCATCAGTGGCTGCAGTTGCGCGCGCTTGAGCAGGTCGATCCCGATCCCGACCTGTTCCCCGGTTATGACGAGAACCTCCGCAAGGCGATGGTCGAGGAAACGGCGCTTTTGCTCGACGAGGTTTTGCGGAACGACGCGCCGCTGCGGTTGCTGCTCGAATCGCGTCATACCTGGGTCAACCGGCGTCTGGCCGCGCATTATGGTCTGGAGACGGACGGTCTCGACGACGACCATTTCCGGCGCGTCGAACTCGACGGTACGGAGCGCGGCGGACTGCTTGCGCACGCGAGCTTTCTCACGCTGACGTCCAATCCGACGCGGACGTCACCGGTCAAGCGAGGCAAGTGGGTGCTGGAGAATTTGCTGGCCGACCCGCCGCCTCCCGCCTTGCCTGACGTCCCTCAACTCGATTCCCAGGCGGAATTGACGGGAAGCCTCCGACAGCGGATTGAGCAACACCGGGCCGACCCCAACTGTGCGAGCTGCCACAGAAAAATGGATGCGATCGGATTCGCTTTTGAACACTTTGATGCCGTGGGCCGTTTTCGCGCACTGGACGGGGACCTGCCGATCGACGCAAGCGGGCAATTGCCCGGCAGTGGGCAAGTACCCGGTAGCGGCCAAGTGCCCGGTAGCGGGCAAGTGCCCGGTAGCGGCGCGTTTTCCGGGCCGCGCGAGTTGCAACAACGGATCCTCCAGCGGCATTACGACCAATTCTTCCGCTGCGTCGTTGAAAAGCTCTTTACTTTCGCCGTCGGAAGAGGACCGGCCGCCACCGACGACTGCGTGATCGACGGCATTGCACGCGACGCGGTTGCCAACGATCATCGAGTATCGGAGATCATCCAGGCGATCGTGGCGAGCGAGCCATTCCAGTACCGAATCCGCGTCGACCAGGTTATTCTTGATCCCGGGGAGAATCCGTAATGAACCGAACGATCAGCCGAAGAACGGTACTCAAGGCCGCCGGCACGGTCGTCGCGCTGCCGTTGCTGGAGGCGATGCGACCGCGCGGCGCGGTAGCGGGAACGGCGATCAACGAGCTGCCGGACATGCCGCATCGCGTGGCGTTTTTTTATGCTCCCAACGGCATGCACATGCCCGACTGGCTGCCGGAGAAAACGGGGACCGATTTTGAGTTGCCTGCGACGCTCGGGCCGTTGATGGAATTTCGCGACCGGCTGAATGTGCTGACGGGGTTAACGCTTGACGGAGCGCGTGCTCACGGGGACGGTCCGGGCGACCACGCGCGGGCCGTCGCCGCCTTTCTCACCGGTGCTCATCCGCACAAGACCGACGGCGCGGGGATTCGCAATGGCGTCTCCATCGACCAGTTACTGGCCCAGTCGACGACCGCTGGCCGGGCGCGGTTCCCTTCGCTGGAAACGGGCATGGAAGGGAGCGCGCCGGCGGGACGCTGTGACTCAGGGTACAGTTGCGTTTACACGTCCAACCTCTCATGGAGGACCGAGACAACTCCCGTCGTCAAGGAGGTCAATCCTGCCGCGATCTTCGACCGCCTGTTTGGCTCGACCAACGAGCGGGAAAATCTGCAATCGGCCCAGCGGCGGCGGCGCTACCGCAAGAGCATCCTCGACACCGTGCGCAGCCAGGCAAGTGCCTTGCACGGGCGGCTGGGCAACGACGACCGCCGCAAGCTCGACGAGTACCTCCACGCGGTACGCGACGTGGAACAGCGACTGGCGGGAAGCGAGAAACTTGACCGTCCAGATATTGATGCGTCGGACTTTCCGCGACCGGCCGGCGTTCCGCGCGAGTACGCCCGGCATGTCAACCTGGTGCTTGACGTGATGACGCTGGCGTGGCGGACCGATTCGACGCGCATCATCACGTTTATGTACGGAAACGCCGGGAGCAATCGCAGCTATCGGGACATTGGCGTCAACCAGGGGCATCATGACCTGTCCCACCACGGCAACAGCAAGGACAAGCAACGCGACATCAGCAAGATTAACCTCTATCACATGAAGCTTTTTGCGTCGTTCATTCGCCGCTTGCATGACACGGATGAAGGGGAGGGGACCTTGCTCGACAACAGCCTCGTCATCTACGGCAGCGGGATTGCCGACGGAAATCGCCATGCACACGACGGACTGCCGGTCATTACCGTCGGCGATGGAGGCGGACTGTACCGGACGGGGCAGCACGTTCGTTTTGCCGACGAGACGCCGCTCACGAACCTTTATCAAACGATGCTTCAACAGGCCGGCGCGCGCGACGCAAGGATCGGCGACAGCACGGGCATTCTTCGCGAGTTGATTTCCACTCCATGAACCAGGCGGGCGATTCGGGCTGGATGGAACGTGCGCTGCGGCTTGCGGCGCAAGGCGAAGGATGGGTCGAACCGAATCCGATGGTCGGCTGCGTCATTACGCGCGATGGCGAACTCCTGGGAGAGGGCTGGCACCAGCGGTTCGGAGGAAACCACGCCGAGATCGTCGCGCTCGCCAATTGCAAATCGTCTCCGAAAGGCGCGACCGCATGGGTCACTCTTGAACCCTGTTGCCACCACGGCAAGACGCCGCCCTGCGTTAATGCGCTGATTGCGGCGAGAGTCGCCCGTGTCGTCGTTGCCATGGAGGACCCCTTCCCGCAAGTTGCCGGACGCGGAATCGCGGCGCTCCGCGACGCGGGAGTTGCTGTCGAAACGGGTATGGGAAGGGAAAAGGCCGAGTCCCTCAACGCGCCCTACTTGAGGCGGATTCACGACAGTCGCCCGTGGGTCATCGCGAAATGGGCAATGACGCTCGACGGCAAGCTGGCTACGACGAGCGGACACAGCCAGTGGATTTCATCCGAAGGGTCACGCTCTATCGTCCATCAGTTACGGGGCCGCATGGACGCGATCCTCATTGGGGCGGGCACCGTTATCGCCGATGACCCGATGCTAACAGCGCGACCGCCCGGTACGCGTGTCGCCACGCGCGTCGTGCTCGATTCCGGTTTACGTATTCCGGTCGGCAGCAAGTTACTCGCTACCAGCGGTGACGTTCCCGTGCTGGTCGCGGCGGGACCAAAAGCATCGGAGGAGGGCTGCAACAAGCTCCGCGGCGCGGGTTGCGAGGTTGTGAAGTTCACCGAGAAGGCGTACGTTAAGCGATTGGAGCGGCTTTTGACATTTCTCGCCGGGCGCGGCATGACCAACGTGCTCGTCGAAGGCGGCGGAAAACTGTTGGGCGAGCTGTTCGATGCCCGACTGGTCGACGAAGTACATGTTTTTATTTCGCCAACCATCGTCGGCGGAAAGGGTGCGGTTTCGCCGGTCGGCGGCGTCGGTATTGAAAAAGTCAGTGACGCGTTGAGACTGGCCGATACAACCTTGCGCGAAGTCGACGAAGACTGTTACATTTCCGGGCGAATCAAACAATGAACGCGGTACAACCTCGACAACCGGTTTGCGGTATCGCTGTCAGGCCCTCGCCTGTTTTCATCGGAAACGTGCGCGTTGACCCGCCGATCCTCCAGGCACCCATGGCGGGATTCACCAATTTTGCCTTTCGACAAATCGTCCGTGAATATGGAGGAGTCGGACTGCAGGCGACGGAAATGGTCAACGCGCGCGGTTTCGTGTGGCTCGACCGGTACCGGGCCGAGCACCCCGATCGGCTGTGGGGAATCCGCGACGAACCGCGACCTCTGGCGGTGCAAATCTGGGACAACCAGCCGGAAATCATGGCCCAGGTCGGACGACGACTGGTGGAAGAATACGGCGTCAGCGTCGTCGACATCAATTTTGGTTGCCCCGTGCGCCAGGTCACCGAAAAGGCTCACAGCGGGTCGTATTTGTTACGAGTCCCGGACGTCATGGGCCGGATCATCGAGCAAGTCGTCGCGGCGTGCGCGCCGACTCCGGTAACCGCGAAGATTCGTCTCGGTTGCACGCGCGACCAGATCAACGCGGTCGATGTCGCTCAAGTCGTCGAGGGCGCCGGCGCAGCGGCCTTGACCGTTCACGGCCGCACGGCACAGGACATGTTTCGCGGGCAAGCCGACTGGGAACGCATCGCATCGATCAAACCAGCCTTACGAAAAATTCCGTTGATTGGTAACGGCGACCTCGATTCCGCCGATCGTGTCGTTGAGGTCTTTCGCCGTTTTGACATCGATGCGGTAATGATCGCCCGAGCGTGTCTCGGACGACCGTGGCTCTTTTCCCAGGCGGCTGCCGCGCTTCAGGGCGACCCCATTCCACCCGATCCGACGCCGACCGAACAGCGCCATTGTATGTTGCGGCATTACGAACTGATTGTGGACCGCTTCGGCGAGGACAAAGGAACGCAGCTAATGCGCAAATACGCTTGCTGTTACGCCCAGGGGCGGCCCGGCGCGCGGCACTTTCGATCGCACGTTGCCCATGTCTCCACGCGTGAGGAATTTCGCCAGGTCGTTAACGATTATTTTCCGCTTGAATTCGACCCGGCAATGGTCGCCGGTGGGCCGGTGCGCGCTTGATCGAACAACTCAATGAAGAGACGCTCGAGCGGCTCAAACGGCTGGAGCGGCACGCCGACCGCTTGCGAATTGCCGCGCACCATGACGGGCGTCTCGTCGATTTTGGCGTTGCCGTTCGCGGCGGTCTGCAAGCGGGTCTGGAACTGGCCACCATTTGCATGGGCGGACTGGGGACTGTCAGCGTTGTTCCTTCGACGCTGGAACTCAATCGAGGCGGTCTCGACGTCGCGGTTCGGACCGACCAGCCGGGGCTGGCGTGCATGGGATGCCAGTACGGCGGCTGGCAAGTGAAGGAGGAAGGCTATTCCGCAATCGGTTCAGGGCCAATGCGCTTGAGACGCGGGATGGAACGGGTGCTTGACAAGTACGGTTATGCAGCGAGTTCCGACCTTGTCGTTGGAGTCCTCGAATCAGGCAAGTTGCCGCCGGAGTCCGTTATCGAGTCGATGGCCGGCCAGTGCGGGGTCGACGCCCGGTCGATGTACCTGTGCGTCGCACCAACACGCAGCGTGGCGGGAACGATTCAGATCGTCGCGCGCAGCATCGAGGCGGTGATGCACAAACTTTTTGAATTGGGGGCCGACCTGAATAAAATCACTAGCGCCTTTGGCGTCGCGCCGCTCCCTCCGCCATCCACCGACGATGTGACGGCGATCGGTCGAACCAACGAAGCGATCCTCTACGGCGGCCGCGTGACGCTGTGGACGGACTGGAGCGACGACGAAATCCGTGAACTTGCACCGGGGATTCCGGCAAACAGTTCACCCGACTTTGGCCGCCCCTTCGCCGAACTGTTTCGGGAAAGTGGCGGCGATTTTTACAAGCTCGACCCGATGTTGTTCAGTGCCGCAGTGGTCGACTTGATCGGCAATGCAACGGGAAACCGTTTTCGCAACGGCGAGCTTGACGAAGGCATTCTCGAAACGACCCTTGCGATGCGTTGATTCGCCGGACGCCGACGGGCGAAGCGGTAGTCATGACAACTCCGCACGTTGCCAGGCCTCTCAACCAAAATGTCGGCGGAATCGTGTAAGATATCACCAGTCAACTCCTGAAAGGAACATCACGATGCGTCAAGAGCCGAATAAATTGATGATTGCGTTATTCTGTTTCTGCATGATCCATGGACCCGCCGGACTTTTTGCCGACGAGGGTCACCCGGTTGCGATTCGATACTGGCCCGAACAGGCGGTTACCGTCGAAACGATGTGGAATTTTCATATCGGACTTCGCAACGGCGATGCTCCGGACGTACTGCCGCGGACTCCCGACCTTGAATTGCGGCTGGAGAAACAGGAATCCGCCGGCCGGCCGGAATCGGTTCACGTGCATGCGTGGGCAGGATCGGAAAGTCATGAATTTGTGCTCGATCGAAAACCCAACGAAGAACAACCGACCTGGATGCCGGCTGAGAAATCCGAAGATCGCTCGGACAATTCGGTACTCGTTTGGCACATTCCCGTCGCGTTGGAAACGGCACTGGGCAAACCGGCTTTTGTCTCGATGATCGCCGTCGATGGGGTCCGAATCGTTGACGCCGGCGGGGCGACCGCTGAAGCATTTCTTGCTGCAATGAGGGCCAGCCCGGCGCATGTCCGCATGCTGCCGTCGCTGGACGCGATCCTTGTGACCGGACCTCGACCGGATGCTGAATCGCTCAAGGGAATCGCCGAGTTGATGAAACCGCGGAGGATCGTGATTGCGGCGGATTCCGGTCTTGAGTCGGTTGGCGACGAAACCATTCGAAGCATTCCCCATAACACGCTGGCGCTGTCCGCCGCGAGCGAAGAAACATTTATGACCCAATTTGTTTCGCTGCGTGAAACCCGTTGGGAAATGAGTGACGACCTGGCCGGGTTGTACGCGAAAAAAGAAGCGGCTTGCGAGAGTTCCCGCGAAGTATTTGCCGCACTGTCCGCCGAGCAGATGAATTTTGTTCCAGGCGACGGAACTCACACGCCACGCTGGAACGCCGAACACATGATGGGGCGCGAGCTTGGTTTCTTTTCGCAAATCTACAGCGCCATCGATCCCTCGATTCCGGTCATGGACCTTAACCCCGAACAGATGCCCGACGATTACCAGGCGGCCCATCCCGACTGGAACGGAGCCGAGGAAGCCCTTCAGATGGAACGGGTCGAGCATTTCAACCGCCGCTTCGCGTATTTGCTCGACGGCATTGACCTTGACGGGCGGATCAAGGGAAATCCGTTCCCCAGCCTTCGCGCCCTGCTCGTCCAGATGGACCGGCATTACCGCGAACACACGGGCAACGTCGAAAAGAAAATGAAACTTCCCAACTGGCCCGCGAATTAATGTAGAA
>JBGTFW010000249.1:0-3261 GCA_041747075.1 Pirellulaceae bacterium
CGGAATCAAGAAGTCTCTCAACTCCCCGTGCCGATTCCTCCGGGTATGATCTCCAGAAGTTCCACGGCGGGAATGCCGTTGGCGTAGATCAACGCCGTCCGACCGAAACATTCCGCCAACTCCGCATCCGCGAAATATTCCCGTAGCGCCGGACCCGGCTCGATCCGCCACAGGGACATGAGTTTAACCTTCCGCATGACCTGGTTGTCGATCAGGATGCGGCCAAGCGGAATCGATTCGTCCTCGATCTGCTCCATCACCGTCGGCGGCAAGGTCGACTTGCCCAGCCGCACAATTCCGAATTGCACGACGCAGTTGTCCGACTGGCGGCGAAGGAGAATTTTCCGCGCGTAGTGCGAGGGTGTGTTGTGCTTCTCCAGAACATCGACGTTGACCGGCTCGCCGTGACAATTTTCGATCGTCACAGTCATATGGTGCGTGTGCGCCAGCAAGCGAGACCAGGGCTTCTTCAGTTGCTCGGCGGGCAGCTCATGAAACCGGCCCAGTTCGCCCGGTTCGGGAAAGAACAGGCCGGTGAGCGCCTGGAGGTCGGGATGAGTCCATTCAGCGCGGTTAGTCGTCATCGGGATGCCGTCATCATCGGGTTGCCGTCCGAAATTGAGAAGTCCCGGCAATGTTACGAGGAGGCAACGATCGGCAAGGCGTCGCGCATCGTCGGTTCGACGAACGCGATCGTCGGAGTGACGTCCGTTTCGTTGCGGCTCAGCACGGCGTCGACCAGATAATACAAAAGCCGTCGCAGTGAATCCGGCTCGATTGCGTCGGCAACTTCCTCGGCGCGGCTCTGGTGCTTGTCGACCAGCCGGTGGGCTTTCTCGAACACGCCGGCCTGAAGATAGAGTTGCCTGGCCCGATTGATTCGATGCAATGGGCTGGCGGATGCGTCGTTGATCAGTCCGGAAAGTTCGCTCCGCGCCGATTCGTCGAGCGACTCGAGGGCAAGCGCGAGCAAAAGGGTCGGCCGGCCGCCGAGCAGGTCGCCACCGGGCTCCAGCTTGTTTTCACGGTCACCTTCCCAGTCCTTCAGGTCATTGAGAATCTGGAATGCGACGCCGAGGTTGCGTGCAAAGGCGCGAATGGGCTGAAGGTAGTCGTTGATCTCGCCCGCCAGCCGCAATCCGGTGCAAAGGGCCGCTTCGAAAGCCGGTGCGGTCTTGAGCGCATAGATTTTCAGCGCGTCGATCGGTTGCAACGTCTTGTCGGACCGCTCGCGCCACAACAGTTCCGCCCCCTGGCCTTCCGAGAGCCGCAGGTGCGCGTCGGATAGCAGGCCGAGCACATCCGCCGCGACGTCGCCGCCCAGTTCCGCCGCATCGCGACTGACCAGCCGGTACCCCATGCCGATGAGCCAGTCGCCGACGTTTATGGCGACGGGAATTCCGTACTTGCGATGGAGGGCCGCTTGTCCATAGCGAAAACCGTCGTCGTCCTCGATGTCGTCGTGAACGAGCGAAGCCTTGTGAAAGGTCTCAATGGAAAGCGCGGCGCGGCACACGGCGTCGGAAATTTTTTCGGCAACGTCGGCACCATCGGAACCGGTCGCGTGGTCGCCGGAGAGCGCGTCCCACGCGGCGAGGGTAATAAAGGGCCGCGAGTATTTTCCGCCTCGCGCGAGAAAGTCAAATCCAATCGCCTCGGTCGCCTCGATCGGATTGAGCGCGGAGATGCCTTGCCCGTTCAGCTCCGCCAGGCGCGCGTCGCCGCGCGACCGCGGAATGAGGCGTTCCAGCTCGTCCGGCTCGAACAGTTTCGAAGCTCGACGAAGCAGGTGAACATAAGTCCGCGTTTGCCGTGTCGCGGCGCGATACGGCGTCGCCACCATTTCGGCGACCCAGTCCTCGTCGACGCTCGTGTTGCGACAATCGCTGGAAAGGAGCGGCACGGCCATGCACGGAATCCCGGCGAGGAGTATCTTGTCGATCGCCTTTTCCAGCACATTGAGGCACGCAACGCCGACGATCGCATCGACGTACCCGCTGACAATGATCTTGAGAACGATCGGTGAGCCTTCGGCGACGAGCACCTTGTAGCCCATTTCATCGGCGGTCGTGCGAAAATCGGCAATGCTGCATGCACCGCACGTCTTGCAATCAAGCCCGTACTGGTCGTAATCGGCCGGGCAACCCTCGGCGTGCTTGAGGCAATGCGGCAAGAGAAAGAGCCGTCGTTCGGGCGGGACCGAAGCGACCTGATCGCGCCAGAATTCGCTGGCGAGAATGACCATCGCCCAGCCGAGGAAACTTTCCGGCTGGCCCGCTTCAACAAGCATTTGACGACAGACCGACTCCATCTGGTCCCTGGAAACCGGATTGGCGACGGGCAGCGTCGCGGCAACGGTCCGGCAACGGCCGCGCAGTTCCTCACGCAAATCGCGCGCGACCGGCACCTGCTTCAGATGCGAAGTCTTGCGGCGGCGACTGCGACGCTTTGGCTCGGGCGTGCTGGTTTCCGCGATCAATTGGGAGTCCTGTCAGTGGGTGTTTCGCAGGCGGCAATGGAACGCAGCGCACTCGTGGCAAATATCGCCGGGTAGAGCGCTTCATGATACCACAGACGGGCGAAGTAAAAACCGATCGGCCATCGTTCGTGGTTTTCCTTACGTTCAATTCCCTCGAGCAACCATTCGAGGCCCCTTGCCAAAACTTCATCAATCAAGTCGCCACCGTCGCCTCGCTCCCGGCAACTAGCAAGCAAATCGACGGCCAGCGCGGTTTCCTGAAAGCTGCTCAAGCGGTCGTTCAAGTCGTTTTCCATCGGAGAAACACCGGGAATGGTCGCCGGGCGCGAGGGTCCGCCCCCCCAGCCACCGTCGCGATTTTGGTTCTCAATCAACCACTGCAAGCCGCGTCGCGCGGCGGAATCGTCCAGTCTCCGCGCGTCGCGCCACGCCGCCAGCACCCGCGCCGTCCCGTAAACCGGATTCTCCTCTCCCTCGCGGTCCTGGTTGCCAAACCAGAGCGGTGCCCAGAATCCCTCCTGATGTTGAGTCGACGTCAGAAACTTCAGGCCACGCGAAACCGCCGCCGCGATTTGGCCGGCTTCGGCCACGTCGGCTTGCCACGCGATCAACGCGCGAAGCACATGCGCCGTGATGTCCGCGCCGCTGCGATCGAACGGCAATCGCCCCCAGCCTTTGCAAAATGTCGGCCAGCCGCGATCGCGATTTTGCAAACCGAGCAACCAGTCGACGCCGCTGGCAGCGGCCTGATGAATCTTGCGGCGATTGTCGCCAGCCAGGTC
>JBGTFW010000250.1:0-18271 GCA_041747075.1 Pirellulaceae bacterium
GGCATACCGTTGCGGCCGGGGACGACCGGTCGCGCGCGAATCCGCGCCGGCAACCGCGGCCTTGCCAGCCGCCTCGCCCGTTGGGCCGCCGACACCTTCCGCTTTCAGTAAGTACTGATCATGGTTTGTGACCAGCCGCTACTGACCGTCGGGTATTAGGGGAAGACATCACGGCAATCATGTAATTCATGGGGACGTCCCGTCAATGAGCCGCTGGCCCGCACTCTGCTATTGCCACGCGGCTTTCAGCACTTCGGCGGTAGCCTCAGGTTCCGGACGTTGCGTGTAGTCGGCGTTTGCGTCCGCCGCGAGAATCGTGCCACTCTCGTCAACGACAAACCGCGCGGGGAGCGGAAGCGTCCACGAATCGTCGCCATTGAACTCGGGTAAGCTGATCCCGAGTTCCTCGTAGACTTCGCGCAAGGCCGCCGGAAACTCGTGTTTCAAACCGAACCGATCGGCAACCTTGTTCCCGGTGTCATAAAGGATTTCAAACTTGAGCTTGTGCTTTTCCCTGAGTTCGGCGCTTTGGTCGGGCAACTCGGGAGAAATGGCGATCAGTTCCGCGCCCAGTTTGCGGAAGACATCGTAATGGTCGTTGAGAGCGTCCAGCTCCGCCTTGCAATACGGTCACCACCTGCCCCGAAAAAACGCGAGGACGAGCGAGCTCTTGTCGAGCAAATCGCTCGAGCGAACCATCTGGCCCGTGCTGTCGGGAAGTTCGAATTCAGGCAGCGGGTCCCCCTCCTCGGGAATCTTCCGGTCAGGCAAGGTCTGTTGCAACTGTTCCGTCGCCTCGTGCATGATTTCGCGTTTCGACTCGTCGAATTTCCTCGCCGAGGCCTCGCGGAGCGATTCGAGTTTTTCAGACAGGCTCATTCGTGCTTCTTCCAGGTTAATGCAAGTGGCTCGCGACGGGCTCGTAGGCGCGCCGGGAATGTCCCGTCGCGCCATTCAGATCGAGTTGATAAAGTTGTTGCCCGGCAGGAGTCGGGTAGTTGCCGGAAATGCACGCCTGACAAAGCTGGTCGGCGTCGAATCCTGTCGCGGCGGCGATCGATTCAACCGGCAGGTAGCGGAGCGAATCGCAACCGAGATCGCGCGCCATGTCCGCCTCGATGCGCGGCGTCATCACCAGGTCCTTCCCCAAAAAACGCGGTGCGAAGAGGTTGTCAATCCGCGACATATCGATGCCGTAGTAACAGGGGGCGACGATCGGCGGACAGGCAACGCGAACATGGACTTCGCGAGCGCCTGCCTCGTAGATTTTCGAAAGGAGCACCTTCATCGTCGTCGAGCGGACGATCGAGTCCTCGACCAGGAGAATCCGCTTGCCCGCCAATACGTCGCGAAGGGGCGTGTATTTCATCCGGGCGCGCTGCTCGCGCGTGGCGTCGCCCTCGATAAACGTCCGCCCGCTGTAGCGGTTGCGAATCAGTCCCTCACGAGAGGGAATGCCCAGCGCGTGAGCCATCGCGTCGGCGGCGGCCTTGCTCGTGTCCGGCACCGGCACCACGATCACGTTGTCGTCAAGCGGAATGCCATCCTTTTTTTCCAGTCGCGCCAGCTCGTTTCCCAAGGCGGTGCGTGTGAGATAGATACTGCGTCCGTCAAGGTTGCTGGCGACGTTGGCAAAATAAACCCACTCGAAAAAACAGCTTGCCCGACGCGGTGATTCGACGAACGCCCGCACGTCCATTTCACCCTCGACGATCGTGATCGCCTGTCCAGGCTGGAGGAAGCTGATCTGCGACCGGTCGAAACCGAGATTCGCGAGCGCCACCGTTTCGCTTGCCGCGGCGAACAGTGAACCGTCGAAGGCATAGCACATGGGCCGTATGCCCAGTGGATCGCGGGCGATTAGCATTTCACCGAGCGCGTTCAAATAGGCGATGCACCAGGCTCCATCGAGCTGGTCACCCACCGCCGAAATCATCTCGATCAGTGCCTCGCGACCGCCCGGTCGAGTCCGCGCGAGCTGGCGACCGATCGTGTGCATGAGAATCTCGGTGTCGGATTCCCGCGCAAGATGGTGATCGGTTGACTCAAGCAATTCCTGGCAAAGCTGCTGGTAGTTGGCCAGTTGTCCGTTGAAGCCAAACGAAAACCACTTCCCCTTGTCGATATGGTGTCGCTCGAAAGGCTGGGCATAGCTCCGCTCTTCCTTGCCGCACGTCGCGTAACGAACGTGGCCAATCGCGGCGTGGCCCGCGTATTTCGACAGCAGGCTTTCACATTTGCCGGGATGGGAGAGCCGAAAGACCTCCTGAACCGAGCCGATTTCCTTGTACGTGTCGAGAAGCTGTCCGCGTCCGCGCCGGTATGACGTCATGCCTGCCGACAACTGGCCGCGATTCTGCATGTCCAGCAACATCCGCGGAATCAACCGCGACGTCTGGTCCAGGTCGTCGCCGGAGACGAGCGGGCTGATGCGTCGGGAATCAAGATGAAAGACGGCAGCCACGCCGCATTCGTGGAATAGCTCACTCATGGACGTGAATTCTAGGAACGCCGGGCACGAGTTACAAGGAAGCGCATGGAATATTTGCCTTGCCAAAATCGACCGTCGATGAAACACTGGCGACTTGCCAATCGGCACGAACCCTCGAACTTTCCGGTTTTTGCTCTCCGGTATGTGCCATGAATCAAACCGTTCAAACCCGGGCCGGAGAGGGCTGGCTCGCCCGTCGCGCCGCGCAAGTCGACAGTAGTGGCATCCGCAGCGTTTTTGAACTCGCCAAACAGTTGCCCAATCCAGTCAATCTGTCGATTGGACAAGTCGATTATCCCTTGCCGGAACCGGTGAAGCGATCGTTGATCGCCGCGATCGAGGGGGACCACACTGATTACGCACTGACACAGGGAATCGCTCCGCTCCGCAAGCGACTTCTCGACGAGATCGAAACGGCTTTTCCGGGACAGGAACGCGGACTGCTGGTCAGTTCGGGAACCAGCGGTGGATTGACCCTCGCGATGATGGCGCTTCTCGATCCCGGTGACGAAGTCATCATCCTCGATCCCTTTTTTGTCATGTACCGGTGGCTCCCGAGGATGTTCGATGCCGTTCCCGTTCCCGTCGACACTTATCCGGATTTCCGGCTCGACCGGAACCGCGTCGATGCGGCGGTCACGGCGCGAACCAAAATGATCATCGTCAACTGTCCCGCCAATCCGACCGGCGTCCGTCTGACGCGCGACGAACTGAAATCGCTTGCCGACCTCGCCATGGAGCGTGACATTTGCCTCGTCTCCGATGAAATCTACAGCAAGTTCACTTATGACGGGCCACATCTTTCCCCTGCCGCGTTTAACCCGCACACGATCGTCGTCGACGGCTTCAGCAAGAGTCACGCGATGACGGGTCTGCGGCTTGGATTCGTACACGGTCCACCCTCGATCATCGAGGAAATGACCAAGCTCCAGCAGTTCACCTTTGTGTGCGCCCCCCATCCAGTGCAGTGGGCCGGTATCACGGCCCTGGAAACACCCATCGACCATTACGTGAGCCAGTACCGCGCCAAGCGCGACTTTATGCTCGACGAACTCTCTTCGCACTACGAGATCGTCCGGCCCGACGGTTCGTTTTACCTCTTCCCGCGTTTGCCCAATGGATTGTCGGGCGACAAGTTTGTTCGACGCGCGATCGACAATAACTTGCTGCTGATTCCCGGATCGGTCTTCAGCATGCGCGACACGCATTTTCGCATCGCCTACGCAGTCAGCGACGAACAACTGCAACAGGGTACGGAGATCCTCAAACGAATCGCCAACCGGTGAGCGCGGGCGGTGGGTGTCAGCGTCGGCTGGACCCTTGCATTCCCGGCCTGCAACCCGGGAAAGTGGCATGAGCTAAAACCCAAATGCTCCGCGATTGGCGTAAGGGTTCGTTTGGTTGCCGGTCGGCTGGGAGAGTGGCCGGTCGTAATCAAGCGGCCGCGCGCCTTCGATCTCTGGTCCGATAAAACGGCCGGGAAAGGGGTCGTGGATAACCGCCCGGTTGCGCTGGTGGTAGACCGTCCCCGGCGGACCCGCATCGGGCCGAAGGTTGCAACCCCCGACCAACGCCAAAGTTGCCGAGGCGATCAGGAAATTCAGTTTTCGCGTCATGGGTGTCCGGGTTCGACCGTTTACGTGCGGCGGGGGCGCGGAACGTACTGCCTAACCGTAGCGTTGTTCAATACCAGCCGTTCAAGCTAGCATTCCGGCTGATATGATTAGCAACTGGCAACCTTCTCCGGCGGTCGCCGTCACGCAAGCGAGCGAAGCCGGAATCAGGGCCGTTTCGCCCAATCGAAGCGGTTGTTCGATCGGGTCACCGGCAAGAGAGACTTCACCCCGGACCACGGTGACAATTCGAAAACCGTCTTTCGTTTCCACGGAAAAACTGGAACCTCGATCGAGCGTGACACGATTCAGTACAAACTTGTCACATCGCACAAGTTCTTCCGCTTCACCGGGACCGCCCGGACGCGGCACCTGAACCGCGACCGGGCCGCGATCGAAGTTGGTCGCCGCGATCGCCTGTTCGACATGAAGTGGACGGGCACGACCCTCGCGATCAACGCGGTTCCAGTCAAAGAGCCGAAAGGTTGTGTCGCTGCACTGCTGTATCTCGGCGATCAACAGCCCCGCGCCAATTGCATGAACCGTGCCGGCGGGTATAAAAATGCAATCACCCGGCCGCGCCTCGATCGGGTGCAACAAGTCGTCGGTCCTCCCGGCATCGACGGCGGCTTGAAGTTCGCGTGGGCCGACCCCCTGACGCAAGCCGGCATAGAGGAGACTTCCCGGCTCCGCATCGAGGACGTACCAGGCTTCTGTTTTACCAAGGTCCGGTTGCGGCAACCGGGCGGCCATTGCGTCGTCGGGGTGAACCTGAACGGAAAGCGGCTTGTGGGCGTCGAGATACTTGAGCAGCAGCGGGAACCGGCCGCGGAGCGCGGCTGGCAAATTCGGATTGTGAATCCGTTGCCAGGCGACCGGACCGGGAATCGCCTCTCCGTATTGGCCGATGACTTCCGCGATGGTCGCACCGTCGAGCCATCCGCCGTGAACGACGCTGGTCTCCCCCGCACGATCGACCAGTTCCCAGCTTTCCGCGTAGTCATCCCCGGTCCCGATCGGCTTGCCGAGAAAGGTTCCCAGTCGTCTGCCGCCCCACAGATACCGTTTGAAGAGCGGGACGAAGCGGAGTGGGTAGAGGGGCGGGGTCGTTTGTGGCATTTCCGTTTCCTGATCATCCCGTCGGGAGCGGGAGTCTCCCTGAACTGAATACGATTCCATCGCCACAGGCGCGCGGGTCTGGTCAGAAATCGTCGGCGCAATTGTAATGGATCAATGCCGCCGCCGCGCCTCATCTCCCTTGAGGCCGCTGGTTGACTCCTTCCAACATCCTGGCAACGATCCCGTTCATGAGCCCACGGCCCGCTGAAGACCTGTTCGAAAACACGCGCATGTCCTTTGGCGAGCACCTTGAGGAACTGCGAGTCGCGCTGATTCGCAGCCTGATCGGCGTCGCCGTGGGATGTGTGTTCGGGTTCCTGCTCGCCGACCGCGTCGTGAATTTCCTGCAGCGACCGCTGGTCGCGGCGATCAAGGACTTTCACGACAAGTACGCGATCGGGGAATACAAGGAGCGAATGGGCTTTCTCCCGCTGGAAATCAGCACCCGGATGCAGCGCGACGGACTCTCGCCCGACCGCGCGTACATCGATCCGGGACAGCTCGTTCAGGCCATTCGCACCATCAGTCCCGACTCGCTGTCCGAAATCGACCTGACTCCCTACCGTTTCTCGCCGTCGGACGTCACTCCGGACGGCGCGAGAGCGATTGCCGCGATGATTGTCGACGGTCAGCCGGCTGGAAGCGTTGATGCGAGCCGGTTGGCGGCGGTGACGGAACGGATTGGACGGAGCGATCGCGATGCAATCAAGGAGCTGGTCGGCCGCGGCGAAGCGGCATTTACCCTGTCCGACCGGGATCGCGTCGTGGCGATCCTCAACCGGGTGCTCGAGGACCGTGCCCTTCATGACGCGGAAGCTTTCGTGGACCTTTTCGGGTCCTCCTCGTGGTCGATCATGCATTGGTTCTCGCCGCCGCGCGAGAACCAGTTGCAATTGATGAAAGCGCAAGTAGACCTTCACCCGGACGATGTTGAACTTTCGCGGCGTCTCAACCGCTTGCTGGTGGCCGAGACGTTTCCGGACCGGATTCCGCCGCCGACGATCCCACTGGTGCCGGTGGACATCTGGCGAAGTTACACGGAAGGAACCCAGGCGCTCTCGCCCCACGAGGTTTTTATGGTTTGGCTCAAGGCGGCGGTGATTACCGGGCTGATCATTTCCGCGCCGTGGGTCTTTTACCAGGTATGGCTCTTCGTGGCGGCGGGACTCTATCCGCACGAGCAAAAGTACGTCTACCTCTACCTGCCGCTGAGCCTGATTCTCTTCGCGCTCGGTTGCGGTCTTGCGTTCTTTTTTGTTTTTGACCCGGTGCTGAACTTCCTTTTTTCGTTTAACGCGAGCATGGGCATCAAGCCGCAATTGCGGATCGGCGAGTGGCTCTCCTTCGTCCTGTTCCTGCCGCTGGGTTTCGGCGTCTCATTTCAGTTGCCGCTGGTCATGCTCTTTTTGCAGCGGATCACGCTGGTGGCGACCGAGACGTACGTCAAGCACTGGCGAATGGCGGTGATGATCATCAGCATTCTCTCGATGTTGCTGACGCCCGCGGATCCGGTCAGCATGATTCTCATGGCGGTGCCGTTGACCGTGTTGTACTTTTTCGGAATCGCGCTGTGCCGCTGGATGCCCGCCCCGCGCAACCCGTTCAACGACACCACGCGATAAAAGGGAGCTGTGACGTCTGCGAAATCCGCGGACCAAACTCCGGACACACCCGGTACTGTTATTACGTGATCGGCGTCAACCCCCGGATGTGCCCGCGCGGAATCAGCCCGGAAATATCGACGGGATGAGTCGGCTGGTCAACGCGGATGTTACCCGCTTCGTCACGCACTTCCAGCCGCAAATACACAAGGTCAGGCGTGTCGACCGCCGGTTTCCAGACGAATTCGCCTTCGTTCCGCAGTCCATCCTCGATCGTCGTCCACGGCCCGTCGGGTTGGGGACTGTATCGCAGCCGGATCGGTCGCAGTGCGAGGTTCGCATCGCTCGCCCGCCACTGGATGACCAGTTTTCCCGCGTCGGAAGCCGTTCCATAAGGCGCTCCGGTGATCGCAGCCTCCGGCAGGGTCGTATCGACGTTGACCCACATGTCCGCTGGATCGCCGCGTCGCGGCTCGCGCGCGCTGAGACCTTCGTTGCTGACGACGCGAACCCGGAATCCGACGATGCCTTCGGTTTCGACTTGAACGTTCACCGGACTGCGCTGGTCTTCATCATTGGTTGTCCGCCGCCATGAGTTGCCTCCATCGGTCGTCATCCAGAGTTCGACGGCACGAATGCCTTCGGGACCGATCGCGTCGATTTCATAGTCAAGCTGGAACTGGCGCGAATTCGAATGACGCGCCATTTCTCGCAGCGTTTCAAATTGCGGACCCGAGGCGAGGAGACTCGCCGGACGCGGGGCTGATTCCTTTGCGCCGGTTGTCGAGGAGGACCAGACCGCATTCCGGGCATCGGCGGGCGGGGATGCGGCAACGGGTTGGTCGGGGGCGGGAAGGCGCTGCAAAAGTCGAGGTGGCCCGTTGCCATGTGGTGAAACGAAGTGTTGCGGAGGGTCAGTTTGCGGATGATCCGCGGCTGGAGTGGTTTGAAGAGCAACATGGACCCGAGGAGACTCCTGCGTCACTTGTCCCGGCGGTTGCCAGCCATGGGTGCTCCCCTCGCTCACTTTTTGGGACTCGGTGGACCCGCTGGTTCGACTGCGCCATTGCGAGTCGGCACGCGACACCGGCAACGTAGCGGGAACCGCAGCGTCGCCCGGCAAAATGTTTTCGGCCAGGCGGTTGGGCGCTCCTGGCGGTTGAGGTGGCTGGCTGCCTCGCGCCGTGAGCGGAATGTCGTCTCGCGGCTTCTCGCCGGACGAGGAACTTTTTTCCGAGAGGGGTGGCGGCACAGCGGGTTCCCCGGACCGCGCGGCCTGGCGCGGCGCTGAAGGTTCGCCAGCCGGCAAGTTTCCGTACAAGTGCTCAAGCGCGACGGGCAGGCGGGTTTGCTGGTAATGCGTGTAAATCCGCGAGTCCGCCGTTGCCGGTGCATGGGCTCCACCCGACGAGGCAGTCGGAGGTACCGTTGCTGGCAGGCCGCCCGCGGGCGAAAAGTTGACGTGCCGCGTTGCCGTCGCCGGGTTGCCCGCAAGGTCACGAATCGTGGCACGAATCGTGAGCGCATTTCCACTCGCCTCGGGCCAAAACGCCAGCTCGTCAAAAAAGACACCTCCGGCTGGTTCGCGACGTGACGCGGTCGGTACGGAACTCCATGCGTCGCCCGTGCCATTCGGCTGGTACTCGATCACCAGGCTGCGCGGATCGATGTACGCATCTTCGGCCTTGATCGAGGCGACGAGGCGGCCCGCCGCGTCCGGGCGCACGTCAAACTCAAGTTGCGGGCGGACCTTGTCGACGACAATTCGCAGTTCCGATTTGAGGTGTTCGCCCGAGGGAGATCGTTGCCCGTCGCGATTGACGGTTTGAATCGCAAACCAGTACTCCCCCTCGGCGGGTGCGGTGAATGGAAATCCGCTTGCCGTCGGCGGGCGGGTTGAATGCTCCTTCCAGGTGCGACCGCGATCGGTGGAAACGTGGAGCACCGCTTGCACGACGGAACCCGACGCGTGGCCGGTCGAAAAGGGTATTTCGAAAGAGGACTGACTGGTGCCAATCAGCTCGGGAGGTTTTTCCGGAAGGCCGGGGCGAACGGTCTGGGCAGTCAGTTCCGGCATCGAGGCGATGCACGCAACGAGCAGCAGCAGACGAATGGAGAGGGCGCGGCAAGCGAACTCTACCAGCGAATTGAAAGACCGGAAATCGCAGCGCGCGGCGGAAGCGCACGCGCAGCGCGTGGAGTGGGAGTTGTCCATTTCGTTCCTCGTGATCAGCGGCCGGGGGGACTGGCGACGCCATCGTTATACGAAGCGCGCAAGGGTTCGGCCTGTCGAATTGCGTATTGGTGGTGCCCAAAGATTCTCGCGAATCACGTTAAGCAATCGGTCTAACCGCCGAATTGCGTTTGTAAATTTTTCAAAAACCGGGTTGCGCGGGAATTACGTTAAAGCCCGGTGATGCCGGATGGAGAAGGCGTTTTCGCCAGTTTGCCCGCCCGCGGCCGCACAGACGCGCAAGTCGTCAATTCCGGAACGGGATTTCACGCAAAAATCGCCGAACCGCTTCGCGCGACGCCGCGTATGAGGGACCGTCAGCACTTTTCAATGGCGAATTGTGCCTTTCTCAGGGAATTCGAGAGCGCGCCGGCCGGACATGTTCCGGTTGCCGCGAGACGCTCATGATCGCGGATTCCAGATTCGCGAGTCTTGCGGATTTCAGCTACAATAATGCGCGTTTCCCAACCAGCGGACTGGTTGGACTGGTCCCCATCGGATGGGAATCGATCGCTGGCCGCGGACTTGAAGGAAATGCGAGAAATCGTGCTCATCGTCGCAGGCGCGGCGATTCTGACGGCGTTATTGTTGATCGCCTTAGGCGCGATCAAGGGCGCGCGGAAGATGGCGATGCCCGACGATGTGGCACCGGCAGTGGACGAGCTTTCGGCATTTCAGCGGATGCGCGACCAGGGACGAATCAGCGACGAGGAATACGATCGCCTCAAGCGTATTGTGGCGTCGAAAACAATTGAACGGATCAAGCGGGACCAGGAACCTTGACGAATCGTCCGGCGCGACGGAATGTAACGAACAACGGGGGCGGGAAGACCTGAAGGATCAATCGGGTCTGTCCACCTCCGCCAGTAAATCCGACTCGCGGGTTTCGCGTGCAGATTACGCCGCAAAAAGACTGAATTAGAATCAGGCAAACTTGAAGATTGCGGGCAGGGAAGCACAATCAACCGGCGACTGTTCCTGTAGCGGGTTGTTTTTGAGTTTCGACGAGAATGTGCAGCCCCTGAGCCACTGACCCCCCCAAGGAGTTTCGGATTCATGCCCGCAGGGAACGATAATACCACCTCTCGAAAGGGAGCGACGCGGAAAAACGCGTACTGTTCATTTTGCCGCAAGAGTTACCGCGACGTCGGGCCCCTCGTCGAGGGTCCAGGCGACGTGTACATCTGCGGCGAGTGCATTGAACTGTGCCAGTCCATTCTGGAACAGGAACAGCGCCGTCGCGGACCGACGAAACAACTCTTCACCAAAATCCCCACGCCCCGCGACCTGGTCGGGCGGATGGACGAGTACGTGATCGGGCAGGACTGGGTGAAAAAAGTCCTCGCCGTTGCCGTTCACAACCACTACAAGCGCCTCACGGCCGGGTGGGACGGCAACGATATTGAAATTGACAAGTCCAACATTCTCCTCGTCGGACCAACCGGGTCGGGCAAGACGCTGTTGGCGCGCACGCTGGCCCGCGTACTGAACGTCCCGTTCGCGATCGGCGATGCGACGACGCTGACCGAAGCCGGTTACGTCGGCGAGGACGTCGAGAACCTCTTGCTCAAGCTGCTCCACGCCGCCGACTTTGACATCGAAGCGGCCCAGCGCGGCGTCATCTACATCGATGAGATCGACAAGATCGGCAAGACCTCCAACAACGTTTCGATCACACGCGACGTCTCGGGCGAAGGCGTGCAGCAGGCGTTGCTGAAAATGCTGGAGGGGACCATTGCCAACGTGCCTCCCCAGGGTGGTCGCAAGCACCCCGAACAACAGTACATCCAGATCGACACCTCGAATATCCTCTTTATTTGCGGCGGAACGTTCGTCGGCGTCGAGGACATTATTCGCAAGCGGCTCGGCCGCAAGACGATCGGATTCGGCCAGGTACCGGGAATCCGCGAGGACCGCGAACTCGGAGAATTGTTACCGGAAATCAACACCGACGATATTCTCGAATTCGGGCTGATTCCGGAACTGGTGGGCCGTCTTCCGATTTGCGCGGCGCTTTCACCGATGGACGAAGCCGGGCTGGTGCGCGTTCTGATCGAGCCAAAAAATGCGCTGATCCGCCAGTTCCAGTCGCTCTTTGGAATGGAAAGCTGCGAGCTGGTCTTTACCGACGACGCGCTCAAGTTGATTGCGAACAAGGCGATTCAGAAGGGGACCGGAGCAAGGGGTCTCCGTTCGATTGTCGAAAGCGTGATGCTCGACATCATGTACGACTTGCCCGAACAGCCGAAGGGATCGAAGTTCGTCATCACCGAGGAGATCGTACTCGGCGACCGGTTCAAGCTGCCCGAAAGCAAAAGCGCGTAAAGGAACGGTTCGGCCAGCTTGATTTGTCGAACCCCAAATTCTGGCAATGACAAGGCACTAGTGGCGGGCGATTCGGCGGGTCAGATACCACCCGACGAACAAGAGGACGACGTTGCCGAGCCACACGATCGGCGGGGGCATGTCGCCTGCCTTGGCGCGCCCGACCCCGAACATCATAAGCGGGTAATAGGCGAAGAGGATCGGAATAAAACAAAGCGCGAATGTGTTCCAGAAATCGCTCTTCCGCATGTAAATCGCCAGCGGTGCACCGACCACGACAAAACACAGGCAACTGAACCCGTTGGCCCACCGGCGCCAGGGTTCGGTCTGGAGTCGGAAGACCCGTTCGCGACCTTGTTCGAGTTCTTCGATGAAACTGTTCCACCGCGGGTGAGTCAGGCTGATCAGGTCGCCACCGAGCATCTGGAATGACGCCTGCATCGCGAGTTGCCGTTGATGGGTCTCGTTGGCGCTGACCTGGTGGGCCACCTCGCTCCGCATGATCTTCAGCGGCAGGTTGGAGGGACTCGTACTCCGCTCCTCCTTGCGGGTCGCGTCACGAAGCGGGATCGGCACCTGGCCGTCGGGCAACACGGCGCTAAACCCGTCATTCGATACGCGAGCCAATGCGTTGTGTACGGTAAACACCAGGACGTCGCGCACCGGGTCAATGGACAGTTCCGCCGATTCCGCGGTGAACTGGAAATCGCCGTCCCCGTCCTCACTGTAAATCTGGACGACCGGGCGCATCAGTTTCCGGTCGATCACATCGTCAACGGAAATCGAGACGCGACCACTCTGGTACGATCGCTCGGCACCGAGGACCGAGTAAATGGTTTTTTCAACCGAGTGAAGGACGACCCGGTAGACGCCGGTGCGTCCCCACGAAACGGCCATGTCGTTAAGCCACACCGTCACGAGGCTGAGCGCCAGCGCCATGCCGATGACAGGCCAGACAAAGGCGATGGGGGAAACCCCCGCGGCCTTGACGGCGATCACTTCGCCGGCGGCGGACATCCGTCCAAGGACCAGGCAGGTGGAAAACAGCGCCGTGCCTGGAATCGCGAAGCAGAGTGCGTTCGGGAGGACAAACGGAACCAGTTGCAAAATGGTAAACGGCGTGAGGTTCTCGCGGACCGCTTCCTGAACCAGCCCGACCGTCAACATGAGGAGCGTCATGCTCGACAAGGTGATGAGAAACACCATGGCAAGTTCCCTGACGATGTAACGGGTGAGAAGGGTCATTGTCCTGGAACCACGGAAACGGGGACACGCGGGTAGCGGGAATCTAGCAGCAACCTCCGATCGGGAAAACCACAGTTTCGCCGAGCGACAGAGCCGGTCATGACCAGACTGCGGCTGGAAGCCGCAGCCACGATCAGTGCGGCACGGCCCCTGCGGCCAACGGCGTGCGGATTGCTGTGCGGATACCAACCGCTGGGTGACAGGTTATTCCGGTTGGATTCCGCGGATTGTTCCGCCCGGTTCGCTTGACTCCAGCAACGCGTCGAGCGTTTGGCGGTCGTGGGGCGTGTGCATGAGCCGGTCGAGAACGCCGTTGACAAAGCGGGGTGAGTTCCGGTCGCCGTAGCGCCGTGCCAGCTCAATCGCCTCGTTGATCACGACGCGGTGAGGCGTCTCGCCATAGCGAATTTCCCAGGCGGCCATTCGCAAGATGTTCCGGTCGGTGTTTGCCATCCGGTTCAGCCGCCAGTTCTCGGTGGCATCGGCCAGCATCCGGTCGAGGTGGTCCCGTCGCTGCCGTACGCCGACGAGGATGGCCAGCGCGAACGCGACAAGCCCCTTGTTCCCCAGCAGCCGCCCGAGCAGGAAATGGCGGTCCGACGCCTCGCTGGCCGGTTCGTTGAGTTCATCGCGATAGAGCAATTGCATCACGACCTCGCGTGCTCGGCGGCGGGTTGACATCAGCAGCGTCTTTTTGGTTGGGGCATTTTATTCATGTCGCGTTTCCTCAAGTCGTTCGAGCAGCGCGACCATTTCGAGCATCGCAAGCGTCGCCTCGTTCCCCTTGTTGCCCATCGTTCCGCCGCTTCGCTCGCGCGCCTGATCAAACGTCTCGCACGTCAGCAATCCGAAACCGATTGGAGTTCGCGTCTCGAGCGAGATCTTTCCAAGAGCCATGCTGACGAAGCGGTTGATGTGCTGGTCGTGCGTTGTTTCGCCGCGAATGACGGCACCGAGGCTGACGATGCCGTCATAAGTGGCGGAGGCGGCGAGTTCCTGGGTCGCCAGCGCCAGCTCCCACGCGCCAGGGACGCGAACGATGTCGATATTCGCGGTCGGCGTTCCATGCTGCTCGAGAGTGGTCAGGGCACCGTTCAAAAGCTGACGGGTGATCGACGCATTGTACGTTGAGACAACGATTGCGAAACGGCGGCTGGCATTCCTCGGTGGCTGGCCAGGCTCGTTGAGATAATTGACCAAGGGCGGAGTTCCAGGCAGGGCCGGGGAGTGAGACGATCGGTTACAACTTGCCCGGCGTGACGCCCATCAGGAACTCGGCGTTGGTTTTGCATTTTTTCAGCCGCGTCGTCAACTGCTCCATCGCGTCGGGCGGGTTGAGCTGGCTGAGCACGCGGCGCACCATGCAGATGCGTTCGAACTCCTCGGCGGTCAGCAATTTTTCCTCGCGGCGCGTCCCGCTGGCGTTGACATCGATCGCGGGCCAGATACGACGCTCGACGAGCGAACGGTCGAGGACGATTTCCAGATTTCCAGTTCCCTTGAATTCCTCAAAGATAACGTCGTCCATCTTGCTGCCGGTATCGATGAGCGCGGTGGCAACAATGGTAAGCGAGCCGCCTTCCTCGACCTTTCGCGCCGATCCGAAGAAGGACTTGGGCTTCTGCATCGCGTTGGCGTCGAGGCCGCCCGAAAGCGTCTTGCCCGACTGGGGACACTCCTGGTTCCACGCCCGCCCCAGCCGCGTGATGGAATCGAGAAAGATCACCACGTCGCGGCCTGCCTCGACCATCCGCTTGGCCTTCTCCAGCACGATCTCGGAGACTTGCACATGCCGGTTGGATTTTTCGTCGAAGGTTGAACTGATGACTTCGCAGCGCGGTCCGCGGACTTCCCGTTCCATGTCGGTGACTTCCTCGGGGCGCTCGTCGACGAGCAACATCATGACGTACGCATCGGGGTGATTGTGCAACACCGCGCGAGCCATCGATTGCATGAGTATCGTTTTGCCGGCGCGCGGCGGACTGACGATCAGTCCGCGCTGGCCGAACCCGATCGGCGTGAGCATGTCGACCACGCGAGTCGACATTTCCTCCGGGTCGTATTCCATCACAATCCGCTTGTCGGGATGAACGGGCGTCAGTTCGTCGAAGCTCGACTGCCGCGCCGCGTCCGAGGGGTCGTGTCCATTGATCGAGGCGACCCGAAGGAGCGCAAAGTATTTTTCCGTGTTCTTGGGGGGGCGAATCTGGCCGCTGACGAGCGAGCCGTTGCGCAGGTTAAACTTGCGAATCTGGCTCGGTGAGACGTAAATATCGTCCATACAGACGTTGTAGTTGTGCTGGGTGCTGCGGAGGAATCCGTAACCGTCGGGGAGGATTTCCAGCGTCCCCTCGCCGTACATCATTCCATTCTGGCGCAACCGTTGCTTGATCACACCGAGAACCAGTTCGCTGCGCGGCCGGTCGTCCGGGTGCTCGACTCCTTCGGCGCGCGCGGCCTCGACCAGTTCGCCGTAGGGCAATCGCTGCAGTATGGTGATATTGGCGCGATTGTCGGGTGAGTCCCCTTCCTGAAGAGGGGGCGGCACGGCGTCGAAGTCGTATTCCCTGGCGATTTCCTCGACCAGCGACATCGGATCACCGTTCGAATCGAGCTGTTCGATCCGCCGATTGATTTCCGGAGTCGCGGGATAGCCAGGTCCGGAACGAGAGGTACGGTGTGCCGGCCCGTTCGAAGCGGAGCCGCCGGAGGGCGCCCGCCGGTATTTTTCAGGGCGCGAATCGCGCGTTCGATTGGATTTCATGAAAGTGTCCCCTGTCGAGAAGAGGTTTGGGGAGTGGAGGAATCAGGTTGTGAAAGGTGGGAGTGTTGCCCGGCGCGAGAATCCCGGTGCGCATTTGAGGTTTTCGTTCCAGAAATGCACGACTTGCTCGCGAAGTTCCTTAAGGGTTCCGTGGTTGTGGATTGTGTGGGTCGCCAGTTCACGCTTCCGCTCGAGCGACGCCTGGCTCGCTTCGCGCGAGTCAAGCATCGTTTCATCCCATCCGCGCGCCCGCGCGAATTCCGACCGCATGGTTCGCGGACAATCGACGAACAGCAAAAGGTCGCACAGGCGATACCATCCGGTCTTGATCATGACGGGTGCGTCGAGCACCAGCACACCGTCGTGATCGGCGACTTGCCTGAGGTGGTCGCGTATCCGTTTCTCAATTTCCGGGTGAGTTATCCGCTCCAGCGCGGGCAGTTCATCGGGGCGCGCGGGATCGAAGACGATTGCGGCCAGTGCCCGGCGATTGATCTCGCCATCGACTGACCGGATCGCGTCTCCCCAACGCTGGCCGACTTGTTCCCTGATCGCCGGAATCCGCAAGACCTGATGACCAATCTGGTCGGCGTCAAGGATGCATGCACCCAGTCCGCGCAACGTCTCGGTCACTTCGCTCTTCCCGCTGGCCACACCGCCAATGACCCCAACAACAAACATCGGCGGTCCTTTGTGAATCGTATTCCCGGAAAGCCAATCAGGTCACCGGCGCTGAGGGGCGCGGCTTCACGGGTCCAAAACGGAATGGCGCACGGGCAAACCGCGCACTAAAAACACAAGGAAAAGTTGTCCGGAACACGCCTCACGTGTAACCGGTCCCGAAATCACGGGCGATTTCAGGCCGTCGCTACTCCATTTTTAGTCGCCGAGCCGGGGAAAATCAATCGGCCTGGTGTTTCCCCAATTGGGGCCGATCGACAGATCGACCTGGATTGGAACCCGTAACGGAAAGGCCGAGACCATGATCTGGTGAACGATTTTGGCGATTTCCGATTGGCGAGCCGGGTCGAGTTCAACGACCAGTTCGTCGTGAATTTGCAGCAACAACCGGGCGGGAAGCCCTTCCTGGCCAATTCGTTCGTGCAAATGCAACATTGCCAGCTTGATCAAGTCCGCCGCCGAGCCTTGAATCACGGTGTTAATGGCCGTTCTTTCAGCGAAGTTGAGAAAACGCCTCACATTCGCCCTTGACGGGTCGCGGACGCCGTCGATCCTCCGCCGTCTTCCGAGGATGGTGCTGACGAAGCCTTTTTCGTGGGCTTCCACAAGGACCGATCGCGTGAACTTCTCGACACTTGGGTAGCGTGCGAAATAGGCATCGATAAAGTCGCTTGCCTCCTCCTTGCTGATCCCGATCGAGCGGGCCAGTCCGAAAGGCGTCTGACCGTAAATGATTCCAAAGTTGACGCTCTTGGCGGCCCGCCGCATCTCCGGCGTTACAAGGTCGATTGTCGTCCCGTGAATTTCGGCGGCGACGGCCGCGTGAATGTCCTGGCCCGTTTCAAAAGCGGCCGTCAACGCCTCGTCGCCCGTGAAATGCGCGAGCATTCGCAGCTCGATTTGCGAGTAGTCGGCGGACAACAGTTGCCAATCCGGCGGGTCCGCCACGAACGCCTCGCGAATCTCGCGTCCGGTCGCCGTGCGGATTGGAATGTTTTGCAGGTTCGGGTCCCTCGAACTCAGCCTCCCCGTTGCCGCGACGTCCTGCATGAACGACGTGTGTACGCGACCCGTCTCGTCATTGACCAGTCGGATCAATGCCTCGGTGTATGTGCCTCGGAGTTTCGCGAACTGGCGGTACTCGATAATTTGGCGCGGCAGTTCATGATGTTCCGCCAGTGCTTCGAGCACCTCGACCGAAGTCCCGCGCCCCGTCGCCGTCTTCCGGATCACGGGGAGCTTGAGCCGGTCAAAAAGGATCACCGCCATTTGCCGGGGCGAATCAATGTTGAACGTCTCTCCCGCCAGTTCGTGGATTCGCCGCTTGAGCACTTCGATCCGGGCGGCAAACGTCTCACTCAGTCGTTTCAGCACTTCCACGTCGACGCGGACGCCGTTGTATTCCATCGCGGCCAGCACCTTCAACAGTGGCATTTCCACGTCGCGAAAAAGTTCCTCCAGTTCCATTTCCGCCATCCGCTGCCGGAGGATCGGGTAAAGACGAAAGGGGACGTCGGCGTCTTCGGCGGCGTAATCGCGGACCCGATCGATATGCACCTGGTTCATCAGGCGTTCGCTTCGACCCCGACCGGTGACGTCCCGTAGCCGAATGTTCTGGTGACTGAAATATCGCCGCGCCAGGTCGTCAAGGCCGTGGTTCCGCTGGCCGGCGTCGAGCAGATAGTCGGCCACCATCGTGTCGAAAAGCGGACCGGTGAGTTCCACGCCAAGGTTTCGCAACACGATCATGTCGTACTTCAGATTCTGGCCGATCTTTTCAATTCCCGGATTCTCCAGCAACGGACGAATGATCGCGATCGCCTCGGTTTCCTCGATGCAGGGCTGGCCGTCGGGCGAACGGACTGGAACGTAGCAGGCCGTCCCGGTCTCCCACGAGAATGAGAACCCGACGAGCCGCGCGGCGCGTGGATTGGCGTCCGTCGTCTCGGTGTCAAACGAAAATCGCGGCAGCCGCGTCAATCGGTCGACGATCTCGCGCAGTTCGCCCGCTTCGGTGACGGTTCGATAGCGCGTCTCCCATTGCTCGGGTGCCTCGGCGCCTGGGAACGCAGCGACGCGCTGCGCGAGTGTACGGAATCCAAGCTCGTCACAGATTTCCCGGGCGCGTTGAACGTCGCGCGTTCCGACGCGCGCCTGTTCCCAGTCGGTTTCGATCGGGACGCGGTCGTCGAGCCGCAC
>JBGTFW010000251.1:0-3869 GCA_041747075.1 Pirellulaceae bacterium
GTATTCATAGCTTCCATACTTGCTGATGTATTCGGACTGCGGGACACCGCCAAAGGCGCAGCCCAGCACGTTGACCCCGGAGGCGACCAGGCGTTCATGCGCCCGTTTCACGGATGACGAGCGGCTGACATCCCGTAACACACAGAGCAATGCGTAATCGCATTTCAGCGAAATGGTGAGCGATTCGCTGGCCGCCAACACCGGAGGCGTGTCAATGATCACCTGGTCGTATTGCTCGCGGACCTTGTCCAGCAATTCTTCCCAGTGACCGTTGGAAAAGTAACGCCGCGGATTGGAACGCAGCTTGCCGGCTGTCAGAATGTCGAGATTTTCGATCGACGTGGGCGAGATCGCATCCTCGAGGGAAACCGACCCGGCAAGCACGTCGCCCAGTCCGCAGTCCAATGACGCATCCAGCAAGCGGTGAAGGCTGGGCGATCGCAAGTCCGCGTCAATGAGCAAGGTTCGTCCGTGGTTGGAGCGCGCCGAACTGATTGCCAGTTGCGACGCCATCGTCGTTTTGCCTTCGTTGCTGGCAGCACTGGTCACCGAAAAGACGATTGGCCGCTTCTCGGTGGCCAATGTGATGAGCGTGCTGAGATTGTCGATGCTTTCCTCATACAGCCGCAATTGACGGGTAAACCGCCGCGATGTCAGCAATGCAGGGCGGCTGGTGCGGGTGGGCAGGTCCGCAACTTCACTGAGGACATCGACCTCGAATTGCTGGCGGACTTGCTCCGGATTGCTGATTCGTCGCCAGCGATATTCAATGCCGGCGGCGGCGAGGAAGGGCAGGAACAAACCTCCCGCGATGGCCATTCCGAGGAGGCGGAAGGGGTATTTTTCAACCGGCTGCAGCGGTACAGCCACCGCATCAGGTCCTTCGATCAGAACCTGGTAGAGCGACATGCTTTTCGATTCGATTCGGTCCTTTTTTGCCAGCCAGTCGTCGAGCCGTTGATAGGCGCGTTCTTGTTCCTTGATTTTCTGGGCGAACTCGAAATCGAGTTTGTTGGTCGACTGCAAGCGCCGCGTCAGTCGATCGACCTCGGTTTCGGCTTCCGCAATATTGGAATCAAGGAACGCCGTCCTGGCTTCGAGCACCGCAATTTCACTGGCCGCTTCCTGCTTTTTTTTCAGTCGCAAGGAAGCTCTGGCGGCGTCGGCCAAACTCTTTTTCTCGGTTTCAAGCTGGCGCTTCGCTTCCGTGATCCGGCGAGTCAGGTCCTCAACAGCGGGATGCCTTGCACCGTTGCGCGAAAGCGACGCGCGTTGATTTTCCAGTTCCCGCACTTGCGCCTCGATCGCCAGCAGCGAGGGCGCTCGACTGATGGCGAGCTGCAACTCGGCCGCATCCAATTCCGCGTTTGGGTCCTCGGTTGAGTTTTCGAGTCGCCTTGTCTGATCCGCAATCTGCCGCTTTTCAATTTGATAGTCGTAGAGGCGCTTGAGCATCTCGGCGAGGAACGTGCCGTCCGGGTCAACCGGCTTCTTGTCGCCGGAATTTGCCAGCAGCCGTTGTTCGCTCAGCGTGGTGAGGTCGCGCGAAATACGCTTGATGTTCTCGTCCGCGTTGGCGATCTCCACGACCAGCGTTTCCTGCAGCTTCTGAAGGCTTTCATCGCGGTAGGCCTGTTGATAGCGGACAAACTCGCGCACCAGTTGTTGCACGACCGTGGCCGCATACGCGGGCGAAGCGTCCCGGCAAATGACGGCGTACAATTCGCCGTTGTTGCCCTCGACACGAATCTTATTTCTCAGGGATTGTGCATCGATGTCAGCGCGCTGCCGAACCGCCTCGTCCAGCAGCAAACGGTTCAGCAGCAGGTCGCTGGTCAACGGTGCGAGGATGGACTTTGAATCCGATTTGTTGTGCCCGTCTTCGAGGATATCGGCGTATTCGCGGTTTTGAACGACCCGCACAAACTGCTGCGCGTCGTACACCGGTTCCCACAGCCAAAGGACCACGGCCGCGGCACCGGTAGCCAACGCCACTCCCGTGACCCCCGCCAGCAATCCCCATTTTCGAAGCGCCGTTGTCAGCACCGAAATGGTTTCCGTTTGCGATTGCGACGCGACTCGATTGCGATGTGTGCTCATACCAAACCAGTCTCTTTCCGGAATGGCTCCGGAGTTGAATTTGAATCAGAACGCGCGAAAGTTTGAATTGAATTTGCCATTATCCCGCCGGCGACGGATTCTGTGTTTGCTGCCGGACCAAAACCGACGGATCGACAGCCGCCACCGCCGGGAACAACCGATCAAGATACCAGAGCATCATCGCGAAAAGGCCTGCCGCCACGGGAATCATCACCCAGCCGGCCATGTCATGGCTGAGATGCCGAGCGGCTTCACCCATCCCGCTGCGGAAGAGCAAACCGGTCGCGACGATCCGTAACGAATTGGACACGAGGGCGATCGGCAGAATGGCCAGCACCAACATCAGCCGAATCCATAACGGCCTGGGAAACAGGACAATATACGCAAATGCCAGCGCGGCGATTCCAAAAAAGATTCGCAATCCGGAACAAGCCCGTTCAATCTCCAGCGTATACGATCCGACGACGATCGTGGTTCCTTCGGCGACCGCCGGTTGCCCGAGGCATTGGAGGAGAAAGAGACTGATCATCGTCGAGATTCGCTGAAGCGGATGGCTCAGCATCGTCTCAATCGAATACGGGATCGGCACCATAAAGAAGAGAAAGAGGATCGCTGGCAGTGCCCATTTGAAGGACCGCCATCCAAGAAACATCCAGACAACCCCGCCCAGCCAAAACGGGATCGACCATCCATGAAAAGCCGTCAGGTAATACCGCGCGCCCGCCAGTCGCAGCGCCGCCGAAACAAGGATCAGCAACAGGCCCAGCCAGGCGATGTTCGCCGACAGACCGGGAAACGACTCGCGACGCGCCCAGAGAAAGTAGCCGGCCAGCGGGATCACCAGGAATCCGTGCGAATAGTCCGGAATTCGCCTCCACTGGTCAACCAGTTCCATGAGTACGGGCCAGTACGACCAACCGAAGACGACAACTATCAGTCCCAACAGCGCCCATCGCAACGAATTCGATGAGCGAGACAATTGGGCGACGGCGGCCTCAGCGGACTCCGAATGCACGGGTCGGGCGCGTCCGCGCGGATTTTCCTTCGTTACCGCCGCGCGCATTTGGCGAAGCTGGCGCTGGCGATGATTGGTATCTCGTTTACTGGAACTACTTCGGGACATGGCGTAGAAGGTTTCGGCTCGCGGGGTTGGTCATTTGTTGATTACGCCCGTCGACCGAAAAACCTGATTTGAAGGGCGCGCACTCCGTTCTTCTGGGTGACCATGGCTGTTTTGCGATCAACAGCCTGGCACGCCTGCGCAATTAAAATTGGGTGGACACGTGCAAAATGCAAAATCGCCTTTGTCGCCGCGGCATGGCAACGCTAGCCAATTATGAGTGTCCGGTGGGTGGGGTTGGGAGGATTCGGTTCAGCGGAATGTGGACTGTTCAGGTGGTTCCGCCGTGATTGTGGTGAGCCGGGCAGAGCGGGGCGGTCGCCGCTGCTGGCTGTCCCCCATCGCCGTGGCCGTCCTGATTCACTTCCGGCCATTTCGATTTCCATCGTACCCGTGATGGGGTGATTTACAAGGCGCGAAGTGCAAAAAATCTCGCGCCGTGCTAATCCTCCTCCCCCTCTCTTGCCCCTCTCCCCCGGCCATGCGGGGGCGAGGGTTGGGGTGAGGGAGATTCTGCCCCCGGCTTTGCGGGGGAGACGGTTGGGGTGAGGGGAATTCTGCCCCCTCTCCCCCCGGCTTTGTGGGGGAGAGGGTTGGGGTGAGGGCAATTCTGCCCCCTCTCCCCCCGGCTTTGTGGGGGAGAGGGTTG
>JBGTFW010000252.1:0-6005 GCA_041747075.1 Pirellulaceae bacterium
CGTACACGCCACCCGCGAGACACCGGAGCTGGCAGTGGGCGTCAGCACGCGCGGCCTGTTGCTTTGGAATCGGGCCGCTCAGGCGAGCGCCTTGCTGGACGATCGCAATTACGTTGTCCCCGACGACGCGAAGGCGCTTGCCATTTCGGTCCTCGCTCATCGCGTCATGGTTAGCGGCTCGGCCCAGGGGACCGATCGCGCTCGCGCCGAGTCGATCATTCGGCGCATCGTTGACGAATCCGACATTCCCGCCTGAGTCCGGCGCGCCATGTATGAACGCCGCAAAACGAGGATCACGTGGGAGGGAATGTCGTTCCTCGCCATCCTCGCATTCATTGTACTCGGGTCGATCCTCCGTCAGATCAATTTGCTGGTGCTGCTGTCCGGGCTGATGATCGCACCGTTTTTCTTTAACTGGCGCATTTGCCGGAAGATGTTGCAGTCGGTCGTCTTTCGCCGCCGCTTGCCGCAATGGGCGCATGCCGGTGATGACGTCCAGGTGGAGTGGGAGATGGAAAACAACCGCCACTCGATTCCGTCATGGGAAGTCCGCGTGACCGACTCGATCAACGGGAATTTCGCCGGGGAGGAGGTATCGAGAACGGCTCAGGTCATCATTCACCAGGTGGGACCCGGGGGGCGCGGCCGAGCCCGTTATCGTTGCCGCTTTCCGCACAGGGGAATTGCGTGGTTTGGACCCTCCGTCGCCTCGTCAGCGTTTCCCGTCGGGCTGGTGCGGACGCGAATGCGGGTGACCGAAACGGCACGGCTGGTTGTTGCTCCCGCGACGGGAACGCTCAGTCCTCGCTGGCACCGGCTCACCTCATCGTCTCACGAAGCGAGTGATTCGGCCGACGGTCGTCGTCGCGGAAGTTCCAGTGACGAGTTCTTTTCGCTTCGAGCCTGGCAACACGGGGACAACCCGCGGATGGTTCACTGGCGCAGCTCCGCCAAGCGCGGTGAACTTCTGGTTCGTCAGGGAGTCGATCCCGTTTCGGCGCGATTCAATATCCTTGTTGATCTGGCGGCTCATGATGACGCAACGGCGGGAGAAAGGCTGCTTGGGATGGCCGCGACGATCATCTCCGGTTCGTCGGGCTGGCAGCGGCACGGCGCGCGCGCGTGCATGGCCGTCTGCGGATGCGATGCGACGCCCTGGCCGCTGGTGATCGGGCCGGCCGGAACGCTCACACTACTGGAATGTCTTGCCACGGTCCGTCCGGCCTCAAACACCGGCGTACTGGAAATGATCGCGCGCTGTCGCGGCAAGACTTCGGATCGCGTCATCGTTCTCAGCAACCGGGCACGCGAACAGGCGAATGCCGACGAGGCGGTGCCTGTGACGCAAGTGCGCGCGGCGACGCACGTCCAGTGGATCGACGTCGCCACGGACAATTCCTGGTTCGCGCCCGCCACCCCCCCGGATGAATTCGGAAGTACGATCGCACGGCCCACGGCGAGTTCGTCATGAAACACCTCGAACAGGTGCTCCGCATTTTTGTCATCATCACACTTTGCCTCAGCGGCTTGCTGCTCGGAATGAGTCAGGGGGATTTCCAACCGCTGCTGATCGCCGTTATTTCAGCCGTTGCCGCGTGGGTGCTGGTCGACAATCTGCGATGGTTCAGTCTGCCGCAGTGGCTGGCCAACGGGCTGGCAATCATCGTCACGGTCTTCACGATCGCCTCGTTCTTGTTTACGGGCGATCCGGTTCGGCAGCTTCTCGGCGTCGGAAAGTTGCTTGTCTACCTCCAGTCGATTCTCCTTTTTCAGCGAAAATCCGCGCGTCTCTACTGGCAGATTCTCGTGCTTGGCCTGCTGCAGATTGTCGTGGGCGCGGTTTTCAATCTCGGTTTCGAGGGGGGTGTCCTCTTCATCCTCTACGTCACCTGCGGCGGATTCACGATGTTGCTGCTCCATCTGTTCCAGCAACGTGAAATCGCGGGAACTCCGGGTGGCACCGCGTCGCGATCGCGCGGTCTCCACGCGGGCCGGGTCGTTGTGTCACCAATGATCGAATCGCGTTCACGGACCCTCCGTCGAATGGCATCGCATTACGCGATCATGGGACTCGGTGCCCTGGTCTTCGGGTTCGCGTGGTTTTACTTTCTGCCGAGGGAGCACTCGAGCTGGTCGGGTCCCGTGGAAGTTCCGATGCGACCGGCCGGTTACCAGCAGTCGGTCAGTTCGAACCACTCCGACCTGATTCCGATGTCCACTCAAGTCGTGATGACGGTTCAGTACGCCCGCGCGCGCGATCTCGATCCGGTACCGCTGCAACCGGAGGAGATGCCCTGTCTCCGCGGCATCGCGCTGGCGGGCGTTGTCACCGAGGGGAACGCGACGACGTGGCAACCCGCAGCCAGCCAGGTTCTCGGTGCCGATTTTCACCCGCTGGCCGGCTCGCGAAGATGGTCCGGGACGCTCCTCGTACAAAAGATTGTTCTTGAACCAACCGACAATCCACTGATTTATTCACTCTATCCCGCCGTCGGCATCGGCGGTGATGAAGACGAGAATATCGAGTTCTGCTGGCCTGTCGGATGCCTCACGCGGGAACGGTCGGGGGACAAAATCAAGGTCGCTCACTACCGCTATGAACTGGGCGTCGTGACCCGCCGCGACGGGACAGCGTTCGAGGCGTGGCCCTACCAGTCGCGAACCGGGCGCGTCCCGCTGACCGCTGACGCTGATCCAGGCGTCTATCGATGGCTCACGCATCTGGAAAGGAACCGTTATCCGGACATTGTCGGTGTCGCCGGTGACATCGCCGCGCGGACGGGTGACAATCACGCGCGGATCGCGCGGGAGTGCGAGGCATGGTTCTCGCCGGCCAACGGTTTTTCGTACACTGTCGACTTTCGATCGGTCCGCCGCGATTCATCAATTGACGGCGTCGAGGATTTCTTTGCCAACCACCGCACGGGTCATTGCGTCTACTATGCCTCGGCGCTGGCGCTCATGTTGCGCAGCCAGGGAATCCCCTCGCGGGTCGTCGTCGGATATCGCGGCGGCCAGTGGAATGATTTTGGAAAACACATCGACGTCGAGGCGCGAAACGCGCACGCTTGGGTCGAAGCGTACATTCGCCCCGACGATTGTCCGGAATCGTGGAGGGCGTCAGGTGAGGCGGGACGCCTCGGTGCGTGGATGACGCTGGACGCGACACCAGCCATCGACTTCGACCAGTTGTTAACGTCCAACGCGCTGAACTACGCGCAAAGCTTCTGGCGCGATTATGTGCTGGGCTTGCAGGCCGATCAGGGGGCGACAACGATCTCGCGCGACGGGTTCAAGCTGTCCGGCTTTCTCAAAATGCTCGACCTCGGCTGGTGGCAGGCCAACGTCACGTCGGCGGTGGGGAGCGTCCGCCAACCCGGCCCGCTGAGGAACTACCTGCTGGTGGCGGTCCCGATTGTACTCCTGGGAATTGCGGGGGGAGGCTGGTTCTGGTGGCGGCGTCAGGCAGTCCGCAAGGGGACGCGGCGAACTCGCGCGGCGGTCCCTCGCGGATTCGCGCTGCGGAGCCGGTTTGCAAGTCTGGCCGCGGGAATTTCGCCCGCGCTCGCCCGGTGGCTGGCACCCAATGTGGCTGGCGCACCGCCGGTCGTCCCCTTCTATCAGCGGATGACGAAAATTCTCGAACGCGCCGGGCGAAAACGGTTGCCCGGCCAAACGCATCTGGAATTTGCCAACCAGGCCGGTCGTCTGTCCGGCGAAGGCGCGAGGTCCGAACTCGCCATCTTGACGACTCGTATCACCCGCTTTTACTATCTCGTTCGATTTGGCGGGTGTGAACTGGACGAAAACCAGCAAATACTGGTCGAGCAATCGCTTGATGAGCTGGAACGGAAACTGGCCGGCGGCAATTCCGCGGCAACGACGGCAACGGATGCGGGTTCATGAAGATCGGAATTGCGGGTTACCAGGGGGCGGGAAAGAGCGCCCTGTTCGAATGGCTTACCGGCGTTGTCGCCGATCCCTCGCTCGCGCACGTTGGCCAGTCGGCCACCGCGATTGTCCCCGATCCGCGCGTCGCAGGCCTGTGCGAAATCTACCAACCGAAAAAAGTAACGCAGGCCTCCCTCAACCTCGTCGATACGCCTGGCCTCAGTCGCGACCACAGCGGCTCGGCGGGCAAGCTGGCGCTGATCCGCGAGGCCGGCTGTCTGGTGATTGTGGTCGGTGAGTTCCAGGGGGCGGACGTGGCGGCCGACTTGCGGTCGTTCGAGGAAGACCTCCTTATCGCCGACCTCGAACTCGTCGCGAATCGCGTCGAAAAACTCCGCGAGTCGGTAAAAAAGCCCAAGCCTTCGCGCGACAAGGAACTGGCTGAACTTGAGGCGCTCGAGCCGGTGCTTGCCCGACTGGATTCCGGCGCGCCGCTGCATGAAATCGAGTTGAACGACGAGCAGTCGCGAGCGATCAAGTCCTTCCAGCTCTTGACACGGAAGCCCCGCATCATTTTCGTCAACCAGTCCGATGACGCAAAGCCGTCGACGAACCCGGTTGCGGGATTTTCGTCGCCCGTCCAGCGCGTGGCGATCGGACTCCAGCGCGATCTGGCGGCGATGGACGAGAACGAGCGAGTAGAATTCTCGCGCGAAATGGGCGTTACCGCCATCGATTCCGGCCCGATTCTCCGCGCGATCATGGAAGCGTCGGGGCAGATGCTGTTCTTTACAGCGGGCGACAAGGAAGTCCGTACATGGATGGTCGCGCAAGGGGCGACGGCGGAGGACGCGGCGGGGTCGATTCACACGGACCTTGCGCGGGGCTTTGTCCGGGCCGAGCGGATGACGTGCGAGAACCTGCTTCGCGTCGGCAGCGAGCGCGAGATCAAGGCTCAAAACCTGATGACGCGCGAGTCGAGGGGCTACGTCATCCAGGATGGGGACATCCTCCACATCCTGGCCAATACTTGATGCCTGAAACGAAAGCTACTCGCGCTCGATGGGACCGTCGTCGACGTCGCCATCGAGTTTCTCAATCACGTCGTCCCGCGTCTTGAATTTTCCGTCGGGACCGGCACTGCGGATGACGCAACCTTCCCGGGTCGGTTCGTAGAACAACTCCCGATTCCACGCATCCTGGTGTTGCACAGTGATCATCATCCCAGCCTGCAGATCGGGCAGGTAATTGGCGTTGGAATCGCGATATTTTCGAATTTCGTCGTGCGCCGAGCGGAGTGTTTCCCGCGTTTGCTCGACGAGCGGCAGATTCCGCACCGCGGCGATGCGCGCGACATGCCGCTGACGGGCTTCGGACCGGCCATGGATCACGCCGAGGATTCCAAGAGAAAGGATCGTCGACGCACCGAGGGAAAGGATCAACCCGATCACTGCCATTCCTCGCGGGCGGCGACGCAGCCCGGCCAGGGAAAAGAGAAGGGCCAACGGCGCAAGGAGAAACAGCGTCAGCGGGCTGAGTAATGCGAGCATCAGTCCGCTGAAACCAGCCCAGTTGAACCGCCCCTTGCGGCGCTGGATGGAAACGGGCTGGTCGAACCCGATATAAACGGGTCCCGGTGGCCGATTTCGGCATGGAAAGGGTACGTGGCAGCGCATGGCCAACTCCGTTGATTTTCGTCCTCGAAACATGGATCGCGCAGACAAGAACGCGTCGTCGCAGGGGGTTATTCGCCGGGAAACGCACCTTCTTTGGCAAAATTTCCGAAAATTCCCTGACCGACAAGGATTGCGTAGCCAGATTGGCGCCAATTCGGTGGCATTCCCGAACCGTTGCGAGTCCGGCTATGTCCAGCGTTGGCGTCGAACAGTTACACCAGCAGGCTTTCGAGCAGGAGTCGCAACTTGCGAAGCTCGGCCATATGGTCGACGTCCGGCTGGGGCTGGATGTCGACACACAGCGCGCGTTGATAGCGGTGCTTGCCCAACTGAGTCACAAGCCTGCCGTAATCGATCACGCCCTGTCCGACACGGACCTGCAATTGATCGTGGGTCGTATCGCGGAGGTAAACCTGGTGAACGTCCTTGTAGAGCTTC
>JBGTFW010000253.1:0-11408 GCA_041747075.1 Pirellulaceae bacterium
CCGAAGGGGAGAGGGTACTGTCGGGCGAGAGGGTACAGAAGTGGCCCGCTGCTGATCGGCAGTCTGCGCGGCCGGAGAAAAGAGGGACATCTGGCGCGAGTCGGCAAGTGCCTGGGTCACGCCTTCCCAATTGATCGATCGAGCCGAGTGGGATTTACCGCGCCCCAACTCGATCTGTTGCAGCGAGTGGACGAGCCCGGCCTGCTGGAGGCGGGCAAACGCTCGCTGGATCGTTTTGACCGACGGCCGGCCGCCGTTCCCCATTCTGAGCGCGGAGTCCGCGGCAATTTGCGCGTTGCGCCAGATGAGCGGCCGGCCGTCGTGTTTCGTCAGGTGAAACAACATCGTCGCCAGCCGCCATGCCGTGGACGTGGAGCTGATCGAGGCGGCGACCAATGCGCGGTGCAGCGTGTCCAGTTGCACGGCGTGCGTCTGGTGATCGACGACGCGGGTTGCGTCCTGCTGTTTCCTCGCGGCGTGCGCCATTGCTACTTTTCCTTGCCAGACGCCCGACGGCGACTTGGCGATCCGTTCACGTTCACGGCACGGGTGCCACAAACGGCAGCACGGGCCTCTGACTGGATGTTCTCGTAGGCCATCTCAATCGCTTCGCCGGCGTCGAGTCCGTAGTCTCGTTCCGCGTTGCGACGCAATTGGTCCGGCGTCTGATACTCTTTCGCGATGCGGATTAACGCGGCTCGCATCCTGTTGAATTGTTCAATCTGCTTGGGTTTCATCAGCCACCTGGGTTCAATTTGGCACGCACGGCGGCGTCTTTGGCTTCCTTGACGTTATGCGGATCGATTTGGGGAGCGCGATTGAGCGGGTGGGGGACAAGCTTCTCCAGCGGCACGTCGTACTCGTCGCCCGGGATCCGTGACGGGTTGTCTTGGGACAACGGCTTGGTCGCGCGTTTAGCTTTCGTTGGCATCATTTGCCTCCGCGAGTGTTTCCAAGGCGACCTCGGCCAGTAGTTCATTCATCCGGTCGACGCCGATGATCGTGGCAACGCGAGCTATATTGGCGATCATCGGCGCGTCCTGCACCAAGCCGTCCCAGGCCACACGTTTGAGGACCGACAGGATCTCGCCGATCTGTGGCCCGAATCCCGACGAGGACCACGCGCGTACGAGTTGCCGGTGCGACTGGTCGTGCTGGTCGGCGATGGATTGATGAATACTGACCAGCCGCTCGAAATCAGGAGGGGTTGGAGTTGGAGTTGGCATAAGGACCTGTGTGTAGGTTCATCAGTAGGGGATTCCCTCGGTGATCGTGCCGCCCCGGAGCCGCGTGAGCACCAGCGTCGACGAGACGCGGACGGGCTGGTCCTCGGGCAGCAGCTCGAAGAGCTCGTCGAGCAGGTAGCACTCCAGCTGGGTATAGCGCTGGACCCGCTCGCGGGACAGCGCGATATTGTCCCGCAGGGCGACCAGTTCGGTATGCAGTATGAACACACGCGAACGGATTTCGTCGGCGGACAGGGGCATGGAAATATTCTCCAGGGGTGGTGGTGGCTCGTGCGGGTCCCAGGGCGCGGTGCGGAACCAGTGCGCGACGACAAGGCCGGCGAGCAGCTCGAGCACCACGATTGCGGCAATGATCCAGACGAGTACGAGTACGCTCATGTCGTCGCCATTTTTTTGCGGCCCAATCCGTAGCTCGCCAAAATATCCCGTGCGCCCGTGACGTTGGGCTTGAACGCTCGGTTTGCCACACCGTCCGTCTCTCTCCCTTTCCCCGTCCACGGATTGTTCCGCTGGTAGAGTTTCGCCCACTCGGTTTCTCCGCGATGTTTGCCGCATGATTGATAGATCGCGATCGATTGACCAATGAACACGACTTTGTATTCCGGAAAAACGAACTCCACAGATTCCAGTTTCATTGGTTTCACCCGAGGTCAGTTGCGAGGTCAGTCAGTTGCCGCGTTAATCCGCGCCTGAATTTCGCGCCGGTAGATCGTGACGCTGGGCGGAGACTGTATCGACAACCTCACTTTGCGCATGCCGACGATTTTTTCGACGGTGATCGTCGTGCCGCCGCGGTCGATCCCGCCGGCGATGTCGATTTGCTGACCGGGCAGGCGGCTCAACACGAGCCGCGGTGCATGTAATTCGGACATGGTTCACTCCTGAAAAAAATTGCCGCTCGCGCGTGGTCCTGTCGCGCGAGCGGGCAAAAGGTGTCGCCGGCGTCCAAGGCTGCCGGCGAGAAAAAAACGATCGGACGCGGAAACCGCAGCGCGCAAACCGCAGCGAAGTTCGCCTTGCTTGCTTCAATGGGGCCGCGCCCGATCGTGGATCAAAACGGATTGCTCCGATTATTAAAAAAGCCTGGCCTGTCGGTACACGACGTCGCCGCGCGTTGCCTGCCAGGCCTCGGGGACCGGTAGCGCGCTGATCGCCTCGACGACGGCGAACTCGGCGTTGTCGTAATGGTCGGCGACGATCTGATTCGGCTGGTGATTCGCCGACGAATCGCGATCGGCGTGACCGGTGATCAGCGGTGCGATCCCAGGACGCCAGTAGTTGTGCCAGGTCGTGCAAGTCTTGCGCAGGTGCTTGGGGAGCAGCTTGATCGGCGTGCCGGTTTTCAGATCGCGCTTGAGCGCGAACCCGGCAGTCTGGATCAGCTCCGCCCACTGGCGGTAAAACGAGTAATTGCTGGCCGGCCAGTCGAAAATCGGCCGTGCGAGCTGGGATTCGTCGGGCCGGTAATCGTCGGGCCACGGCAGCACCCGCCGAAGGTGCTCGGCGGCGGTCGACGAGAGTGGCAGCACCAGCGGATCGCTCTTGGCCCACGCCTGCTTCTCCGGGACGTACCAGAGCCACCCGTGAGCGTTCGTCGCGTGATATCCCGTCGCCGGCGTCTCGACGTCCCACGAGACCTGGGACCACGGGAGAGGCCGAGCCTCGCACGTGTACGCGATCAGCTCCTCGGTGCGGAATCCGTAGGTTGCGTACAGGACGAGCGCGGCCTGCCAGTGATGCCGCGTGTTGATCCCGTGGCCGTGCCGATCGGTTCGCGGCCACGTGGCTCGTGAGGCTGCCACGTAGAGCCGCGAGAGGTGGTCGAGCTGGCGAAGCTGGTCCATCTCGCCGGATTCGGCCGGTGAGAGTCTGTCGGCATTTGCCAAGTCGAGCAGCCGCTTTTGTTCGACGCGCTGCAAAAAACGAAAGTAGAGCTTGGGCGCTCGATTCTTCTCGCCGAGCCGGCCGAGCCGCGGCGTCTTGTCGATCCGGTACCGCCCGCCGCAGTCGATCGCTCCTCGCGACTCGCAGCGAGCGAGGATTGCCTCGATTCCGCCGACGTACTTGTTCGCGTTTCGCGGCGTGAATTTGCGGTCCTCGATCAGGTGGTTTCGCCACTGATCGAGGTGAGTGACAGCGATTTCCGTTAGGACGGGATAGGTAGTCCCGTCCTGCGCCGCTAGCAATTCCCAGTAGGAGTCCCACGCGGCAACGTACCGTCGGTAGGACTGGATCGTGTCCTTGCTCCTGTCCGATGCGTGAAGGTGCGGCAGAAAAAGGTCCGAGAAGGCGTCCGAGAGCGTCGGCAAATATGAATCGTCGTCCACGCGGACGACGCGGAATGGGCTCGTCATAGTCTGATCCTCGTCCGCGCCGGCGGTGATCTCCCACGTCCGTCGCGACCGGCCAGACCGTTTTGTCGTCCGTGGATTGGACGCATCCTCGCGCCGAGAGCCCCCCGCGAGTACTTCCCGCCTCGATCAACAATACCACGTTCCACCTGGTCACACGCACAGCCAATACACTCCCTGCGACTTGATTCGCGTGGAGCTATTATTTACCACGGTAAAATCGTGTCAAGCCCGGATTTGCAGGAAATTAGAGGACCGTCTAAATTGACCAGAAACGGAGGTTTGGAACCAAATGAAGAACGGATTAGGCGACGAACGAATGGAAAGAGGAACGGTCGTGCGATTAAAGTCCGGCAGCCCCTTAATGACGGTCGGCGACCACCAATGGGGAAAGTCGCGCTGCCATTGGTACAACGAGGGGTTGGATCAATTCGTGGAAACAGACTTTTTTCCACAAATGTTGAGGCCTGTTTGCGCTGCCGAACAGGCGATCATCGATCAGATTGTTGGCATGGCCGTCAGCGATGATTCAGACGCAGACGCAGGCGCGGCCTAATCGTTGTGGCCGATGATCGTGAAGAATTCGATCTGCTGACCTTTTTTAGGGCGGCTCTTTTTTTTCATTAACGAAAGCCCGGTACGAACGGCATCGACAAGTTCTTGCTGATTCAGTTTTCGGTACGCCCAAACGACATAACGGATTTCCGTCTTGGGATCCGTCAATACATTTTTGACCTTGGGCAAGTCCATTTTCACCCCGTCCGATGCTCGTCGATCAACTTCTTGATTCGCTCGGGGCCCGGAATCCCGCTCACCTGGATTTCCATGCCGCTTTGGCCTGAGCTGGAAATGCCGATCGTGCCAACTCCGAACAGGCGATGCTGGAGCGATTGAGTGATTTGCACGTTGCGGACGTCGCGATGCCAGACGTCCGTGGTGCTCTTGGAGAGCAGACCCCGGCGGAGCGTGGATCGTTTGTTGGTGACCGTCAGCTTGGTGGCCTTGCACATAAGCCACCAAATCAACAGGATCGGGATGCCGACCAAAAGAAAGCAAAGCAACACAACCACGCAAAATAGAAGTGGCATGTTGCGGAACATCGAAGGTTGGATCTCGGCCAATATTGTCTCGGCGTCTTTCATCGTGCTCATGGGGGGCTTTCAGGGTTGGGTTCAGGCGGACTTGCTGAATTTCGGGTTGCCGGGCCGGTGGCGCTCTTTTTTGTAGCGGTCCACTTCCGATTTTGGGAGAAGCCAATCTCGACCCACTTTTACCGCATCCAAAATTCCCCGCTTGCAGTATTGAGAAACGGTTCGGCGATCCAAGCCGAGCAGTTCGGAGGCCTCAGTTGTGGTGAAGTACGTTTTTTTGGAGATAGGCACTATCATTCCCCCATTGTAGCGTGGTCGTCAAATCCGCGCCGTCGCCGCTTCCGAATACAGACGTTGCTGCCGCGGTAATTGCCATACTCGTCGACTTCGTCGACAACCGTCGGCCAACCCTGCGCATCGACTTTTAGGTGGATTTCTTCTCGGCGCGGACGGCGAAGCGGCAAAATTTCCGATCCGCTTGGGGCGAGAATTTCGTCGATACCATCCCAGTCAATTACACGAGCCCAACCCCCCGTTGGACGCCCCGGTATCGGATACATCAAGACGATCTCTTCCCGATCTAGTTGTTTGGCTGCAGTTCGAACTGTTTTCGCAGTCGGAAAGGTGCCATCGGGCTTTCTCATTTCAGGTCGATTGGCGATCTCCGAATTGGTCAAAGTCAGAGGCCTTTGAATAATCAGCTCGTGGGATAAGACGAGCCGCGCCAATCGAGACGGCGTATGGCGGTCGAGGCGAACAGCGACCAATGCGTCGAGAAGTCGTCGATCAAGTTCGTCAGATGACGAACGAGCAATGACTGAAGTGCATACCGCCAGCGAAGGCAAAGAGGGGACGGCGCAAGCTCCGCCCGCGAAGCCGCCCGATCGGCCATCTGTACTAGGGCATTCCGCCCTCGCATGTTTTTTCAACATAGCGAGGCTGACGGGACTCGAACCCGCAACCACCGGATCGACAGTCCGGTACTCTAACCAATTGAGCTACAGCCCCAATATGAAGCACACCAATGCGTATCGCACCAATATGAAGCGCACCAATACGAAGCGCCCCAACACCAAGCGCCCGCGACGCGTGAATTGCTCCCCGCCGCGACGACCTGAAACGATAGCCGGATTTCCCAATTTCGACAAGCACCGTTCCAGCTTTTTTTCGGACAGGTCTGGCGGTGCCCAGGTTCACCGGAACGAGTGCCGCCACCACTTGCCGCGAGTGCACCGGACGGATTCCAACCGCCTAACCCCGACAAACGTCCTTGCAGGAATAATTAGTCCGGAAATTCCGAAATCCGGGCTAATCAACGGATCGGTGGCCCCGCTGACATACCCAAACCAGTCGCCGCGCCCTAAAGTTTGACATCCTGCGAACACCACCGGTCCCAACTCACGAAATCCATTCGTGCGGCGCGTTTGGCGACCAGGGTTTCGCGTCTGGAAGGACGACTACCGTGAATTCCATTTACACACTCTTCGACAAACTATTTGACCTGGCCCAGACGTTCGGCCCGCAGGAATGGGCCATCATTTCCGGGGTGACGCTCGTTCTTGGCTACATGTGTCTGCGCGGAATGAATATCCGCTAATTTGTTCGCATTGCAGGTCAGAAAAGATGGTCGCCGGGAACGAAACCGAGTTCCCTCACGCGCGCCACATCCGCCCGTTCGAGAGCCTCCAGGCCGAGCTCGCGGAAGACCCACGAACGGTGATAGAGCAAGACCGCAAGGGATTTGCGCGGCTGTTCCTCGAATCGTTCACGGTGTTCCCTCAGGTCCGCGGTCTGAATTGACCCACCGGGCAAGTGCCACGCTCCGGCACGGACGAGCGATTCCTGGGCAATGACGGCGGCCTGGAAATCGCCAAGCGCCATGTGAAGCTGGTCAAGTCGATAGAAGACACAACCTCGCGTGTCAAGAAACATCGCAAGGTTTTCAAGGTGATCCGTGCAATCCACCAGCGCCGGCCATTTCGCGGCGATTGATTCCGGGTCCCTTCCGAGTTTCATTACGGCGCGGCGGTCGGCGAATGATTTTTCCACGTCGTTGAGGTCCTGGTACACGAGCGCCCGTACCGTCAGAAAGGCAGCCAGCGCATCGGCGATACCGCGCGTGCCGGCTGGATTCCAATCGGAGTCAAACGGTATAAAATCGGGCAAGAACGGATTCAGCTCGCTCCATCGCCCGCCGGGCGCAGCGCGGGCGGACTCCAGTTCCTCGTGCAGCAACTCAATTACCGGATCGAGTATCGCGAAAATTTCCTGTTGAAATTTCTCCGAGTTAATTTCCTTTCCGGCGGGGGGGCGACCCGTTTCTCCTCGATAGATGAGCACGGCGCAAAGAGCCGCCTGGAGACCCGGGAGGAGCGCAATTCCCGTGTCCCCGTTCCACCTCGCGGCAACGTCGGCGACGACGCTGCTGCTGTTGCGCAACGCCATCCCCGTTTCGCTCCCGTCGAGCGCCTGGAAATACGAGAGGCCGTTCCGGTGAAAAAGCTGCTCGTCAGGAGTCCGCAGTTCATTTGCCGGATACAGTTCGCGAAATACGCTGATCGCCTCGCCGGACCGTCCGTTGGCAAGCAGGCAATTCTGGTAGACTTTCAGCAGTCCCCTGCTCCGCTGCGCGGCGGGAACCGCCTCGACAAGTTCCAGCGCCTCGCCTGCCTGATTGGCGTCGACCAGCCAACCGGCGAGGACGATCCGCGCTTCCTGGTTCCCGGGTCGCCGCGCCACGATTTCGCGCAAGCCCGCGATCGCTTCCTCATGCTTGCCGTCAAGATACTTTTCCATCAAGGCGGCGACGCGCCAACGGTCAAGTTCCTCCGCGCCTCCATACCAGAGAACGGGCGCAAAAACGAGCAGTCCGACGCCGAGCAGTGTCAACCACAATCGCGACGCGGGTTGTTGGCGGTTTTCGTGACTCACCGTCATGCTTGCCGGTAACAGACAAAGGTCAAATCGTCGGGTTTGCCTGGCGGGCGCTGGCGGTTCATTCTTTGTTGCACAAGGTCTCTCAGGGCGCGACCGCAGCCCACCAGTTCACCCCGGCGCAGTGTTTCCGCGATCTCTTGCGTGTACACGTTGTCGAACAGCCCATCACTGCTGACCAGCAGCACGTCGCGACGCCCGAGCCGGATCGACGGCCCGATCTCGATCCGCATCTCCCGCGAACCGACGCAATTGTTTATGACGTTTCGCTCTTCATGACGCAAGGCATCCGTTTCCGCGAGCATGCCTGACTCGACGGCCATTCCCGTTGGCGAATGGCAGATTGTGGAGTACTTCACGCGGCCGCGGTTACTCGTCAGCAGGACCTTGGAATCGCCGGCATGAAAGGAGCGGACGCAACCATTTTGAATCTTCACGGCGGCGACCGTCGCCGCGGCACCGATCCCCCAACTGAGGATTTCCGCGTTCGCCGATTCGATCGCGTCGAGGACGTCCGTTCTCAGACTTCCCGGCGGCGGCTGGCGAAGTGCCGCTTCGGAAAGTTTGTCGGCCATCGCGCGGACGATGGTTTCAGCGGCTCGATCACCCCGGCTGCTTCCGCCGACTCCGTCCGCCACAATCACTACCGCATGGCCTGACCGGGTGAAGAAAACCCCCGCCGCGTCCTCGTTGACCGTCGTCTTGTCGGGCGCCCGCTGCGAACAGGCGACAACCTGTCCGTTTTCGGTCTCCAGCCGGTGGGGTTGTGACTCGACGGCGCGAACAATCACGTGGGCCTGAGCCAGTCCCGGCAACGACAAAGACTGAATCGAAGGCTGATCGTTCATTTCACTGGCGAAAATGTTCTTATCGTTTTCGTTTCCGTTTTAGCAACCGGCGCGCAAGCGGTGCTGCTTCGTGCCAAGCCTGATTCATCCTGCCGGCGTCCGGGAATCGCAACCGCGGATGAGGTGACATCGCCTTCTTGAGCAGGTTGATGATTTGCGGATGAACCCGTTTGCGGCGGAGGTTCCCCGCGCCAGGCGGCGGCCAGTTGAATGGATAAACGGGCCAGTAGCCGGACAACATGCGATAAATAATCAGCCCAAGGGAAAAGACATCACTGCGAGTCGATGGGCGTCCCATGGCCTGTTCCGGTGCCATATATCCGACCGTTCCGGTTCCCGACCCCTCGATCGTGTAGCGCGAGACCTTTGCAATTCCAAAGTCAGTCAGCTTGACGTGATCGTCGTCAAACATAATGAAGTTGTCGGGCTTGATGTCGCAATGGACGATCCCCAGTTCGTGGGCGTAGGAAACGGCTTCGATCATTTGCTCGGCCAGGTCGTAGGCCGTCGAGACGGACATCCGTCGAGTCAACCGTTCTTCGAGCGTCTCCTTTCCGAGCAATGTGATGATCACAAACCGCCCGTCGATGATATTCGCGTCCTTGACTCCGAGGACGTGTGGATGGTCAAGACGCGCGACAAGGCGGACTTCCTGGCGAAACAGGTCAAGCATTTCGCTCGAAACATAGTGGGCGTGCGGGACCTTGATCGCGACCTGCACTCCCTCGATCGTATCGCTGGCGGAATAGACGGTTGCAAAGCCTCCATCACCGAGCCGCCGCTCGATGCGGTACTTTCCCAGTCGTTGCCGGTATCGAAGTAAGCCGTTGTTGCTCGCCTTGCTCACGGAATTGACGGACTGACAAATGGACAAGGGAGGTGGATCGCGCGCTGCGCCGCGCTACACAGGCCATGGACTGGCCGCCAGCGAATGGATCAACAAGTTGGTTTCGTTTCGCTTGGCAAGCCGGGATCGGCGACGCGCTTCCCGATCATTATAGACAAGCCGTTCCTCGGCGGACTCGGCCATCACCCCCGGAACGACCGTCGGCCGCCCGTCGCTCCCGAGTGCGACGAAAGTGAGGAAGGAAACCGCTGCCACGTGTCGCGATCCGTCGATACTGTTTTCCGTCGAGATTTTGACAAATACCTCCATCGAAGTCGTTCCCACCGAACAGACCCATGAAAGCAGGCTGACGATGTCGTCACGCTGGATCGGGCGATGAAAGTGCACGCCGTCGTTGGATGCGGTGACGACCGAACCGCGACAATGACGCCTTGCCGAGATGGCCGCCGTCTCGTCGATGTGCTTCATCAACAACCCGCCAAACAGCGTATCATGCGCATTCGTATCGCCGGGCAGGACGATGTTTTCCTGCGACGCCCAGGACTGGTGCATGGGAACCGGGGTTCGTTTCATCCGACTGGCGGCGCTGACTGACGGGGGTCAAGAGCGTACCAGCATAACGCCGTGGCGTACTCTTGACTACGACGGGAAAACTACGCTGCGCGTCGCGCGTCGCCAGCAGGCACGCGCGGATTGCCCGTTCGCGCCTCACGAGCGTGAGCCAGGCTGGCCAACCGAGCCGCAAAACCCACGTCGGTCGCGTGACGCCTTCTCGCCGCGCCGCGACCTGCCAGCATCGTCCAGCGTCCCGGCCGGACAAGGTCCGAAACCAGCTCAAGGGCGCATCCGAACGGTACCAGCGGCGAACCGCCTGGACGCGCATGCCGGTGGACCAGACGCCTCGCATCGCGGCCCAGCGCGAACGACGAATCGTAACGAATCATTTCAGCAAAGCGGATTCTCAACACCAGTTCCTCAGCAACCGCGCAGCGGTATCCGAGCGACGCCATCGCAAGCGCGACGTCCAGACCCATCAGCTCATCGCACAGCCATTCATCAATTGGACCGATCCGTTCCAGCAGGTCGCGCCGGTAAAAGCCCGCGTGGCTGTGCGGACCCGCCGGAGTCTGCCGCCGGTCGGCGTGGCGCGGAGTCATCCGGCGGTTCGTCGCGATCCCGCGCGAGACAGGCGAAGCCGAATCGTCCGACGCCGCCAACGGTACCGACACGCAACCGGCCTCGCCGCTCGTCAGAATGCGAACTCCATGCGTGAACCAGTGGTTGTGGACTTCGACACCCGGTCGCAACAACGCCAGAATGGCTCCCCGGACTCGCGGCAATGCCGCATTCATAAACCCGCCCAGCGACCTGGAATTCTCGCAGGCGACGAAATCGACTTCATCTCGCAATCCGTAATCGTCCGGCTGATCGGACCGGTGGACGACAATCACCTGGTGCCGCGGCAGGCGATAACGGAGCACCGACGCCAGAGTCGCCTCGAAATGAGAATCTCCCGCAAGGCCAATTCGCGGCACAATAATTGAAAGCGTGGACATTCGAGCTTCCTTGCTCCGCGGTTGCGGACATTGACCGAGAGTTTTCTTCCGCGCCACGCCATCCCGGCGGGGCGATCGTACGCCGCGGGGCTGAATCGTGGGACGCCGCGCAACGAGCCGATTTTGATAGACTGGTTTTTCGACCGCCCTTTCGTGGCGGGATTACCAATTTCGATCGAGCGCCGGTTGGTCGCATGTTAGCGATGCTAGCGGTCGCCATTTTCCCGCGATTTGTTGAAGTTACGGATTCTGATGCGACAGTATCTCGATTTGCTCCGCCACGTTCTCGACAAAGGTTCGGAAAAATCCGACCGGACGGGAACGGGCACACTCAGTGTCTTCGGCTATCAGATGCGGTTTGACCTGAGCGATAGGTTCCCGCTGTTGACGACCAAGCGGCTGCACGTCCGCTCGATCATCCATGAACTCCTGTGGTTCCTCCGCGGTGATACGAACACTCGCTATTTGAACGAACACGGTGTCACGATCTGGGACGAGTGGGCGGACGAAAAGGGGGAGTTGGGTCCCGTATAC
>JBGTFW010000254.1:0-2536 GCA_041747075.1 Pirellulaceae bacterium
GGCTGGCGGGCGAATAGTCGGCCACACTGTTCATGAGAACGTCCGCGGTGAGGCCGGCAAAGGACGGAACATGTACGCCGCCCTGGCTGGCCCATGTACCGGTCAAGGAGAATGTAACGCGAGCAAGGGTGGGTCCCAAATCGCTCGAGTTGAAGGAGCTTCGCAGTTCAAGAGAAGAGACAAACCCAGCAAGATCGATCCCGAAATCGCCAAACTTGAATTGATTTCCTGTAGCCGATAAACGAAATAATTCTGATGTATCGAGTGTTCCGGCCTTATATAGATTATAATTTACATAACCTGTTCCAGTGCTGTTGTTATGTACTGCCCCTGTCATATCTCGACGAAAAGTACCAGGAAATACCATGTTCGAATCCGCGCCATTCGGATCGTCGATCGTGATTGTTATACTGGTCATCTTCCGCTCCAATGCCGTGTCAGGGGATGCACTGCGCTGGTTTCAGGGTCGAACGCGCCGCAAGACGCGAGCGACCGTCGCACAGCGACAATCCCGGAAGACGCGGAGATAAGCACCTCTTTGATTGTCGTGCAATAAGTATTTAAGTCTTTGTTCCCGAAGTATTTCGACCGGAAATATCGATCAATCCATTGCAACTTTTCCATGTAGCACAAAGGAAAAGCACGAACTTGGACGCCTCGAATTACCTCCCCAAATCGGCCCTGGTGATTTGCGCGGAGGCGATGATGCGGGGACAGGCCGGGTTCCGGGACATCGACAAGCGCTATGTGCGGCTGAGCGTGGCGGGCGATCCGCAAGACCAACAGGAACGGATTGGCTGAGTGGGGCAAGCACGATACGCTGTCGCGTCGTCCTGAGTTCAGCGGCGCGTTAGCCTTTACGGCTCGTCTCGGCCATGTCGCGCGAGCGACCTATGGGCCCGCATCTTCCCGCCGCTTCGCCGCGCGCGAAAGCGCGTCGGCGCCCCACTCATTCAAGCTTTTTCCGGCCAGCTCCGCCGCCATGGCCGCCTTGGCGTGAACCGACGGATCGACGCGCAGCATGAGGTTTCCCGAATAGGGTTTGTGAGGATCTTTCCCGACCCTCCCGCAGGTCTCGACATAGTCGTCGACCGCCTCGCGAAAGGCTGTTTTCAGATCGGCCACATTATCGGCGTGAAAACCGATGACATCGCGAATGCCGGCGATCCGGCCAGCGAAAATTTCGTCATCGGCAACGAACTCGATGCGGGCCGAATACCCCTTGTAAGACATTGCCTTCACGGCTTCACTCCGACCCGCAGGCGCTTCACACAAGCCCTCAAAACGCGAATGGCCCCGCCGCAACCTGTTCGTGCGCGCGGGGCCTTTTTTTGGCTATTCGCCTTTCCGGCCCGTTTCGGCCGGATCAAACCGGATCGCCCTACTCGTTCGAGAAGACAGTCCGTGCAGTTTTCAAATTTTCGGAAGCCGGGCGTCGCGCCCTTCACTTGACGTTCGTTACCGGCCCTGGCCCGCGTCACTGGCGAGCCCGAAGTGCTTGTCCGGTGGATTCATGCCTTCCCTCCTGCCTGGTTGCGCGACAAGCCGGATCGTGGCCGAAAATGGAGCTGTCTCAGCGGCAGCAAACCAAGGCGGCGCCGGCTCGATCTGGAGTTTGAACCGATTTTCCTTCTTCGTCAACAATCGCCTTCTTGCCTCATGCGGCGGGTTGCGTTATCCACTGCTTGTTCAATCTTTGTTCTTTTTCGGGGTTTGTGATTTGCGCCTGGTCCGGCATCGGCTAAAACGCGGTTCGCGCGCGTCCGATCGACGCTGGGACTTGCGAACCAACCCGCGAAACCCGACATGCCGGACTCCAGCCGAACAGCGGCACAGGTAACATGCCAGAGCAAAAGTATATTTCGGTTCGCGGCGCCCGCGAACACAATTTGAAGAATGTCGATCTCGACCTGCCGCGCGACCGCCTGACGGTGATCACCGGGCTGTCGGGCTCGGGCAAGTCGTCTCTCGCCTTCGACACCATCTATGCCGAGGGCCAGCGGCGCTATGTCGAGAGCCTGTCGGCCTATGCGCGCCAGTTCCTGGAGATGATGCAGAAGCCCGATGTCGACCAGATCGACGGCTTGTCGCCAGCGATTTCCATCGAGCAAAAAACCACCAGCCGCAATCCGCGCTCCACCGTCGGCACGGTGACCGAGATCTACGATTATCTGCGCCTGCTCTATGCCCGGGTCGGCATCGCCTATTCGCCGGCGACCGGCCTCCCTATCGAAAGCCAGACGGTTAGCCAGATGGTCGACCGCGTCCTGCAACTGGAGGCCGGAACCCGGCTTTACCTGCTGGCGCCCATCGTGCGCGGCCGCAAGGGCGAATACCGCAAGGAACTGGCGGAACTGGCCAAGAAGGGCTTCCAGCGCGTCAAGATCGACGGCGTATTGTACGAGATCGCCGAGGCGCCGGCGCTCGACAAGAAATACAAGCACGACATCGACGTGGTGGTCGACCGCGTGGCGGTCAACGGCGACATCGCCGCGCGGCTGGCCGATTCGCTGGAGACCTGCCTGCGGCTCGCCGA
>JBGTFW010000255.1:0-24738 GCA_041747075.1 Pirellulaceae bacterium
AGGCGCCAGTGGTCGCGCCTGGCCGCCGTCACTGACGTCGCTTCAATGAGGCCGCGTCACGGATGACGCGGAAAGTTCCGATGCGCTTGGCAAGATCGGTTCGCCAGCGCTGCTTCAATGAGGCCGCGTCACGGATGACGCGGAAAGCACCATACGACAAATTGTAGTCGGCGACATCGAGGGGCTTCAATGAGGCCGCGTCACGGATGACGCGGAAAGCCCGCGGCACAAAAGCTACCAGCTCTGGCAGATCCAGCTTCAATGAGGCCGCGTCACGGATGACGCGGAAAGCGAGTGCGACGTCTACAGCGCGGTCAACGTCGACATGGCTTCAATGAGGCCGCGTCACGGATGACGCGGAAAGACCGGCATTACGTGAACAATACTGGGACCTGATTGTGCTTCAATGAGGCCGCGTCACGGATGACGCGGAAAGCAAGCAAGTGAGCCTGTCGTTGGGCAACGGGGTCCAGCTTCAATGAGGCCGCGTCACGGATGACGCGGAAAGTGCAAGCACGCTGTCACTGTCGTTTATCGGTGCTTGGCTTCAATGAGGCCGCGTCACGGATGACGCGGAAAGCCCGTCGCCGTAACTCGTTGCCCGGGCACGAGTTGACGGGGAGGTTGCGAATACGTCCGATTGCAAGCCTGTCGATTTGCCAATTGAAGTCATTGTTTCTCCTTTCGTCATCGGAATAACCCGCAAATTGCCGGGCTTTTCCAATTCGCGAGCGGTGACGGGCATTTCCGCACTGCCTCGCTGCTCGATCCGCTAACGCGTCAAAAAAACCGGGTAATGCCAAAGCTCGCCCAGCAAGACCCGCGCCAGCAAGCGAGTCTGGATTTCCAGCAGCCGACGGTAACTGACACGATAACCAAACAACGGGTGAGTCACAAGCTGGTCCATCCGCTGTTCATACGCCTGAAAAAACGATTTTCGACCCGCTTGCGTCAGCGCTACCGCGTCGCCCGCCGCGATAAAGTCGGTCTCCGTGACCATTCGCTGATTGATCGAGCTGAGCACGGCCGAGTCGACGATCAATGGTCGAAACGGCTCCATCAGGTCGAGCGCCAACGCCGGGCGGCCAAAACGGAGCTGGTGATAGTAACCGAGGAAGGGGTCCAGTCCGACCGCCGCGCAGGCTATCGTCAGGTCCTTGCTCAGCAGACTGTAACCAAGCGACAACAGCGCATTGACGGGATCGCGCGGAGGGCGTCGATTGCGGCGCTCGAAGTCAAACGAAAACTTGCCGCGACCGATCACCCCATTTGAAGACACATCGGGCGATCCCCTGACCTCGGCGGACTCCTGGTTCTTGCCAGCCGGGTTGCCGTTGGACTGGAGCGTCGGTTCCCGGGGTTCGGTCGGTACAGAAAATTCCGCGTCGTGGTCGTCCAGCGGGCCGTCGGGAAGACCGTCGGGATCGATCGCTTCGCCGGAGCCGCCGACCTTGATCATTCCCGGAAAATTCTCGAAGTAGACTCGCGCCGCCATGCCTTCCAGTCCGAGCAAGGTATCGATGCCGCTGGCGCGTTCGACTTCCCAGATCATCGCCTTGAGGAACTGGAGTGCCTGGCGCGGCGGCTCGACGTGGTTGCGCATGAGCATCGTGCGCTGGTTGCGGACCTTGCCGACGACCAGTTGCCGCGCCAGGCGCAAACAGAACTCCGGCGAATCGGCCATCCGGAACTGCTCGCGCCGCCACATGATGTTCTTCAGTCCCACCGGCTGGGTGATCCCGCGAAACCAGCCTCCGTAGCTGAAATAAACCAGGGGAATTTCGGCTGCCAGCAATGCCTGGACGGCCTGGGTCGAAACCTGAACGTTGCCGAAGAGGTTCACATGGCTGACGTCGTGCAAGCGGACTTTTTGCACGACCTTGTATTTTTCCTTGACCTGCAGGACCTGGCTGCTGATGCCCACCGAGAAGCCCTGGGTATTCAGGTACAGCGGACGGCGCTCGTCGCGGGGCGTTACCAGTTGACGCAGCCTGGCAGGGGGCGCCTCGGCTGAAAACGGGTTACCCGCCGAGAAGCGGGGACCCATATCAAACAACAGGGGCTGGACCACAGGTTCGTCACCACTCCCGGCCGCGCGGAGTGTGCAGCAAGTTGTCTCGTCGGGCAGACAAATCGTTACCAGCGAGCAGCGCGGGCACTTGGGACTGTTGACCAGCGGCGGGGGCATTTGATGGCTCTCCATGGTCCGGCGAGCCAATTCGATATAGCGCCGCGTTTCGGCGACGAGTTCGTCGTCGATGGCAATGCGGACACGTTGTCGCGTTTCCCAAAAAAAGATCACGCCTTCGTAGCACTGGTAACCGTTTTCGCGAAGCACCAGCGCCTGGACACATATCTGGACACGTTCCGGGTCCCACGCGCCGAGCGAGCCGTCCTCAAGTTTCTTCGGCGAACCGCGCTTGTAGTCGACGGGCGTCGCGACGTTTCCCTCCGCCTCGATCAGGTCGAGTTTCGCAATGACACCGTACTGGTCGCTCGACAGCGTCACGCTGCGGGCGTGAATTTCGTCGCGTTTCGCGGCGTCGGCGGCGGTTGGCAATTCATCGGCCTTGCGATCAACGCGGCGGTGGCGGGCAGCGCCTTCAACCGTATCGGCGTTGTGCGCGAACAGCCCTTCGACGTGTTCCAGGTAAAAGAGCCGGGGACAATAGACGAATTCGTTGAGCATCCGCGCTGGCAGATAGTCTTCATTGCTGGTGGAATCGTGGTGACTCATGGCACGAGGTGGTCCGCGGATTTCGCAGGCAGAGGATCACGGAAACGGGGAACAGGGAAAGCGGAAAACGAAACAACGGTCCGCAGATTGCGCCGATTTCGCAGGCAGAGGTTTACGGAAACAGGGAACAGGGGAAAGCGGAAAACGAAACAACGGTCCGCAGATTGCGCGGATTTCGCAGGCAGAGGATCACGGAAACGGGGACCAGGGAAAGCGGAAAACGAAACAACGGTCCGCAGATTGCGCCGATTTCGCAGAAAAGGCATTCTGTGCAATTTGCGAGTTGAGAATTGAGATTGGAAATGGAGAATTGAATCGGCAATCTGCAATCGGCAATCTGAACACTGAACACTGAAAACCAGGAACTTCAAACCACCATGCAGGGTCCATCGACGGGGCTGTAGGGCTTGCCGAGTGCCTCGATGACGCGGTCGCCCCGTCCGTGGGCGGGTCCGAGATTGATGAAGAGGACCTGATCGACCTTGTGATTGATAATGTGTGCGAGTTTCTCGCGAAGTTCGATTCGGTCGGCGGCGGTCAACTGGCACTCGAAGACGCTGTACTGAAGATGGTCGCCCCAGTCGCGGACGGTTCTGAAGACCTTTCTCAGCCGTTTGTCGTCACAGATGTCGTAGCAGACGATGAAGGTATGTCGCATGGCGCGTCTCCGGTTCGTGCGGAAGCAGCCATCCGTGTACGGCAAAGTCCCTTTTTATGATCCTGCGTTTGATCCTGTTGGAAATTCCAGAATAGATGGACCGAGACAGGAATACAACGAAATTACCGGGCACGCGTCATAAAAAGGGGGGCGTCTGGCGGCTCGACGTCGAGAGGAGACACCGGGGGATGGGGCGACCGGCGCGACCGGCTGAAGGAAATCGCTCCAGCCGGCCGCGCATTTCCGGTCACCCGCCCGATCGTTGGCGCATGTCAAAATCCGAATTGCCAAAGAGCAGCCGTGTTGTGTTCATTGTCCGGCAAACTGCTTGAGAAGCACAACCCGCCAAAAAAAGCCTGATTTTCAATGGTCAAAGATCAATTGGCCGAGAAAACGCCACCGCCGATATGTCGGGTCTTTCCGAGAATGACCGGACCTTGAATTACGTTCCTGAACAACACGGCCGCGACCAGCGGCGATCGATCCCGGCCCTTGGGCGCGATCTCGGCGATCACATCCGCGCCGGCAAGTCCCAGCGAAAACAACTCGCGAAATGCGTCGATACACTCAGGGTCGCTGTAACGGTCTCGTTCAAAGTCAATCATCTCAGACCTGGCAACTCGTCGCCGCCGATCTCGCTGGGGGGCATCGCGCGCAAGATCACAGAGCACAGACACTTTACACGCCGTCACAGGGAACCGACGCAGTTCTCACTGTTTCGATTTTCATTGTCGCAGTGCCGCGAGATACAGATGCCCGCCTGGCAACGGTTGGATCAGTTCGACGGAATGAGCGGCGATGGCATACTGTTTGCCTGCACGAGCCACCACTAAATCCATCCCCAGCGGATCGTATTTGGACGAAGCCGTATCGACCACTTCAACGGCTTCTCCCATGACTGTGGCCGGAAACGGAAATGTCAATTCCTGCCCCGCCATCTCCACGAGCGCCGAACACTGTTCAGCTTCGTCATGGCAATCCACACACGCTTCCTCCATCGCCTCGTCGACTTCGTCCGTATGGAGTGCATGCAGCCATTGGATGTGGATTGGTTTAATGTCAATTCCCTGGTCCGTGTTTCCGCGATTTGGTTCGTAATTCGTTATTGGGCATTGGTATCAACGGCCGAAACACGCCTCCGCCGATCCGTCGTATTTTACCTGGAATGATCAATGATCGTGTGTCAGCTTGAACATCGCAAGCATCATCCTTCCGACAAGCATCGATCCGGTTCGCCCACCAAGTTCCGTTCCTGGATCGCAACCGCATCACGACTTGCGTCGGCAGCACCGTTTGCGCACCTGGAACTTCCCCAGTTTTTATGCCTTACCCTGCAAGATGCAAGAGTGAACCCACTCAAAACGTCTCGTGATTCGTGCCCATGAACTGGACCGCGACGCCGCGCAAGCCGGCATACTTGAGCGCCATGCCCAGCAGAGTGTACTCATCGTCGTCATAGCCGGCGGCAAAAGCGTCTTGATGCAGCATCAGGACATTACCCGTTTCGCCATCCGATTTGGGCTGCAATTTCCCGACCGCCTTCGCAAACTCCGGCAGATAGTGTTCGACCGTCGCCTCGAGCACGGCCACCCGAGTCTCCTCCTCCCGCCAATCCGGCGACCTGCAATCTACTCCCATCGTCAGTTGCTTCGGTTCAGCCATTCTGTGATTCCTCCGTATTCAAAAACCTGAAAACACCGCCACCATGATGCCGCGTCTTGCCCAGAATCACAGGGCCAGCGATTGGTCGTGGGAACTCCAATCGCATCGTACCGTGAAGTCCACTTGAACTGGCGGCCCATGCCAAAACGGCAACTTTTGGCTGAGGCAAGTCTCTTCGCCGACATTCCGAGATCACGTCCGCCATTATCGAGTCCTCCGCTGTCGTTTTTTTCAAGTGGCGGTTGACTTGATAGGGCGTGACCGATTCCCAGCAAGACGACCGACCGAATAGGGGGTCGCCGGCCAGATCGACGTCAACTTGCCGAAGGGCAAGGTTTCCATCGCTGCCCGCAAGCAAGTTCTGAAAGCCCTGCAGGGCAGTTTGCAGAGTCCTTGTGTGCCTGGCAGATTCACGATTAGTGTGCCCGAAGAGTTCGGGTTGCAATACGAGCAATCGACTTCGGTCGGAATCAAAGACGAAGGTCAAATGAGGGTTGGCCATCGAATCGGCTGGTGAGCTGTTTTTTGTGTGCCCGCTGAAGTATGTGGGCAGATGCCGTGGATAAAGCACGTCACGAACGCGCGCCATGACCGCACGGCGAAGCGACTTTGCAAGGCGCAGCGCATCTGGGTGTTTGGACAGTCCGGATTCAATGGAAAATGCGAAGACGCCGAGCGAACGCTCGATCGGTCGGAATAAACCAAGTCCGAGAAAACGCCCATCACCAATTACGATTGGCCCCGAAACGGCTCGATCGAATTCAACCTCCGCATGCCAAAGGACATGGCGGTTGAACCGTTGATCCGTCGCGAATTCGTCTGTTTTTTGCCCTCGCTCTGTAAATGGTTCACGTTGCAGACGCACACCGGTCAACTCGGTTTTAGTTCCCGCATGTCGCAGAGCATGATACATTGCCGCTGTAGCGCGTTCCTGCTCAAGGCGTCGTTCGGCAGCCCCTTTCGTCTCCTCGGCGGTTCGTTTATGCAGGTTTGGCTCGATGCGGCGGCGGGCCGCCGTTGTCAGTGCGACCGGTGTGACGGATTGCCAGGTTCGCGAAGTTCCTGCGTGGATGCCGTAGTATTCGAATTGCCGATTTGATTGCGCGCGAGCCAGGTCGATAGTGCAACCGTTCAACAAAACGCTCTGACCTGAAAACGCCCAAAGAACATCCTTGGCAGGGACAGGGCAAGTGCTGGGGATTTCGATTAGAACCCGGCGAATCTGCTGGTCGGCATGATCGTGTCCGATCGAAGGGAGCGGGACGATTCGCACGCGAGTCGATGCCGGGCCAGCGTGTTCCCCGTTGGGGTTCTGGCCGATCAACGCACGCTGAATTTCTGCTTCGCGTGCGGGAATCGCCTCCACGAGTCGTCGTGCTGCTTCATCGCGAATCGCCTTGGTCAGCGCGACAGTCTTCGTCGGCGGCCACGAGACCAACGTCGATGTGGCGCGATCCAAAAGATCAAAACAGTCGCGCGTGACCGCGCTATCATACGACACCATTCGCCATTTAGGTTTAGCCCTCTGTCGAAAAGTTTGGCCTTTGGCGTCACTGGTGATCGCGTAGCGACGTGACATGTCACCGTGTCGCCGCACAAGACTCGCCAGGGAACCCGGCGTCGGACACTCGACGCCACCGTGTCCGGTTGACGGATGAAACACTGGCCCGCGATGCAACTGGAGTTTCTCCCCGAGTTCTTCTTCGTTGACTACTTCGGACCAGGCCCACGCGGCATCCACGGTTCGCCCAAGCTGAAAAATTCCATTGGCAAGTTCACGGACATGTCGAATCGATGATTTGTCTGCTTCCTGTTCATCAATTTTCCAGCAATAGAGAAAGGGAACTTCGACGTCGAAGGTGAGCGGCCGGATGGGCTTCCTTGTGCGAATCTCGCCGATTCGACGCGGGTCGCCCTGTTTGGCATCGAGATCATTGTTGGGAACATAAGTCGCGACTTGTTGTCCGCCCTTTGTCATTGGGGCCGCGACAACGGGAGGCGGCTGTTGTTCCAGCCACTGTAGTGCGGAGACCGTTTCATCAGGCAATGGACCCGACAATCCCTTACCTGCAATCAGGGATTGAAACACACGCGCGGGCGATGGTATTGAACCCGCACCGTGATACCACCCCTCATGAAGCCGGACCGAAATTACAAGCGAACTGCTCATGGTTGCGCCGGTTCCTCCTCGGTTGTCTTGCCCAACAGGTCCTTCGCCGCTTTCAGATCGAAGTTGTGCTCGCGCTCCAAATCGACTGTTCCCCAGGCTGCTTCAAACGGCTTGTAGGCATCCTCGGCGTACTTAATGAGTACATCGTGAGCCTTTTCGGTGCTCAAGTCCACCGGCAATTTCTCGCCACGTCGCGGCACGATCATCCAATTGTCTTCAGCATCGGCGATACGCAAGTTGCAACCCTCGCGGAGGAACATGTCGATGTCCGTGGTTGCAGTCAGCAGCGACAAGGCGAGCAGGTATTTTCGCAGTACGGCTGTTTCGACATCATTCAAGCCCACAATGCCGCGCAGCGCGACCAGGTTGATGGTGACGTGACGTTCGATCGTTCCGCGAACGACAATACCGCCCAGAACTCTTCGCCCATCTTTGTATTTGACCGCCGGTGCATCAGCGAAGCCAGAGTTTGACAGTTTTACTTTTTTCTTCTTGGCCGCATCCTTGAGTTCATTCTGCTGTTCTTCGTCCAGAGCCTTGTAAATCGAGTTAAACTGCGCTGACGAGTGAAGTGTATCGACATCCCAGGCACGAATAATGCTCCTCACCAAACGGGGCCGTTTCTCACCAGACCCGCCCCGCGAGTCCCAGCACCCAAAGACCAGCGATGTGGGCGCGATCGTTGCCAGCGGCATTGCGTTTCCCGTCTTTCGCATTTGCTCGAACGCAGCCTGCACTTTCGGAAGAAGCGTCGGCGATGACTGTACCACCGCGTCAGCGGCACGATGTGCCAGGTCGAGCAAAGATCGTTTTTCCTTCCACGGCTTTTCACATTTGTCCGCATTGGGAGTTTTCGACGATTTGCAGGTGTCACATTGTCCGCACGCTTCGGTGCGAAGCACGATTTCAATCTGTGGAACGAAATCAGCGAGCGGGTGGCCCGAATCCGGTTTGAACGCAGGCTCCAAACGATTCGCCTGCGATCCGACACTGTCGATGAGCGCGACCTTCGTTCCATCCGCCAGAATATCGATGTTGTAACCCACATCAGCATAGGTCGGCGGATAGACGATTTGGTCCTCGCCGTCATCGCCCTCCACGGACAACAGGCGTTGTTTCAAGCTGAGCGCGACGGGGCCGGAGAGATCGGACGCCCATGAATCGAGCAAATCGGAGGTTAATTTTTCGGTACTACTCATCAATTGGTTTCCTCATAAACAGTGGTGATACAGCGAGCCTGACCTGCTTTCCCGGGCCAACCGAGATTCATAAGAAAGGTTCGTTGCGGAAATGGCAATTCAAATGCTCCCAGCGACGTTCGCAGGAAGAATGGTTCAAACAGTTCACCGTCGCGTCCCGTACCCAGGACGCCGTAGCGATACTGAAGTTTCTCGAGATATTCCGGCCGCGCGTTCGTCAGGCCTATAGCCGCCAACATCTCCACGAATGGAAAGCCGACGGTTTTGAAGCGTGGGCCAGCATGGGCGTTCAACGAAAACCCGATGTCGATCGGGATATAGTCGCGTCGCCAATCCAGCCGAAAGCTGCTGCTTTGCTCAGCCGAAACGTTAAAAGGATCGGCAGCGGGATCGGCAGCCGGGTCGTTAAGGATATTGCGCAGCAGTTGCAGTGAATCGCGGGCAAGCGCAGCTCCCGGATATCCACCCGCACCAGCCCAGAACTTCACGTTGTCCCGCCCGGTTTCGCGGCGGCCGTCACCCCAATGATTTATCTCAATGGTCTTTCCAGCAAACTCGCTTTCCGTTTTATTAACGCTCAGCACTGCCGTCAACGTCGCGGGGCTAGCCGGAGGCGGAAATGGAAACGGTTCATCGCTGTCGTATTGCCGGGTCTCGACCTTCCAGCCAGAAGTGTCCAAGCCGAGTTCGCTCGCGCTACGCGATACCACCTCGGCTTCGCCAAGGAATTGCAACACGCTTTCAAACGGGTTGCGCGGTGAGTCTGTGTCCAAGCGAAAAAGGATTTCTGCTTCGTCGCGCCAGTCGAAACCACCACGAGCTTCGCCGAGCAAAATATCCGCTGCTTCCAGGAATCCAAGGCACGCAAAAACCTGACCGGGATTGAGCAAATCGACAGGAATCGTTTTCTCAGCCATGCACGGACCCCTCTTTCCCATCAAACATTCGCGGACTTGGCGATTCATCGTCCACCAACGCCGAGGCGCGGTGATCGGCGGCTCGCAAAATCGACTCCAGCCACGCCAGCCCCCACGGCCCCCACATCTTCTGCAATCGCGCAAACCGCAGCGCAACGTCGCGCGCTCGATCGGCAAGTACCGAGGGGGGCGCGTCATCGCATGAGTCCGTGCGGATTACCGGCCGCGCGAAACCATGATGCGCGGCGACCAGGTGCCGCGTTAGTTCCTTCAGCCCATCGCTCAGGCTCGCGAATTCAGCGTCGCGCTGAATCGAAGGGATCGAACCGAATTCATGGCGATACCCGTCGAGCAGACTATTGAAAAAAGGCCCCCGCGTTTTCGCGTACGGTCGCCCCGTCTCGGGAGCATTAAAAGCATTTTGCCACCGCTGGCAATTCTTGCCATGGTCATGATTCCGCGCCGCGATTTTCATCACGAGAGCCAACTCGGCTGACAGCCCAAGCTGCCGTGCCATGCGCTCGACCTCTTTTTCCACGTCGGCCAAATGATTCTCCAGGCTGCGCAGTCCAGTCGTCGAACGACTCTCTTCGCTGGTGACGGCTTTGCGATGCTTCTGCAGGACCAGATATCGCGATGGTTCATCTTCATTCTCAGTTTGAATCGGAAACGTGCGAAGCGTTTTCCAATCCGACTGCGTTTTCCGCGTTTGCATCCGCTCTTCCAGTTCACCGGCGGACCAGTCGAGGATGCGAAATGGCGGAATCGGATCGACACGTTCATCCGTGGAGGCAATCCACTCATGCGGCTCCACAGCGTCGGCTGCAACCGCGGAAAGAGTCTCATCGGCTTTGTCATACAGCAGCCCACTGCTCAATCCGCCCAACCGCGCGTCGACGACCAACGTGCAATGTTCAATTTTTCGTGCGAAGTTCTTCTTCCCCTGTTTATCGTTTCCAAATTGCAAATCGCCCATCGACATTCTCCGCTCAACTTCGCCGCTGCGATCAAGCACGATCGCAACAACTTCATTGTCGCGCGGCAGAAGGGCAATTTTCTTCGGGTCAGTTTTCTTCGGAGATTTCTTCAATTTGGTGATATTTTCAACGCGTTTCAGCAACCAGGCGAAAACATCGCTGCTTGCCGTTTCCAGCCTTTCAGTAAGATGAATCGGGGCAGCCTCAAAGAACTCGGCAATCTGTTTATCAGTGCAACGCGGCGAAGCGGTTGGCAGATACTTGCGCCATGCGACCGTTGTTTGCGGTTCGTCGTCGACCCATCCGCGAAGCCAGGGCGCTACAAACGGCCGGGCAGAGTGCTTGTCCAGCGAAGTCATCGACCACGCGTCGAGAATCGGTCGAGTCAGTTCCGGCCGAAGTGGCGCAGGAGTCGTCGCCGCTTTTAACAGGCCAGACAGCTTCTTATCATTTTCGGCATTGATCTTCAGTTGCCGCAATGCGTTGGGGCTGACATCACGACCAGCTTCGCCTTCGAGTTTCGGCAATGCTTCCAGTGCAGCGCGGTACGCGGCTGACAGATCGAACTGGCGAACCAATTGATGATCCTTTGCATTTCGGTGACGCGGCTGTTTTGCACGTGCTTTTTCCAATTCCGCCAGTTCTTTGTCGTTTGGCTTGTCGCGTTGCAGCAAAACACGAATTTCAGCCATGCCATTGCCTCTGCGATTGACTCGACCAACCCGCTGGACCATCCGCTCAAAAGCTGTCAAATCACTGACCATGTGTTCGGCATCGAGATCAACGCCCACTTCACCGGCACTTGTCGCGAAAACAAACGCCGGATTCTCAATCGCCGTTTTCGCCCCGGCAAGAAAACCATGTTGCTCCAGCCAGTGCTCGACCTCTTGCCGCTCCCGAACACGACGCGCACCGACGAACAGTTGACAATCGATGGCCCGGGACGGTATTTCCTGCTTCCTGTCTCCTTTTGCCCGTTCTACAACGGCCTGCTCGACCTTTAACGCATCGCTGCGACTGTTACAAAAGACGATGATTCGCCTGTTGGCAATGCCCTGTTCGGCAAGTTCCCAGGCCTCGGCGGCCAACCGATCAACGAAGTCTGCGTCATCGTTTTCCGGCTCAACCAACTGCATACGCTTCACCGCCCGCAATCGTTGCCCGGCGACTTGATGGTCCAGGTCTTTGTCCGTGATCTGCAATACGCTTTTCGCCGTGCTGCGTCCCGTGGCCGACAACGAAAGCAGTATATTGCGTGGCACCGACGCATTTGCAGTCGCGTTTCCATGCAACTCACTCTCGGACTCCACAATACGGCTCAACAATGCCTCGAACGGCGGAACCAGGTGTGCTTCGTCAAGTACGAACATCGTGTCGGCACCCAAAAACCCCGCATGATAGGGTCGCATTTTCCGCGAAACGCCATAGCCTTCGAACAACAGACGCGACCCGATCATGTCGACCGTGCCAACCACAATTGCGGGCAAGCAGGGATCACTGAGCCACTGTCTATTGTCCGCGAATTGTCCACGCAGCGTTGAGATCGCGAACTGTTGTCCGTTTTCAATACCCAGCGCCTGTTTGGCATCCACATTTGCATCGATCCAATTTTTCAACCGCTCCGCCTCGCGAGTGGCCTGGTCAACCACCGCGCGGCGATCCACGACATAAACCAAACGCCGTGGCAGGTCCGCGCCATGGGCCTTGGCCACTAGCCAAGCTGCCATCACACTTGTTTTGCCCAGTCCCGTCGGGATATCCAGCGAAAAACGACTCTCCAACCCGGCTTCCAGCTTCTCCAGCAACGCCATTTGCCACGGAAACGGGGTTTCGCCCTCTTTCAAACCCAGAGCCTCATTTAAAATCTGCATTACCACTCCCGAATTCCAGCCTTTGAATGAACGCGGCTTATTGCATCCTCGTGACACGTTTGGCTACTCTGGCTTGAGATTACCGGATTTTTTTGGAAGATGTCTTGCTTTACGGAGTCCCATGAGAACCCAAAGGATTTGTTCTTCGGTTGCGTCGGCAACGCCGCTGACTGCGGACTCGACGAATGCGTCGCGCAATGTCGGGTCACAGACCATGCGGTCAACCGAGACGTCTTCGTGCTCACGTTGAAACATTGTCCAGCAGTCGAGCAGGGCGTTTTTGTCCATGGCTTGTATTTCCTCGTTTGATTGTGCTGTATAATCTCGTGAATTGGAGCGGGCTCTTGCCCGCTTTTTAATGTGAGCGCACTAGTCCTCAACGACATAGTCCCGCAACTCGCCAACGCGGAGCAGCTCTTTTGCTCGCCTGAGCCGGGTCTTAATGGTCTGGACGGGCACATTCCATGATCGGGCAATTTCGGAAGGTGACTTATGTTCGAAGAAATGGGCGACGATCGCGCTGCGGTAGGGCTCATCGAGCAAATCGACATTTCGACGGACGACTTTCCGCGCCTCGTTTCGAAGTATCCGCGGCCCAGGAAGTTCTCGCACATGCTCGGTTAAGGGACTCAGCAGTTCCGATTGCTTCCAAAACGAATCGCGGACCTTGCTCATTCGGTTCATGTCGATTGATGCGTTCCTGGCAGCGGTACAAATTAATGGGATTTGGTTATTGGACCAGTCAATGTCGTCGCTTTTGGCAACAAGTTTCAAGCACACGATTTGGAACAGGTCCTCGCCTCCGGGCATCCGCTCAACTAACCTTTTTGCCTTGAATAGCTGTCGTTCCATGTTTGATTCGTCAGGAATTCGTGTCATTTTTCCTCCTCCAGCCATGTAAACGGCTACCGGGCCATAAAGAGTTCAAAAACCTTTAGAAACATCCCGCAGGGTTGACAGGACTCTTGAATCCCTATAATATCAACGCAGACGCGAGATGGCAACATCCCTCATTGAAGCGAAACTTCCCGCAGGGAATCGCTGGAAGTTGGCGTCCTTTTCCGCGATCGGCCCCGCCAATCGCGGACCTCATTGAACTGGACTTGAACCGACCCGGATGTTAACATATATGTGAATGCCATGCCGCACGTATTGTTTGTTTGGAATGACGAAATCGTCGAATACATCGCTCGGCATGAGGTAACGCCTGAGGAATTCGAGGAAGTTGTGTTGAATTCGGTCGAGGTCAGGACGAGTCGTTCGTCGGGCAGACCGATCGTGTTTGGCCCAACTTCAACGGGGAAATTTCTGGCTTGCGTCTTCGAATATATTGACAGCGATCAAGTTATTCCGGTAACGGCTTACGAAGTGGACTGATAACAAACAACCAAATTCAAAAAAATTGCCGTGACAGAAGTCGTTCCGCATTCAAAAGAATGCGGCCTCATAGAAGTTCCTTCCACGCTCCACCAAACGTGGCCCGACGATGAATAGCAAACCAACCAGCCAGCGTGTGCGGCGCGAATTGAATGCCGGAGAGCAGAAACGCCTTGACGATTCGCGCGAGGAAATTGAGGCGAAAAAGGATGCAATCATTGCCGAGGGGCGGGTGCGCAAGCATGCATGGGAGGCGATGCGACGGGATACGCGAAACACGATCGCAGTACTGAAAGCCCGGCGAGAGCAACTGGGGCTCACGCTGGCGGATGTCGAGGCGCGCAGCGGGCTCAAACGAAGTGCTCTGTCGCGACTGGAACACGATCAATCCGCAAACCCAACCATGCTGACACTCCAACGCTACGCCGAGGCACTTGGGATGACCGTCGTCTCCCATGTCGAGCCTTCGACATAAGGGACGTTAGCCAATCAACCTTATTCACCCACGAGATAAACTCGCGGGGGGTCGTGAAACTGGAACCGCCTGCCATAAGAAAAGCCTGCCACAAATGTACGATAATGACCGTGAACAGGCCCGATCCGTTAACGCAATGCGGAAGTTATTTTCGGTCGCGACCAACGAGTCACGGCCTGATCGAAACATGTTCCGCAACGAATCTGAAAAACAAGAAGCCGCAAAGCGGCTTTCCGATGAGCGAGGACGGCTTGAGGCCCTGTCGCAGCGGCTCCATGGGCAGGGAAAGTCGGATTCGGAAATCAAACGTGTTACCGACCCGATGTGGTCGTTCCACATGCAGCTTGTCGAAGAAGTGGAAAGCTACGAACGGTTGTGTCGCGGGCAATTCTCGGAGATTCAAAACCTGCATGGACTGGGCCGGTTGTTGATTGGACTGCGGATCGCGCGGGGCATGTCGCAGCGCGAATTGGCGGAAAACCTGGGCGTTCACGAATCGCAAGTCTCGCGCGACGAACGCAACGAGTACCACGGGCTGACCGTGCAGCGGGCCGCGCGGATTCTCGATGTGCTCGGCGCGCGGCTGACATCGCATGTCGAATTGGCTGAAACCGCGGTCGATTAGATCCCGTGCCGGTTTGGTCATCCGTGTCTTCACGAGTCGCCTGATCCACGACCGCGCGTCGATCTACAACGTATACAAGCCTTCGTGGTAGCAAAGCTCCATGAAATCCGGCCATCAACTACGCCGCCATGACGCTGGTTTTCCCCAAGCCCGTCGAAATATCGAGTGACATCCGAATCCCGGCAAGGAGTCGGGCCAGCAGTTGCTCCTGCCGGGGAAAAGGCGACTCATCTTCGTTCAGACCCATAATCGCTCGGACGTGTCAACCTATACTGGTCGGCGAATTTGACCAGTGTGGAGGAAGCCGAAATGCCGGCTGGCAGAAACACGCGTTGGCGGCGGTGGTTGCCATCGATTTCGATGACTAACTCTGCATCGGTGGGAGGGGTCGCTATGCTGTGGCGAACGACGCAGTAGTCGGGACCGACCTGGCTCAACGCGAAGCGGTGGCCGTTTGCCTCCAGCCAGCCGTGTATTGTGGATGAGTATCCGTTGCTATCGTTCATGAATTGCCAGTTTTTCAAGGAAAAACATTGATGTCGGGACTTCGCGATCAACTCCAACCGCAGGCCGAAGCTTACGCCGCCGAGTAAGGAATTTTGTTGCTGCGTTTTCTCGGCGACGGCAACGATGGAGCCGTCTGGGAATCGAGCCGCAACACGGCGGTCAAAGTTCTTGAACGGTCCGATTCGTACAGCCGAGAACGCGACGCTTATTTGAGGCTTCGCGATCAGGAAGTAGCCGAAATCGAAGGCTTCGCCGTACCCACGTCGATTGGCCACCATGATACTTTACAAGTGGTCGAAATGACAATCGTGTTCCCTCCATGCGTGTTGGATTTCGCCAAATCCTACGTCGATCGTGCGCCCGATTATCCGGCGGAAGCCATTTCCGACTGGAACGCCGAAACCGCCGAACTGTTTGGCGAAAAATGGCCCACAGTGCAGTCGATCCTGAGCTGGCTTCGTACGTACGGGATTCACTATTTCGACGCCAGACCGGGCAACATTCGGTTCCCGGAAGGAGACGATTAGCGTTGCAGACTTTCCACGATTGAGTAGTCGCGGCCCCATTGAAGCGTGTTTTCTTTGAGAGTGGCTGAACAGGCCAGAAAACTTTCCGCGGGTAAACGTCCGCGGCCCCATTATTAGCTTAGGATCAGTTTTGCAAATTTGGAGTGCTCCGGCCTGGCGGAGCTTTGGATTGGTTTCGGAAAACGTGATGCATTGAGACAAATTCTGCGATGGGGCGTTGCCGCCAATAATTTCCTGCCTTCGCGAATCCAAAGCGGTGCCAAGTCCCCGCACTCCAAGGAAAAGTGCAAAACTGGAACTTGGCGGATCCACACAGGAAATCCAACTACATCCACGTTGCGTCAGATTCTCAAACAGGCCGAAATCCCGGTCGAAGACTTTCTGGATGCGTTGTAGAATGGATGCTCGTTGATTCTTTCCGCGACTGAAAAGTCGCGGCCCCATTGAAGCCTTTGTGGTTGGATGGGGTCGCCTTGGTTTGGGAGTGGCTCCACATGCAATTGAAAGTTGTCTTTGAACCGTCTGACGAAGGCGGGTACACCGTGTACGTTCCGTCATTGCCTGGCTGCATCTCCGAAGGGGATACGCTGGAAGAGGCGCGCGAAAACATCCGCGAGGCGATCGAGATTTATCTCGAGCCCCCGGAAGAGATCTTGGCACCCGAAGGCGGAACGGTTGAAGACGTCGCGATATAACCAGATTCGGGTCCGCATGTTCCAGCATCTGCGACTACGACAATTTTTGTTCTTTCCCCGGAAGGGGCGGTTGTAACCGTGAACTATCGACTGGCTCCGGTGATTCGGGTCGCGAAGAATCCGAAGCGCGTCGAGTTTCCATTGTTTCCGTCGTCCGAACCAGGCACCATCGATCTGACAAATGAACGAATCGGCGAAATCCTCGACGAGGAAGAGATCAAGGCGATGAAGCGGACCTGGAACGAACCTTCCTGACATCAACTTCTGGATCGCACGTTGCGGGCAAGGACTGAAGCGGGGTGACGAACATTGAATGAAATTCCCGATCCACCGGCCAATAACCCGTCATCGGATGCGCCACCCAATGTTCCGTTTGATTCATCGGATATTCCACCATCCGATGCGTCGTCCGATGCGTTGTTCATAGCGCCGAGCGGGCCGCGGGAGGAGCGGCTGGCGCTCGCCGTGTCGTTGTTGCTCGACCGGATGTCGGGGGGCGAAGTGGTCGAACTCGATGGAGCGTGCACCGAGTTCCCGGAATTTCATGAAGAGCTGCGCGAGTTCTGGGGAACTCTGATGGTGACGCGCTCGGCGGGGTCGCTTCGCCACTCCGCCAGTGATGAACGTCCGCTTCGACGAAACCGGTCGACGTTTTCAGGCGAGCCGCCCGCGGCATGCGGTCCGTGGGTGTTGGAGGAGGAATTGGGCCGCGGCGGAATGGGGGTCGTCTACCGCGCGCGGCACCGCGAATCGGGCGAAACCGTCGCGCTCAAGATGATGTTGCAGGGCGAACTGTCGCCGGTGACGAATCTCAAGCGATTTCGCGCCGAGGCCCAGGCCGTTCAGGGCCTTCGCCATCCCAATATCGTTCGCATTATCGACGTCGGCGAGGACGAGGGGATCGCGTGGTTTTGTATGGATTTAATCGATGGTGAGACCCTCGCGCGGCGTTTGGAGCACGGCCCATTGCCGCCGCGCGAGGCCGCGCGAATTCTCATGGAGGTGTCTCGCGCGATCGACTTTGCCCACGGACACGGTCTCCTTCATCGCGACATCAAGCCGTCGAACATCCTTCTTGCCAGAAAAGACAACAAACCGTGCGTCGTGGATTTTGGACTTGCCCGCGATATGGCGGCCGGCGAAACGCTGACGCGAAGCGGTGCGGTGCTGGGGACGCCCGCCTACATGGCACCGGAACAGGCGGCTGGCCAGCGCGGACAGGTTTCGCCCGCCAGCGACGTGTACAGTCTCGGCGCGGTGCTCTATCACATGCTCACGGGTCGCCCGCCATTTCAGGGGGCTTCGCCAGTCGACACGGTGCTGATGCTTCTCGAACAGGACCCGATCACACCGCGCGTGCTCAATCGCGAGGTCGATCGGCAACTGGAGATGATCGCGATGCGCTGTTTGCAAAAGCCGCAAGACCTTCGATATCGCTCGGCGGGTCACCTGGCCAATGATCTCGAATCGTACTTGCACGATCGGCCGGTATCGGCGCAACGGGGACGGCTCGGCCACCTCATCGCGAATCTGATGAAGGAGACGCATCATGCGTCGGTGATGGAGAACTGGGGGCTTCTCTGGATGTGGCACTCGCTGGCGTTGTTGACGGCGTGCGTTTGCACGCAGGCGATGCACCTGGCGGGGATCGAGAATCGTTGGTTGTACTGGCTGTTGTGGATGGCGGGTTTTGGAACGTGGGCGGGGGTCTTCTGGTGGCTGAGGCGACGGATGGGTCCGGTGACGTTTGTCGAGCGTCAAATCGCACACTTGTGGCTTGGAAGCATCATCTGCATCGGTGCCATGTTTCCGCTGGAGTCGTATCTGGGCCTGCCCGTGTTGCAGCTTGCACCGCTGCTCGGACTGGTTGCCGGCATGGTCTTTCTCGTCAAGGCAAGCATCCTCTCGGGAATCTTTTACATCCCGGCGGCGATCGAATTCGCGACGGCGCTGGTGATGGCGATATTTCCGCGCTGGGCACAATTGATCTTTGGCGTCGTCACCGCGGGTTGTTTTTTTCTTACCGGCCTGATGTACTACCGCCGCACGCGCCGCTAACTAACGTCCTCCTCCCGCTTCACCCGGGCCAGTTTGTTGCAGCTTGTGGAAGGACTTGTGCAGATAACGGAGAGATTCTCATGCCTACCACTTACCAGATGTTGCTCCAGGAATTTGTTCCTCGTCCGATATCCTCGGCGCGGGGCTGGCAGCGGACGCTGAAGCAACTCGATGGTCTTATCCGCAAGACGGTGCGCACCCGGGCCGAAGACGATCTGCTGGAGCTGCTTGCGACGCTTGTCGAGCAGTACGAGGTCCGGCAAGGCTACGCGGTTCCCGAAATTTCGCCCCGCGATCGGCTCGCTGGATTAATCCAGGCCCGGCAATTGACGCAAGCGGAATTGGCCCGCGGTTCCCGGGTACCGCGCACGACGATCAACGAAATCCTCAATGGCCGGCGCGGCATCAGCAAAACGAACGTCCTGCGCCTGGCCAAGTTCTTTGCCGTCCCCGTGGAAGAGTTCCTTGCCCAGCGGCGTTGTTGAAGCTTATCGTCGCCCGTCCGGAAAAACGGTTACCCTATCGCCCTCTTGCCGAATCCTGTTTGAGCGGTGACGTTGTCAACTGAGGCTGAAGCGCTGGAAGCCGCGGTTGCGAGTGTCGTTTACTGGCTGGCGGCGGAGACCTGACGTCGCGCGATTTCGGTGCCGACGCGAAGGATATCGTCGGTGTCGCCACCCCGTGACTCGCCCGCTCGCGCGGTCGTCTGAACGTTGACGCCAGGGGTCACGCCGCGCTGGGAAATTGTTGTTCCGGTCGGCGAGTAGAATTTGGCGGTTGTGAGGCGAACGCCGCCGCCGCCGACGTTCATCGGAAAAATGCCCTGGACGCTTCCCTTGCCGTAGCTTTGATGGCCGACGATCGTCGCCCGCTGGTGGTCGCCCATCGCCGCCGCAAAAATCTCGCTGGCGCTGGCCGAGTTTTCATCGACGAGCACGACCAGTGGAACGCCCCACGTCCCGGCGGGTTTGGCGCGATGGACGTAATCTTCCAGCGGATTGCGTCCGCGCGTCGAGACAATGACGCCGTCGGTGAGAAAGCGGTCCGAGATATCGACCGCCGCGTTGAGCAGCCCGCCTGGATTTCCACGCACGTCGACAATCAGCGCCTTCATGCCCTGTTCGTGCAGTTCCCAGAGTGCGGCGTCGAATTCGCGAACCGTTGTCTTCTGGAAACTGGAAAGTCGGATGTAGCCAATCCCGGCCGCCGGATCGATCAGGCGAATGTCCTCGACGCTGGGGATATCGACGCGACGGCGCCGCAGACGAAATGGCTTGCGCTCGCCGTTGGCGTGTTTGATGACGAGTGAGACGTCGCTCCCCTCGAGGCCGCGGAGCGCGTCGGCCGCAACCTCGCTGCCATGCTGTTCCACCGATGTTCCGTCGACTTCGACGATCCGGTCGCCGCCAGTGATCCCGGCGCGGCCCGCCGGTCCTTCCGCGATGACCGAGACGATTTCAAGGTTGTCGGGATGCGTCTTCAGCTCCACGCCGAGTCCGACGAAGTTACCTTCGATTTGCGACATCGTTTCGCCGTACTGGTTACTGGTCATAAAGGCCGACCAGGGATCGAGCGCGATGATCGCGCCGCACGTGAATTCATAAACGGAAGTCTGAACTGGCAAGCCGAGTTCCCGCTGCATCAGGCGGCAGACGTTGCTGGCGACGACATAGGCGTCCTGGCGGGAACCAACCGTGTACTTGCCGAGAACCGAATTCATCTGGTCAACCGCCGGCTGGATGCGACGCCGATCGACACCGGGAAGATTGTTCGTGACGAACTGTTCGTCGGACAGGGCGATTTCCATGCACGCGAGGCCGTGGCGGAGGATGTTGTCCCAATCGGGCTGGTCGACGTAGTAGGACTGGATTTTGAGAAGGATTTCAGCGTACAGATTCAGCGCGTTGGCGCCTCCCATCCGCGTAAGGGACTCCACGTAGGTCGAGTCGGAATAACGGCGAGTGAGGTCAAAGTGAATTCGCGCGATCGACCGTCGCGTGAGGATTTGCGGATTCTCGGGGACGACCTTGAGGGCTTGTTGATAATGGTTGAGCGCCTCGGCCCAGCGGCCCTCGATCTCCATTTGCTTGCCGGTTTCGATCAGCGACAGCAGGCGGGCGGGTGGATTCCCGGTCTCGACCGCGGTGGAAGCGACATCCTGCGCAACCGCGGGTGCGGGAACAAGGGTAACGACCAAGAGAACCGCGAAGATCGCGCGGCCAGGGAATCCTGGCAAACCGGGGAACCGCAAACTGGGCTTCATGGAATCAGTCCGTTTCGCACGACGATCCGACCGCGAGTGGAGTGTCAGCCACGGCGGGGCCTGCGAAGAGGATTCCCGCGGGGACGCAATCGGTGACCGTCAACTGGGGGGATGAGCCTGAGCAATGACCGCTCCCGCAAAGGCGCGGCAAAATCATGGGAATTCAGGCCCATGGAACATAGATCACGTTTTGGCCGCGGTCAAAAAAACAAATCGTTTTTCCAACCGCGTGATCCGCACAACCCACACGTCACCGGCGTCGTTGAACCGGATGTGCTTGTTAGGCGAACTGACAGGTCGCCTGACGGGTTGCACGGCGCGTCCCGGCGGAAGTTATACGGCGTCGGACGGAGAACGGTTCGCGCGCGCTCGTAAAGTATCAAAAATCTTTTCGCCCGGCGGTTGCGATAATCGGCGAGGGCCGTCCATCCGGAAATTCACCAGATTGGGTGAAGTCGCGGAGGCTTTTTTTCACACGGAGTTCATCGTGGAGGAAACGGTCGGGATCGTGAAAACGACCGGTGCCGTCAGCGGGACCGATTCCGTCGGACGGCGACGACGGCGGCGAGTGCGAATGCTGGCCCATTCGCGCGTCTGAACTTCAAAAATTTCCGGCGTCTCGTAACGCGCGATCGCCTTGCCGTCGGGGATCGGTCCCACCAGTCCGCGAAAGACCGGACAGGCGCGAAGGTTCAGGTCGGTGCTGCAATCGTCAATTCCGATTTGCTCGAATCCCGATTGCAATTCATCAAACGTCGCGTATTCGCGAATGCGAATCGAGCCATTGGAATCGCGATTGACAAGGCGTACGAGTTGGGCGGGCATAAAGGTCTCCGTGCCAGGTGATTGTCGGATGTCGTCGCCAGTACCAGCACCCCGGGCCATCCGCCTGGGCAAAGCCATTCCCTTGCCAACTGGTCGTTACACAAAGTAACGTGTGCGATAAGTGCTATCGGAATCGCGCGGAGGGGAAGTGACAATTTTTGCCCGATCGTGAACCTCGCCCACAATCGCTACAACTCTCCCGGCAAAAATCTCCGTTGTGAATTCTCCGGCGCGAGTCCTATAATCGCACGGACCCGCACACGAGGAGCCTTTTGTCGCGGCCCTTTGCCGCGGGCCCTTTGCCGCGGGCTTGACACGTTTATGGACAAACCCCAGCAGCGCGACCATCGCCCACGAACCGTCCGACGGGTCTATCAACTGGAAACGCTGCGGCCGATCGTCAATCTGGCATTCGTCGTACCCTTTCTAATGGTCTACGAGTCGGGAGTGATCCTTTCGGGGGACAGCGCCGCGCGAAGCGGCGTCGATTCGTGGACGCATTGGCTGTTGTTGGGATTCGGCGCGGGATCGCTACTGTTGCTCCCCTGCCTGACGGTGCTCGTTCTCCTTGCGCGACACCGCGCACGGCGGGACCGGCTCGTGTTCCGGACGTCGACTCTGGGCGGGATGGCGGTGGAGTCGATCGGACTGGGACTGATCGTTGTCTGCGCGGCCACGGCGTGGCATTTTTGGTTGCATCCCGGTTCGCCGCGTTTCTTGCTTTCGATTGTCGCGCCGGACTCCGACGGCACCCCGCCACGAATTGTATGGGGGCAAATCGTTGGATTTTGCGGTGCCGGTTTGTACGAAGAACTGGTCTTTCGGATGATCCTGTTTTCGGGGATCGCGACGGGACTAATGCGCGTCAGGATTCCCCGGGGGACCGCCACGCTTTCCGCCGCGGTTGTTACAAGCCTCTTGTTCGCCGCCGCGCATCACGACTTCTTCAACACTTCTGAAGTGGGTCTCGATGGGTCGAGCTTCGCGATCCGGACGCTCGTCAGTCTGTTTTTCTGTGTGGTCTATGTCTTTCGCGGCTTTGGAATTGCCGTGGGTACCCATGTTGCCTACGACGTCTTCGCGCTGTGAGCCGCCAGTGCGAACTGCCAGTTCGCACCCACCAGCCGCGGTCTACTGAAGGTTCTTCAGCAACTCGCGAATCTTGCGAAGGTTGTCCGAGGTCTGAACGATGATCAGCTTGCCGTTGAGTTCATCAATCCGGCAATTTCCACCGTTTTTTTCCCAGGATGAGGGATCGATCGTCTCCTGAATCAGGTCGATCAATCGCATTTGGGGAGTCCTTGTCACGTAGTAACGCTCGGGTAGCGGCGCGGCATTGTCGATCCCGCGATTGACATCCGGCTCCGGGTTCGCCGCCTTCCTTTCGTCGGATGAATCGCCAGACGGCTCCTCATGCTTCTGGACTGCCGGATCGATCGCCGCGGACGGGGGCAAGCCAAACACGCCTCCCCCAAGACCACCGGGTTGCCGCCGCGTCGAGGGTCTCTGTTGGAGCACCTGTTCCGGCGTAATGGTCGAAAGAAGTTCCGAGCAATCAATCACCGCCACGGGCGGTTCGAGGGTCGCGTGATCGAGTGACACAAGCAACACGATCCCGTCCTCGATCTTGTAAGTACACCGAAACGGCTCGAGCAAAAGATTGAGAATCGTCGCCCTCCGCGTATCGTTGAGCGACAGGGTAATCGGCGTTGCGGCGTCCAGTCCGTTCTCTTTCGCCGATTCATGGATCATGAATTGCAAGCCGGTTTCGTTCACAAGCGACGTGACGAAATCGCCCATGGGAATCTCGAACAAGTCGACGGATCCTGGGCGTTCCAGTTCCACCGCTGCTGCCAGGTTGTTTTCATCGACACTGAACTGCTCTTCCTGCGCGAATGTGATCGGTGATGTCGACCAATGGACGACGAGCGACGCCGCGGCAAGCAGCGTTACCAGGAATTTCGAACGATACATGACTTTTCTCCTTGTTCCGGAAAAGGGGGAAATCGGGTATTGCCTCTCACACGTGATTTTAGCCGTGTCGCGGCCCGGATTTCAAACAGAAAAAGGCCCACTTTCCTTTCAGATCGATGCTCCGCGGCACCGGATTCCGCGCCGGCGTGGCCCGGCGGCCCTTTTTCCCGACCAGTTGGGGCGGCGTCAGTTGTCTTACAAGCGGTGTCAAATACAATTAGACCCAACCAACGATTGAGCCGAAACTCTGCCCCCTCTCCCCCGACTTTGGGAGGGAGAGGGCCGGAGTGAGGGGGAAAACCAATCTCGCCATGTATGCCATTTTCTACGCCGGTCTAGTGATCGTTGTCTTGTTGTGCAGTGCGACCCTTGTGTGGAGCAATCCGCGCCGGTCGCGCCGGCTATGAACTTCCCGTCCGCCCCGTCGCGCGATGGCCGCGCCCGGCAATGATGGGACGTCTGCACGGCAAGCGCGGTGCGCGCGCCGGAACGAGTTACCCAGGAGTCAGAGATGCCCGACTTTTTCGCCGAGGATGCCCATTGCATCGAACGTCTCGTCAATGAATGGAAGGCGTTTGGCAAGATCATCATCGACTACGATTTTGACAACACGGTATTCGATTACCACAACAAGGGCCTTCGATTCGAGGTGGTGCCCGACCTGCTCCGCCAGGCGCACGCGATCGGTGCGTACTGTTACTGTTTCACTTGCGACGGCGAGAACCGGCACCCGCAGATTCTGGAGTACCTGCGCAAGCACCACATCCCGTGCGATGGAATCAACGTCGACCAGCGGGTCGTCACTTACGGGGGCATCAAGCCGTATTACAATATCCTGCTGGACGACCGCGCGGGACTCGGTTCAGCCTGCCGCATCCTTTCCGCCGCGATCGACGAGTTGCGCATTTACAAGCATCGGGAACGGGTCTCGACGGCGCAGGACGTCGAGCACTGACACCACGTCCCGGCGCGATGGCGACGTGCAACTCGAACGCTGTCTGCCGGGAGAAAAAAACCGACAATGCGGGCGTAACTCAGTTGGTAGAGTGGTAGCTTCCCAAGCTGCATGTCGAGGGTTCGAATCCCTTCACCCGCTTTGGTCTTTTGTCCTTATTTTTGCAACCGACGGAAAACCGAAGGAGCCGCCCGTAGTACTAAATAAAGCTCGGGTTTTGGCAGTTTTCCCTGACAATGGCAGAGGCCTAAGAAAGCCGCCAAGTC
>JBGTFW010000256.1:0-26917 GCA_041747075.1 Pirellulaceae bacterium
GGCGAGGGGGCGAGGGGGCGAGGGGGAGAGTGGAGAGTGGAGAGTGGAGAGTGGAGAGTGGAGAGGGGAGAGTGGAGAGTGGAGAGGGGTGGGTTGGGAGTAGAAATCTGACATCTGGAATCTGAAATGTGAAACTGAAAACTGAAAACTGAAAACCGAATCTGAAAACCGAAAATGTCTCTCTGGCAACTCGCCCTTCGCAGCCTTCGCTATCATCGCCGGGCTAACCTCGCCATCGCACTGGGAGTGGCCGCGGCGACTGCCGTGCTGACCGGAGCACTGATCGTCGGCGACAGTATGCGCGGGAGCTTGAGGCACCTGACGCTCGAACGACTTGGGCGAATCGATTCGATCATCACGAGCGACGCAGGCTTTTTTCGCGAAGCGCTCGCCGACGAACTGGCCTCGCGCGACGAGTTTCGCGAATGGTTCCAGCAAGCCGAGACGGCGATTTACTTTCCGAGTTCGTCGGCGGACTTGCCGGCGTCCGGGAACGCTGGTGAAAGTGTCCGCGGAATTGCCGAGGTCAATGTGATGGGTATTCACGAGGGGTTCTGGCGACTTGGCGAACCCTGGCTGGCCAATGTCCGCTCGCCCGGTGCGCGCGAAGTCGTCATCAACCAGGTGTTGGCCAACGATCTGGGGATTACGGACCAAGAGGTCTCCAGCGGACAAGCCCGCATCACGCTCGGCATTCCCAAACCCAGACGACTGCCTTCCGACAGCGCGCTGGGCAACAAGGACGATCTTGTCGAACGGCTCGTGGACCTGAAAGTCATCGAGATTGTCCCGGCGCGGAGTCTCGGCCGGTTCGGACTCTATCCGACGCAAATTCCGCCCCGCAACGCGTGGGTCGCGATCGGTGAACTGCAATCGGCACTGCGCGAGAGCCTGCTCAAGTACAAGGAAGATCCGCGACAGGCCAACATGATCCTTGTCGCCACCGGGCAAACGGAGGCGGTTTCAAGTGACGGGAGCAAGGCGCTTTCCCGTACGCTCACTCCGTCGCTCAATGACCTTGGACTTTCATTGCGCCGCGTCTCGCAAACGTTCAGCGGCGAAGTGATTTACGACTATTACAGTCTCTCGTCGGACCGGCTGGTCATTTCCGACCAGATCGCGAATTCGGTGCGTCGCGCATTTCCCGGTGCCGGGGAAGTCCTCGTTTATCTGGCCAATGACATTTCCCGGGCGGATCGCGACGGAAAGGGCATCCCGTTTTCTATCGTCGCGGCAATCGATCCGGGAACAACGTTTCAACTGCCGTCGATCGATGGCGGCACGATCCCGCCAATGGGGGAATATGAAATCGCCGTGACGCAGTGGACCGCCGCGGATCAGGGCCTGAAGGTCGGCGACGAGGCGCGGGTTGCGTGGTTCGAACCCGAAACGACTCACGGCGACGAAACGGAACAATCGCGGCTTTTTAACGTTTCCGCCATCGTCGCGTTGACGGAGCCGTCGCGCCCCTTTCGCGGCGCGCGGCGCGGGCGGTTGACTCCCGCCGAATTCGAGCAGCGGCCGACGACCGCCAACGATCCTGATCTGACTCCGCTGGTTCCCGGTCTGACGGACGCGGAATCGATCGAACGATGGGATTTGCCTTTCGCCACCGCGGACCGGATTCGCCCCCAGGACGACGAGTACTGGGACTATTATCGGACGACTCCCAAGGCGTATGTATCACTGGAAACCGGTCGGCGGCTGTGGGGGAGTCGTTTTGGCGAGACGACTTCGTTCCGGATCGCACCAGGCGAATTGACGGAAGCGGAAATCACGAGCCGCCTGATCAACGCCTTTCGCGATGACGGGCATCTGGCGGGCTTGCAGGTCGTGGCGATCAAGCGCGAGGGACTGGCCGCGTCGTCCGGATCGACCCCCTTTGACGCGCTCTTTCTCGGACTCAGCATGTTCGTCATTGCGGCGGCGCTGGTGTTGGTCTCGTTGCTCTTTCGCCTCGGATTGCAGAAGCGATCGGATGAAATGGGCGTGATGATGGCGTGCGGGTTTCGCCAGAGTCAAATCGGCCGGGTCTGGTTGCTGGAAATGCTCGGCGTTTGCCTGGCCGGTGCGGCGTCGGGCGTCGCGCTCGGCGTCGGTTACGCCGCACTCATGTTGTGGGGACTTGCAACCTGGTGGGTCGGTGCGATCACCGTCCCCTTCCTTCAACTGTTTATTAACTGGTGGACGTTGCCAGCCGTGTTGCTCGGCGGGGTCGTGGTGTGCGTGATGACGATCTGCTTTTCGGTGCGCGCGGCGCGTAAAAGACCGGTCCGCGCGTTGCTCAACAACGATCTCGAATCGCCCGGTCGTCCAGCGGGCTGGCTCGGCCGGCTTTCCATGGCACTGGCCGGCGTGTGTTTGCTCGCCTCGATCGGGCTGGCGGCGCTCGCGACGCGGCTGGGGGGCGAGGCGCAGGCTGGAGCATTCATGGGCGCGGGTTTCCTCGTACTGGCCGCCGCGCTCTTTTTCATCTGGCGTTTTCTCCAGCGACGCGGCAGGGCGACGGGCGCGCCGTCGCTCTCGCTGGCCGGACTGGCGACGACGGGGGCGGCCCGCAATCCTCTTCGCAGCACACTGGCCATCGGCCTGATTGCGGTTGCGAGTTTTCTCGTCCTTGCCATCAGCGCCTTTCGCCTCGCACCAACGCGCGAGGGTACCGCCGGTTTCGATTTTGTCGCAACGACCAGCCAGCCCGTCTTCGCGGACCTGGATACAGCGGCCGGCCAGCAAGAGGTCTTGCGCGGCGAGCAACAGACCCTCGATCCCTCCAGTCGCGTATTGTCGTTTCGCTACAAGGCTGGCCAGGACGCCAGTTGCAACAACCTGTACCAGTCGACCCAGCCCCAGGTGCTCGGCGTGACTCCGGCGACCATCGCGTATTTCGATCGACCGGACTCGGAGCAATTTGCCTTTACGATGACGCCCGGTGAGAACCCGTGGCGGCTGCTCGACGGGCCCGTCGAGGAAGGCGTGATTCCGGTGATCATTGACAAGAACACCGCGTGGTACAGCCTGAAAGTCTACACGCCGGGAACCCGGTTCACGATCAAATACGATTCGGGCGAGTCCGTGACGTTTCGCCTCGTCGGACTGTTGAGTAACACCGTGTTGCAGGGACGACTGCTTGTTTCCGAAGCGAACTTCAGCCGCGTGTTCCCCGATCTGAGCGGCTACCGGTTTTTCCTGTTGCGACTTGCGGCGGGGGAGCGGAGTCGTGAGTCGGAAGCTGGACGCCTCGCCTCGGCGTTGTCGGACGCCGGTTTCGACGCGCGTCGCGCCGATGATTTGCTGGCGGGGTACCTCGCCGTGCAGAACACCTACCTCAGCACCTTCCAGTCGCTTGGCCTTCTCGGATTGTTGCTGGGAACGTTGGGACTGGCGGCGGTCCAGTTGAGGACGATCCTTGAGCGCCAGCGCGAACTCGGACTGTTGCGGGCGATCGGTTTCACCCATCGACAACTGGCGCGAATGATCGTGATCGAGAATGTATGGCTCTTGCTGATCGGATTGGCGACGGGCGTCGGTGCGGCGCTGGTCACGACGTTGCCCCACTGGTTCTACGGAGCGGCGTCGGCGCCGTGGCTGGCCCTGGCCGGGATGTTCGCATTCATCGCCGCCGCGGGTTTGCTGACCAGCCTGTTGGCGGCACGCGGAATCTTTCGCGCCCCGCTGCTGGCGTCATTGAGAGAAGGTTGACATGGCAAGCGGGACGTCCGTGATCGTCGTCACGTGTGAACCGGCGGGTCCATCGCGTGTCAGTCAAAGTGCCTTGGCCGGGAATACGGATTCGGCTAAAATCGGTTTCGCACGGGACGCCTGGCGGTGTGGCGGAATGGCAGACGCGCTTGATTCAAAATCAAGTGTCCTTAAGGACGTGGAGGTTCGACTCCTCTCACCGCTACTGGGGGATCTGCCGTTAACGGAATCCTCCGCACGCGAAAGGCAGGGCGGATATAATGCCCCGGTCAGTTTTTGAACGACCTTACCCGCGCCATTATCACTCCTGGCAATGTCCCGCGAACCGCCCTCCAGTTCGTCGACGCCGCGAAGTATTCACGATGGGACCAGCGAGATAACTCGCGACGCCTCCCGTTTCGTCCCGCCGCCCGAAAAGCAGGACCCTACCACGGTTGCCGAGAATACCGGCCCGCGAATCGGACGGTACGAAATCCGCTCGCAACTTGGAAGCGGCGGGTTCGGCAACGTCTATCGCGCGTGGGACCCGGAACTGAAGTGCGAGGTGGCGATCAAGGTCCCGCGCCCCGACAGAAACCCCGGCCCCGAAGGACTCGACCGGTTTCGACAGGAAGCGCGAACGCTTGCGCGAATTCGCAACCATCCCTCGATCGTGACGGTCTACGACGTCGGCGAAACGAATGACGGGGTCGTCTACGCCGTGATGGAGTTTGTCAAAGGGCAAACGCTTTCCGATTATCTGGCGAATCACGAGGTCTCGCTCGACGAGGCGCTGCAAATTCTCATGAAAATCGCCAGTGCGCTAAAGGCGGCTCATCAGGCGACTGTCGTGCATCGCGACCTGAAGCCCTCCAACGTGATCCTTGACCGGGAAGGGAACATCACGCTGGTCGATTTCGGACTGGCGCTACACGACGACCTGACATGGTCCGACCTTGGAAACGTCGTCGAGGGAACGCCCAAATACATGGCACCGGAACAGATTCGTGGCGAAAATCACCGGATCGACGGCCAGACCGACATCTGGGCGTTCGGGGTCATCATGTACCGGATGATGACGGGCAAGCATCCCTTTCGCGCATCTGACAATCGGGAACTGGCGCGGGTGATTCGTTACAAGGAGCCAGCGCCGCCACGCCAACTGAATCCGAAAGTGCCCAAGGAAATCGAACGGATTTGCCTCAAGTGCCTTTCCAAGATGATCGGGGATCGGTACTTGTCGGTACCGGACCTGTTGGAAGACCTTTCCACGGCGATTGTGGAGATGCAGGCCCCGGCCCCGGTCCCTCCTCCGCGCGGTGTCGGCCCGCAACTGGATGTCCCCCGCGAGACGCCTGCCGCCGCCGATCCCGACACGCGGCGAAGTGGAATCTCCGGAAGGTCCGCTCCGAGTCATCCTTCGGAGACGTCGGGGAATCGGCAACTCCAGATTACGTACAAGGGACTCCGGCCCTTCGACAGCAACGACAAGGACTTCTTTCTCCACTTGTTGCCTGGTCCGAGGACGCGCGACGACATCCCCGAATCGCTTCAGTTCTGGCTTACGCGGATCGAGGGGGACGAACTTGAGCCGTTGACGGTCGGCTTGATCTACGGACCGAGCGGTTGCGGCAAGAGTTCCTTTGTTCGCGCGGGTCTGATGCCGTTGTTGCCGAGTCAAGTCAATCCGGTCTACCTGGAATGCACGCCCAATCAGACGGAGGAGCGACTTGTCCGCCAGATCGCTCACCGGATTGATTCGGTTCAATCCGACGATTCGTTGCCGGACGTCCTGAGGCAGTTTCGTCGGGGCGAGCATCTGGCTGACGAGGACAGGCTTCTGATTATTCTCGACCAGTTCGAGCAATGGCTGTACGGCAATGGCGACTATGCGCACCGGGAATTGACCGAGGCGCTGCGCCAGTGCGACGGCGAGCGGGTGATTTGCCTGTTGCTGGTGCGCGACGATTTCTGGATGAGTACGAGCGAGTTCATGAAGTTGCTGGAGATACCGATCCGCGAGGGACACAACGCCCTTGCGCTGCCCTTGTTTGACGAAAGGCACGCGCGGCGGGTCATGGTGGCGTACGGACGGGCGTTTGAACGACTGCCGGCGTCGGCCGACCCGGAAGGCCGTACTCTCAGTACGCAGCAACGGCGCTTTGTGCGCGAGGCAGTCGCGGCGCTTTCGTCCAGCGGCAAGGTGATTTGCGTTCATTTGTCGGTTTTCGCGCAGATCGCAAAGGACCGTGAATGGACGGCGAGCGAACTCCATCGTCTGGGAGGACTGCAGGGTGTGGGCGTGCGCTTTCTCGACGACCTGTTTGGACGCGGATCGGGACAAAAGTATCGGGAAGCGGACGAGATGGTGGTCAAGTCGGTACTTGAGCAGTTGCTTCCCGGCACCTTGACCGGGATCAAGGGAACGTCGCGAAGTCGCGAGGAGCTGTTCGACAATCTGCCCGCGAATTGTTCCCGCGACGTATTTTCGCAGGCTGTCGATCGCCTTGAAAACGATCTGCATCTGATTTCACCCACGGAGGGACTTAACGACGACGAATCCCGCGTGACGCGTTCCCGACCACTTCGGCTGGCCCACGATTTCCTGGTGGTTCCAATCCGTGACTGGCTCGCCCGCGAGCGCCGGGAAACGTGGCGAGGCCGCGCCCGAATGCGTATCGAGGAACTGGGTGAACGATGGTCCGAGGCACGAGATCGGCGATTCCTGCCCTCTCCGCTGGAGTACTTGCAAACAGTGACGGGAATGAAACAGGACAGCCTGGGCAAGAAAGCCGGACAGTTGATGCAACGCGCCCACCGTTATTATTCATTCCGTGGTGGTATTTTGATGCTGGCGTTCATCGTGTCGGTGTTCATTATCAACACGATCCGGGATTCCATCTCAAGGCAATCAGCGTCCGCCGCATACACGACGTTTCTGGAAACCCCGCCTTCCCAGGTATTGCCCCGCCTTGAACGGTTATCGCAATGGCGCGGCGACGCCAGTCGCCTGGTTCGGAATCGGCACGGCAACCTCGACTCGACGCGAGCGGAGTTGCGGCGCGCCATGGCGGCGGCATTTTGCGGACTGCGGGATCGTGAGTTTCTTGAGACCTTGTCGACCCAGCTCGCGCTGATGGACGATGGTGATGTCGCAAATCTTCCGAGCGTCATTCAATCGTCTTCGCTCAAGGTCGCATTTCTTGAGACCTGCGAGCGCCAGTTTGCGAAATGCGATTCCGCCATGGTTCGCGCGCGAATCGCGATCGTAACCGCCGCGCTGGGCGACCTGACGTGCATGGAAAGGGCCGTGAGGATCGACGACGACCTGACGGACCGGACTCTTGTGATTGCCGTGTTCAACGACCACGTATACGACAGGCAGCTACCGTTGCAAATCCTCAAGTCAAACAATCGGCCGGAGGTGGTCTCGACGATGTTGGCGATTATCGCCTCGCAACCTCTCGAGGATTATTCGACGCGCGCGGAGGAACTCGGGACAATCGTACGACTGTTGTGTCATGGCGAGGACGCCAATGTTCACGCCTGCGCGACCTTGCTCGCCAGGAAACTTCGATTGGAAACGCCGGAAACAGAGGTGAAAGACCAGGCCGGTTGGCGTCCTTTTCCGGACGAGGGTTTCAATATGGTGAGAATCCCGCGGGGAACATTGAACGTGAAAGCCGGAATGCCGGTTGATCCTGACGGAAACGAAGCGCCGAAAACGAGTTTGATTAATGAGTTCTGGCTGGCTGACCGCGAAGTCACCAACCGGCTCTTTCGCCAATTCCTTGACGATGCGCAGTATCCTTTCGAAAAACCCGACATTGTGGACTTCAATCACGTTCTCTCTGACGAATTGCCGATCGTGAATGTGAGCGCCGAGGATTGCTGGATGTTTAGCAACTGGTTGAGCTGGAAGTCCGGGCGATCACGGGTTTACGAATACACCGATTCGGACTGGCTGTTTCATCCCGTAAACAACGGTTTTCGAATTCCCGAGGTTGACGAACTCGAATATGCGTGCCGTTGCGGAAGCGCGACTGCGCTCCACCTTGGTACGATCTCCGTCGCCCCTTTTCTGGCCTTATTTGAAAACAAACATGGGAGTGTGTTCGCCGAAAGTTTCGAACACACGGCAGTCGCAAGCAGGATTCCGAATTACTGGGGATTGTTTGACACCCTCGGAAATGTTCAGGAAATCTGCGGGGATCCCGACGACTTTCAGCGCGTCTTTGCGAGGGGGTATGCGGGAGATTGCTACGCCGGGGATCGATTCTGGCTGGGAAAATTTGACCCTCCAAGTCGTACACCCACCGGACTTCGGGTCGCACTGGTTTCGCCAGATTGATTGTGATGTCAATTCGTTGCCATCATCCAGCTAAAAAAACGACTCAACGACAGGCTGCGCGGCGGCTGCACCCTCTCCGCCGCGGACAACACGAGTTCCATTGGCAGTCACCGTTGCCACGGGAATCGGCAAAAACCATCGTTTGTCTGCACGGATACGAACCCGCAGCATAAACTGTAATCCAGCAATCTTCGCCATCACAATAGCAAGCACTTGTGACACCATTCGTCAGGTTAAAATTGCACGAAACCATATAGGATTGCCCTGTGGCCGTATTGCAGTTTAGCTTGCACAGGTCATTACAACCTTTGCAAGTGCTTGCCGGGAACTGCATGTTGCACCAATTTGTGCAATCGATCGGTGGCCTCATCATTACAATATCAGGAATCGCCGGTCCGGAAAAATACTGCGGCTGCGGACGACACTGCGGCGGCTGCGGACAGCACTGCGGCTGCGAACAGCATTGCGGCTGAGGGCAACATTGCCGCGGCTGAGGACAACATTGGCGTTGCGAATGGCACCGAGGGGCACTGCGGCGGAAAAGCTGCGCGTCGAGTTGCGACGTGGCGGTCAGACTGACGGCAAAAAACAGCGCAAAAATGAAGCGGGAAAATCTCATGGCGGGTCTCCAATGCAGGGGTAATTGGCGGCTGGCCGGGCGGCAAGCCGTATCCAGACTAATTACGCGCTGCGAGCGTTTCAACCAGGAAATTTGGTGCCCTTTTCGGCAAAAGGCAAAAAAACCCCCGAAACAATGACACGTTGCCAGGCGGTTTTTCCAGGCTCAGCGGTGCATCAAATGAAATGCCTCGATGACCTTGTCCCGGTGCTCGCTGCCAAATACCAGGACGATGAGCTGGGTCATGATCTCGCGCTCGTTACGGGCCAGAAACGATTCGCCCCCACCCAGTCGTGCGATTTCAATGAACGCCGGAAGACGCTGGTTGCCATGGCACGTCACTGTACTGACGATCCCCCCCTGGCGACGGCGAAATTCACTGGCAAGGAGCAGGCAATCGTCCAGATCGGACGCATGCGGTGGTGAGTCCCCAAAGAGAAGGATGATCTTTCGCGATCGCTCGCGGAACTCGTTATTTTCAATCGCCCATTTCAGCCCGGACTGAACCGCTTCCGGGTCGTCGCCGCCGCCGGCCGCGGTGACTTCATTCAAAAAGCCCACGATCTGGCCGATGTCGTCCGTCAACGGCAGCCCCTTGACGAGATACCGCGCGTCGTTGTCGCGATACGTGCAGACGCCAATGCGCGTCCTTGGAACGAGCCGGAACAGCGCCGCTCCGATACGTTCAATCTTCCGCTTCACCTCGCCGATTTCACCTTCCATGCTTCCGGTACTGTCAAAGGTGATGACAATTTCCAGTCCATCCTGCTGAAGCTCGGCAACGAGCCTTTCAAAATCGTCGCCCCCTTCGTCTCGTCGCCGGAACCATTCAAGTGAGTCCTCCTGGAATTCACCCAGCTCGCCGGCGCCAGCCACGGGGGACTCGTCAGCCGGATTCCGTGAAGACTTCGCCGTCGAGGGTGAGACGAGTTGCGCGTCAAAGAGATCGATCACTCGACGGGAACTGTCGGCCGTTACCACGTCCGGTTGCGGGAGGGGCGATTCGTTCGTCGTCCGCGACTGGACCGTCGCACCGCCGATCCTCACGGCATGACCTTCACCGGACCGGTCGGGGGTCCAGTCCCGCCACGGCACGAGAGCAAGAATCGACAGCACCAGCAAATGGAGGAACGCAGTTGCACACAACGACAGCGATCGCTCCATCCACAATCCTGGCGCGCGGATTTCCCCGGTGACCGGTGCGTGCCCGGCCGCGCGTGGCAAGATGATCGTCGCCCGGCAATGAGGACATTTGCCACGCGTTCCCAATTGGTCGGCGGTAATGCGGAATGACTTTCCGCAATCGGTGCAGGTCAGGTTCATGAGAGCCTGAATGGAAGATTGCCGTCGAAATCGAAGGCGGGCAAGCGGGTGAATCCGTCAGCAAGGAATCAGATAGATTCCATTGTTGAAACATCCGAAGCAGTCGTCAACGCGCCGCGAATCAATTCCGGGTACGATCGGGTCGATTCAGCCGCGCAACGCGCCCCGGCTCGAAATTCTCGACTGCCGAGAACTCCGCCCAGACGGGCAAGTGATCGGAGAGGGCGCGCGCGTCGGCCAGCGTCAGATTGTGCAGTTTCAGGAAGTCAACGACGCCCGCTTCGCCGGTAAATTCACTGGTGGCCAGCGAATCGACAAGGAGATTGTCGCGCTGCGCGTCACCGGCCGTCGTTGTCGTTTGGTAGCGGACCAGGGGTGCCAGTCCGCGGCCGATTTCCGGCAGCGCCAGATGTGCAGCCGGGACGCCGAAGTCGCCCGCGAGAATCACGTCGTCCTCGCCCCGACCATCTCCGCGTACGGCGCGAAAGACGGGACCGAGTTGCAGGATTTCATCTCCCGTTGACCGGGGATCGATTCGCAAGTTGACGAGCGAGAAGGTAAAGGCCGGTTCTCCACCGCGCGGCCGTGTGCGGAACCACGCGACTTGCGGCTTGCTGTGAACCAGGCCGTCCGGATCGTTGACGCTGTAGTGGCGATTGCCCTCCAGTTCAATCGTGTCCCGATTGTAGATGATCACATTGCAAGCCGACTTGTCCTGGTCGCCGCGTACCGCCACGCCGCTGATATTTGTGAAGTGTTGGTACTGCGGGCCGCCTTCGGAGAGAAACCGCTTCACAAGCCATGGATCGCCCGCGTCGACTTGCTGCAAGGCAACGACGTCGAACTGGACGATGATGTTTCGGAGGATACTTGCGACGAGCGGGTTGGACAATCGTGACTGGTCAAGCCCCGCGACGTTGAACGAGGCAACGCGAATGACCTGGCCACCGCCGGTTTCCCACTCGGCGCGTCGCGATGGCACGACGCTTTCAAGTTGCTCTCCCGCGAGGCGAAGAAAGTCCCCTGGGTTGTGTATCTGGTCGCGATGATAGAGCGCCCATCCGCCAGTCCCCAGGGCACCCATCAAGACGATCGAAAGCAGTAATTTTCGCACGCAACCATCTCCTTTCGGAAATCAGGGACGACCTACGATTGCTGGCATCGGCAATCCCGCCTTGCTGCCTTGCGAATTCGCGCGGTCGCAACGGTTGCACCAGCTCCAAACGGCTTTGGAACGAGCTACCGGGTCCGCCCGAGCACCACACGCCTGCGGGAAGCGAGCGTCCCGAATGCGGCGAAATCGGTCGTCGCGACTCGATTCGCACCGGGAGCGTTGCGCGGCGGTTGAAGAACCTCGATCGCCACCTTGTCATCGAGGTTGGGCCGAAAAACGACGAGCAGAACCAGCGGCAGATACCATGCCATGTACAGCCCGCCCCCGTCGCCGTGCCAGAACTGAACCGCGACCATTGCCGCCGCCGTGCAACTGATAAGCGTCGCAAGGTCCTTGTTCGCCGGCCAGAATGAATACGAAACGCAAATCACAATAAAGACGACAAGCAACGGGAGGCGGAACCAGCTATCCCAGCTCAGCGCCCAGATGCCGCCCAGTCCATCGTGACGGGGGATAATGAAACCAAAAATCGACTTTACCTGCGCGACGAATCCCGCGAAATCAGCCGACGTGAACGCAAGCGTCGAAACGACGATGGCAATCGACCCGATCGCTCCCAACGTAAATCGCGTGCGGCCTCGCCGCCAGTAATAACTGATCCACAGCGGCATGAGAAAAAACGGGTAGTAACAGACTCCCGCCGCCAGCCCAATGAGGATGCCCGCGACGACCGGAATCCGGTAACAGGCAATCGCCCACACCATCAACGCACCGGGCATCAGATGCATCGAATTGCCGGCGAACTGCGCGGTGTAGGGCAACATGAGAAAGATCGTTGCCATACCCACGCCCATCTGAAAACTTCCAAAATGGCGGGCACCAATGAACACAAGTCCGGCGACGATCGCGATTTGGGAAAGGATCGCCATGATCCGCGCGATGTCGACAAGGAATTCCACGGGTTCCTGCGAGACGGGTTGTTCCGATTCCACGAAGACCGGAATGGCGGGAATCAGGTGCAGAAGCGGATATCCCGGTCCGTACTTTTGCAATTGCTCGCCGGCCTCGGAGGCGGAACGACTGGCAAGGTTCGCCGCGCCGCGCGGACCCGCCAGGTCCGAGGGCTGACTGGTCAACACGTTGGCAAAGAGAAAAATCATCAGGCTGCACGCCAGGAAAACCAGCCCGCCAATGGACAGGTTCGGCTCGAGCATCGGCTTCCGCCGTACCGCCGGATCGTGAAAGAGCCGAAGCATCCAGATAATTCCCATTCCGAACAGCCAGATGTAACCGGTGCGCTGGACCAACTGGTACTGCGAAAGGCGAACGGGTAATGGGTTCACGGGCTTGCCGGCCCCGGCGGACGAAATTCCCGACGTACCGGATTCCGTGAAATTGCTGTTGGAGTTGCTTACGTTGCCGGTAGTCGCGTCTCCGGCGATGGGCAATGCCGGGTCGGCTCCCTTTGCAAGTTCCGTGGCGGCAACCGGCCGCGACATCGAGGGCCTGTCCAGTTTTTCACCGTAGTGAACCATCAGCAGGCCGGGTGCCAGCAGGATCAGCAGCACCAGATCAAAATTGCGAAAACTCCAGAACCGATTGAACTTGAAAAACAGCGCCACCATCAGAAGCGACGAGAGGTAGGCCCACGTCGAGGCTTCGATCGGTTTGTAGCCAAACGGGAAGGTTCCCATGGCGGTGCCGCGTGACTGATGACTGATGGTGAAATGGGCCGGCGAGCGGTTGTTATTCTGTCGATTCCAGTTCCAGAATAAACCCGACCGACCGGTGGACAAGCTGCAAAATCCGGGCACTTCCCCGGTTTCCGCCTGATTTTGGCCCATTGCGATGAATTGAACCAGTCAGGCAAGATACAACGAAGCCGCGCCGGCGCCCGCCCGACGCGCTACCAGGCGAGTCGAATTGTGGAAACGCACCGCTTTTGGTAAACCAATCGCCTGCAAAATGGAGTGTCGCCGAACCGCTACGCCGGTTCGATTTGAACAAGCCGACAGGTTGAGTGGTCGAGCGACACTGATTCCCATTTAATACTGACGGTCCTTTTTTCTTTACCCATTCCGCTACCACTACGCCCATGTCGGAAGCCACCAACGGAAATCGCTACGTCAACCTGCTGCAGGAATTTTCGCTTCCGCTATTGATGGGGGTCGTCGCGGCGGTCGTCTTCGCCAATTTTCAGCCCGAATTGTACGACAAGATCGTCTTTCGAACGCACGAGTTCTTTACCGAAGAATTTTCACAAGGGCATCCCCCCGTTGACGAGGCGGGTGAGGAAGCAACAGCTCACTCGTCCGGCGAAGTCGGCGGGAACGAGCACGAAGGTGGAGCAGGGCACGGGCTTGCGCATTTCCTGACCTTGCATTTCATCGTCAACGACCTCTTCATGGTCCTCTTTTTTGGCGTGGCCGCCAAGGAAATTACCGAGTCATGTCTACCAGGCGGCGCGCTGAATCCGATCAGCCGCGCCGTCAATCCGCTTTTTGGCACGCTGGGCGGAGTCGTCGGACCGATTGGCGTCTTTGTGGCGCTTAATCTTGTCATTGGCGACAGGACGTTGCCGCTGACCGTCGATGGGCGGGCGGGGTGGGCCAACGGCTGGGCGATTCCCACCGCAACCGATATCGCGCTCGCATGGCTGGTGGCGCGAATGGTATTCGGCACGGGGCATCCCGCAATCAGCTTTCTGCTGTTGCTCGCGGTCGCCGATGACGGCATTGGATTGCTCATCATTGCCTTTTTCTATCCATCGCAAGCCCCGGAATGGTCGAACACGCTGTGGATCGTGGCCGGAATGGCGGTCGCCGGTGGCCTGAGATGGATGAAGGTCCCGTACTGGTTGCCCTACATCTTTTTTGGCGGACTCCTCAGTTGGTGGGGATTCTTCAGTGCCCACCTCCATCCCGCGCTGGCACTTGTCCCCATCGTTCCTTTCCTCCCCGGCCCGAACAGCGACATCGGGTTCTTTACCGATGAAGCAGGCCGTATCGAGCACGATCCGCTCAACGGATTTGAACACAGCGTCAAATTGATCGTCGACTTCGGCTTGTTTTTTTTCGCGTTTGCAAATGCAGGCGTGCGATTCGAGAACATCAATGAACTGACGTGGATGGTGTTGCTGTCGCTGCTGGTCGGCAAGACGCTTGGCATCACGCTCTTTTCATGGGTGGCGGAAAAGGCCGGATGCCGCTTGCCCGCCGGAATGACGACCCGGCACCTGTTTGTCGCGGGGATCGTCGCCGGATTGGGACTGACCGTCGCCCTCTTTGTCGCCGGCGAGGCGTTCAAGAATCACGGGGAATGGCAAGGTGCCGCGAAAATGGGAGCGTTGTTCTCCGGCGGAGTCGCCTTTGTCGGATTACTCGCCGGTCGCATCCTCAAGGTCAAGGACGGGGCGGGGAAGCCGGGTGCCCCGTGATTGATTAGTCAGGCCGCCGATCGTTTGTTCGCGGCTATTCGACGGGTGAGCAAGCGCGACAAATGGGCGACGTATCGATCCGTCGCGCCGCAACGAAACTCAACGAATTGCCGTCCCAATTGGGTGAGGCGGCGAAAATAGTCATCGTCGTCGAGACATCGCTCGACAAACATCCGCAACTCCTCCTCGTTCGTCACTTCAATGGCCGCGGCGACCGCTTTCATGTCGGCGGCGATTCGCGCGAAATTCCACGTGTTCGGACCAAAACAGCTCGCGCACCCGGCCGCCGCCGGTTCCAGCATGTTTTGTCCGCCGCGATTTCCAAAACTTCCCCCCACGAAGGCCACGTCGGCCAGCGACCACCACATTCCCAGCTCGCCAATCGTGTTTACGATCAATACTGCTGGAATACCGTCCGGCGACGTGGCGGGCCAGGCGCCTGGTTCCGTTTTGAGTACGGCGCGGATTCCAGTCTGTTCCATCCGCCGTTGTACCTCCGCGGCGCGGTGCGGGTGACGGGGCACGACCACCAATCGCAGCCTGGCATCGGGAAACTGCCCGGCAAGAGCTTGATAAACGCGCCCCGCCATTGCTTCTTCGGGTTCCTGCGTGCTCCCGGCGACAAAAAGGCGGTCGCCGGCGCGCAAGTCAATGAGCTTTCGCAGTTGTTGCAATTCCTCGTTGCGCTGGTCGCGAATGATCGCCGCCTCGCGCACGGCGTTGTCGAATTTGAGTGAACCGACGACGTGGACGCGATGAGGCGCGGTACCCAGTGCAATGAATCGCGCGGCGTAGTCCTCGTCCTGCGTAACGACCGCCGCCAGTGAAGAGAACATCGGACGAACGAGTCGCGCCGCCTTGCCGTAATTCCGCGCGCTTCGCTCGCTGAGACGACCGTTGATCACGGCTACAGGTACATCGCGACGCGAGGCGGCGGCGAGCAGGTTGGGCCACAGCTCCAATTCCGTTAATACGAGCAACGCCGGACGAATGCGCCGGAGCGCCCTTGCAACGGCCCAGCTAAAATCGATCGGAAAGTAAAACGTCGTCACGTCCGGGAACTTCTCACGGGCCAGTTTCATTCCGGTGGCCGTTGTCGTCGAAATGACAAGGCGAACTTCCGGATGACGGTGTCGAAATTGTTCAAGCAACGCACCAAGCTGGTTGACTTCGCCAACACTGACGGCGTGCATCCATACAACGCGGGCATCGTCGCGGGGGAGCGGAGGAGTGACGCCAAAAACCCGCTGGCCGGGATTGCCGAGTGATCGTCCCTGCGCGACTCGCCGCCAGAGAATGAGCGGTGCCATGAGCGCGTAAGCTGCAAGGTAAAGAAGGTCCAACAGCCTCATGGTGACTCGATTGACCCCTTTGAACGGACACGTTGAACGGAGACACACGATCGAAGGAACTCGATCAGTTTATGCAGCCGCCCCCGGTCACCGTGAGGGCAAGAAATGCGATGCTAGCAAGTTGGCCCAGTTTCGCACTTTTTGTGAGGTCCCTGTTTTTAGTTCCAGTTTTGCACTTTTTTTGGAATGCAGGTGACTTGACCCCGCTTTGGAATTCCGCTGGCCGAAATAATCGGGAGTGTGGCCAATTGCCACGTGACAAATACGCCCAGCGAATTCGCTATTGCCCCGGGAAATCCAAAGCGCCGCCAAGCCGGAGCACTCCAAATTCGCAAAACGCGAATTTAGGACCATGGTCCTCAATGGTTTCACCGTGGCATTGACCCAGGGCCCGGGAACAATTGAGACAATTGTTCTACTCGGGCATTGATTCAGGGCCGGGAACAATTGGGACAATTGTTCTACACATTTTTGTTCTACACATTGGCACTACTTCTCAACCGGGTTGAGGAGACAGCACTGTTTGTATTTTTTGCCGCTGCCGCAGGGACAAGGGTCGTTGCGGCCGACCTTGCCGCGCCGGTTGCGGATGGGTTGCAAGACCTTTTGCTCGCCCCCCGAAGCGTCAACCGTTTCCTGTTGTTGGCGGGCGGCCTGGGTGGGCTGGAATTCCTGGTGTTCGGCCTGGGTTTGCGAGCGGACGAAGGTATCGCTGACGAAACCCGGGTTGAGGTGTTCCATGCGATAGATCAGATCGGTGACGCGTTCGCCAATCGACCGCCACAATCCTTCAAAGAGTCGCATTCCCTCGCGTTTGTATTCGACCTTCGGATCAAGTTGTGCAATTCCGCGCTGGCCGACGGCGGACTTGAGATAGTCCATCGCGAGCAAGTGGTCTTTCCACGCGTTGTCAACCACATCGAGAAGGACCATCCGTTCCATTCGTCGCATTTCCGGATGGAAGTGATCGGCGACGACCGACACGAGCCGCTGTTCCAGTTGTTCGCGGTCAAGTTCGCGGACTTCCTTTTCGGGCAATTCAAAATCGACGGTTTGCCTGAGCCACGAGGCGAGCGAGTCCATTTTTCCGTTGGCACCGGAAAGCGGAATGTCGCTGCCGGAAAGTTCCTCGATGCGCTGGCGGAGCTGGGCCATCACGGCCGCGCCCTTTTCCTGGAACTTGCGGCTTTGCGAAACGAGCACTTCGCGAATTTCCTCGCCTTGCTTGTTGCGCAGGTCGTCGAGGCTGACGTCGGACTCAAACCGCTCCCTGGCCCATTCAACGAGTGGTTCCCGGTTGAGCCGACGATGTTGTCCCTCGGTGGTGGAGAACTGGTACATTCCGGCCATGACGGGATATTCCGCTTCCTTGTCGTCGTATTTGGCGACTGCCCGTTCGACGACGAGCCGCTTGATCGCATCGACTTCCTGGTTGACCAGCTCATCCAGTTGCAGTTCGATTCCGAATTTCGCCTTGACCCAGCCGATGGTCGTTTCGAGGTTGAAATTCTCGCCAAGCATCGCCTCGCCTTCGGAGAGGTCCGTTTTCCCGATCGCCTCGCGCGCCAGTTCAATGAGGTGTTCGTCGAGCCTTTCCCGTCCGATCTTTTTCAGGTCGCGATCGCGAAGGTTGAGGTCCCACCGCGAATTGACGAAGGTCACCATGGCGTCCCAGTTCCAGTCGGCGGTGTTGTCCTCGTCCTCCTCGGCGGCGGGAAAGTTCTCCTCGATCGCGCTGAGCACCGCCCCCTCGGCGGCGCGTTCGGCATCATCCCGGGCAATTTCCGCGGCGGTCTGGAAATCGGCGTTGCGAAACGTTTTCGCGTCGAGCTGCGTCGACAGCCGGCTGCCCGCCCACGCGGCAAACGAGGAGGGACCGTAGTCGCGCGAGGCGTACGTTTCGAGGTTGTGATCGACGTCCTTCCGCACCATGTCGAGGACAACATTGCGGCAACTCGCGCCGTCGAGGATGCGCTGGCGGAAGCGGTAAATCCGCTTTCGCTGTTCGTCCATCACCTCGTCGTATTCGAGGAGGCTCTTGCGAATCTCGAAGTTGTATTCCTCGCGCTTTTTCTGGGCACTGTCGATGCGCCGCGAGACCATTGCGCTTTCGATCGGAATGTCGTCCTTGAAGCCCCCCATCTCAAGCATCCGCTTGACGAACGGACCGGCGAAAATGCGCATCAGGTCGTCGTCGAGACTGAGGAAGAATCGGCTGCTTCCGGGGTCTCCCTGGCGTCCGCAACGGCCACGCAACTGCAAGTCGATCCGCCGCGCGTCGTGCCGCTCGGTGCCGATGACGTGGAGGCCGCCCAGTTCCTTGACCTCCTTGCCCATTTCGGACATTTTGTGCTCGGCGTCGATCGCGTCGACCCGCGCGTCCCATTCCTCGCGCGGAACGTCAAGCCGGGTTTCGTACTTGTCCTGCAACTGGGCCCACGCCATCGTTTCCGGATTGCCGCCGAGAATGATGTCGGTTCCGCGTCCGGCCATGTTAGTGGCGATGGTGACGGCAGCCTTGCGCCCCGCCTGGGCGACGATCTCCGCCTCGCGCTTGTGGTGTTTGGCGTTGAGGACCTCATGCTTGATGCCGCGGCGTTCGAGAATATTCGAGAGCATCTCGCTTTTTTCGATCGACACCGTGCCGACGAGGACGGGGCGCCCGGCGCGTTGCACTTCGCGGACCTTGTCGCGGCTGATCTTGATCTGCTGACCCGTCTCGTGGTGCGCCATGACGATGACGGAATCGTTTTCCTTTTGGATCCTGCCGACGTTGACCGTCCCCGCTTTTTCGTTGACGACGTCCCAGCGGTGACACGCCTCGATCTCGTCAGCGACCGCATCCCACTTGAACTTTTCCGTACTGTAAATGATGTCGGGGTGTTCGAGGCGTCGGAGCGGGCGATTCGTCGGAATCGCGATGACGTCGAGTTCGTAGATTTTCCAGAACTCGGTCGCTTCGGTCATCGCGGTGCCGGTCATTCCCGCCAGTTTCTCGTAGAGCTTGAAATAGTTTTGCAGGGTGATTGTCGCAAGGGTTTGCGTTTCCTCCTTGATCTTGACTCCCTCCTTCGCCTCGACCGCCTGGTGCAGTCCGTCGCTCCACTGGCGCCCGTCCATGAGGCGTCCCGTGAACTCGTCAACGATGATCACCTTGCCTTCCTTGACGACATAATTGACATCGAGGATGAAGACGTTGTGGGCCTTCAGTGCGTTGTCGATAAGGTGCGGCCAGTCCATGTTGCCAGCCGTGTAAAAGCTCTCGACGCCCGCCATCTTTTCCGCTTCGCGAACGCCTTCGTCGGTCAGTGTGGCCGTCCGGTCCTTTTCGTTCACGGCATAATGGACGCCCTTGACGAGGCGGCGGGCGATCCGGTCCGCTTCGGCGTATTTCCGCACATCCTGGTGAGCGGGGCCGGAGATAATCAGCGGCGTTCGCGCCTCGTCGATGAGGATGTTGTCGACCTCGTCGATGATGGCGTAATACAGCTTGCCCTGCGATTGCTGGTAATGCTTCTGGTAGCGATCGTCGCCCCGCGATGCGGGACGCATGTTGTCACGCAGGTAATCAAACCCGAACTCGTTATTGGTCCCGTAGGTAATGTCGCAGTTGTAGGCTTTTTGCTTCCGGGCGACGTTGTGGTCGGACTGAATCGCGTCGACCGTCATCCCGAGGCCGAGGAACAGCGGACCCATCCATTCCATGTCACGACGCGCGAGATAATCGTTGACCGTGACAATGTGGACCCCCTTGCCAGGAAGGGCGTTGAGATACGCAGGCAGCGTCGCCACAAGGGTCTTCCCCTCGCCCGTGACCATCTCGGCGACCGCACCGCTGTGCAGCACCATGCCGCCGATCATCTGAACGTCGTAGTGCCGCATTCCGAGAAAGCGCTTGCCCGACTCGCGGACGGCGGCGAAGACCTCGATGAGCAGATCGTCGAGCGTCTCGCCCGCCTCGAGCCGCGCGCGGAACTTTCGCGTCTGGTCGTGCAGTTCCTCGTCCGACATCGCCTCGAATTTCGGCTCGAGCGCGTTGATCGCATCAACGCGCCCCTGCATCCGCTTGACGTATCGCGCGTTGGACGACCCGAAAAGCGACGTGACGCCTCGCTCGAACAGTCGCAACAACCCTCCGAAAAAGAGGGTCAGCAATTCCCAGATTCTTTCCAGTTGTGGCATTCAGATCACCAGACTTCAAGCGGCGCCAATGATTATTTTTTGGCCTTTGGCTCCCGCAAAAGCAGCGCATTTTCTGGCAGCCGGCCGCGACGACCTGCCAAAATTTCAATAACGCCCGGTCTTTCCAGACAAATCCGGAACGACGCGACCATGATCCATCTCGATGACCGATTCCGTGACGATCGACCGCCGGGGGGAACAATCTCCCTTCAAGCCCCTTGCGGGGTCTCCCAAATGTGCGCAAATTATTCTCTGGTAACAATTTATAACCGCTGCCAGCGCGGGTCAACGCGAGTTTGCCAGCACCGGGGAGGCCCCTGAGACGAAACCGGCGGGTCGCACTTCTCAGCCCGTTCCAGCCCCGGTTCGACCGATGTCTTGCCAGGTCGGGACAGGCCGACCTGACACCACCGTGGCCCGGAATGCCTCCTGGCCGCTTAATGGCAAATACCATGCCACACGAGGGCGCGTTCGGTGTCACCCGCAAAACAACCGAAAACGGCGGACATCACCGGACTACTGGTCATGCTCGGATGCGGCACGTCAGTGGGAGTGCCGGCCCTCGGCTGCCCCTGTCCGGTCTGCGCCAGCGACCATCCGCGCAACCAGCGAACACGCTGCAGCGTCGTCCTCGGCCTGCCCGGCGGGAATCTGCTCATCGATACGTCGCCGGACCTGCGAACCCAGTTGCTCCGCGAGTCCCTTGGAGTCGTTCACGCCGTTGCCTATACGCACGAGCATTCCGATCACGTGGTCGGCTTCGACGATTTGCGGCTTATGCAGTTTTATCTGGGACGGCCGGTGCCCGTGTGGTGCAACCAGTCCGTTCGCCGGCGCTTGCACCGCGCGTTTGACTACGCCTTCTCGCGGGAGGAGCAAACGCACGTGGGTGCGGTGCCGTCGGTGGAACTGCGCGACATTGACGGCCCGTTTGAATGCCTCGGAGCGACCGTGATCCCGGTCCCGCTCAATCACGGACCGCGTTTTGAAGTGCTTGGGTTTCGTGTTGGAAAGGTCGCGTACTGCACGGACGTCAAGTCGATACCGGAATCAAGCAAGCCGCGGTTGCAGGGACTGGACACATTGATCATCAGCGCGTTGCGTCAGGAACCCCATGCAACGCATATGAACATTGAAGAAGCGATCGCGGCCGGTCGCGAACTTGGCGCGCGGCAAGTCTGGCTGACTCATTGTTCGTGCCACATCGATTACGAAACGACGATGGCGACGCTCCCTGTCGGATTCGGCGTCGCGTGGGACGGCCAGCGGATCGCGCTGACTTGAGTTAATACAAGCCCGAAGCGCAAGCGAGTGAACGGCTCCTGCATTGATTGAGGAGTTCGACGTAGCCACGCTTGCCAAAGCGTGGATATTCATTAGCGCAACCGGAACTCCCGCCGTTTGGCAACGGCAGCTACAAACAAGGGGTTACCCGTTGTAGACCTGGCCGTGGTATTCACGGAGGACCGCCACCGCGTCGTCACGGAGCAGATCGCCTTCATAGCGGATGCCGCGCGAGGCGAGAAAGCCAGGCACATCGATTTGATCCGAACCTTCAACGAACCCGATCTCTTCGGCGTCACCGGATCGAGCCGCCGCGACGACTTCGGGGATGCCCGCCCAGTGAATCGCACCGACGCACATGAGGCACGGAGCGCAACTGGTGAACAGGCGCAATTCCGGCATTCCCTCCTCACGGAGCGAAGCGGACTGGAATGTTGCCTGGGCGCGGCGGATCGCCATCACTTCACCGTGCGCCGTGGAATCGCAATCGGGAACAACCTGGTTGTAGCCGATCGACACGACGCGACCTTCCTGGGTGACGATGAGGGCACCGAAGGGTCCTCCTTCCGAATTACGGATATTGGCGCGCGAGACATCAATGGCCCGCCGCATCAAGTCGCGATCATCAGTCACGACTTCTCCCGGCGCGACGATTTCGAGGACCCAGTCAGGATATTCGCGCTGGACGTTCATGGTTTCATTCCATTGAATCTTATGGAACGATGACAAGGCTGACCGGTGCGCTCGACACGGTTTGCCCGCCGTCGCGGACGACCGCCGTCAGATTCACGTGGCCCTCGCCGAGCGTCGCGCAGCCGATTCGCGCCTCGCCGCTGCGACCGTCGATCGTTGCGACCGTACGAAAGTTGTGCAAAACCTCGATTTCATTCCCGAATTCGGCGGAAGCCTTAACAAGCACACTCCGGGAAAACTGGTACTCTCCCGTTCCCTGCAGCGTCAATTCGACGTGATGACCCGTTCGATCAAGAAAGAATCCGGTCCGCCAGCTCTTTCGCGCGCCGACCAGCGTGCCGTCAACCGCAATAACCCGTAACTCGTGCCAACCCGCCGCGAGGAATCCCGTTTGCATGTTGAACCTTGACTTGCCCGCTGTCGCGGCGATGCCGTTTACGAGGCGGCCGTCAACCAGCACTTCATATCGCGAAATGTCCGGACTCTCCGAACCGGTTGATACCATTTCAAGTTGGATGCCCGACTCAACATGCTCGCCTTCCGTCAATCCGGTCACATGGAATTCGGGAAGCCGCGCCCATGGCTGGCACAGCGGATCGCCGACGATCAGCAACTGGAAGGGACCCGATACGGCCTGATAAAACGACTCGGCCAGATTGCAGCCGCGCGCGTAATGGACGTGCAGCATCGCCGTGGGAAACTTGGCGGGAATCGCCAGCGGTTCGCAGACGGTTCCACTCGCTCCGGCGGCACCCATTTTCAGGAAATGCGTGAGCGGTGTTTGCGGCGTATTACCGAAAAGGATGCCTCCCGCGCTGGTCAGATTATCGCACAAGGCGCCGGGGACAAATTCGCTGCCGGCAAGTCGCCAGTCAATTTTCGGCGCGCCGAGTGTCGCGCCCAGGACGTTCGCGCGGTTGCCTGGAACGATGGCAGTCGTCTCCTCGGTCCGATGGCCGAGTGCCTGGAGTTCCCGCATCGCATCGGCGAATTGCGGCTGGCGAACCTTGCTCCGCACGTTTCCGGTTTTGGAGAAATAAAAGGAACCCGTCGGCGCGGTTGCATCGGCACCGGCGCTACGGGTCAACTGATCGAGGATTTCCCGTTGCGTATTTCCGCGCGTGCCCCCGGTTACTCCCAGCATCGTCGTCAGCCACATCCGCTTTCCCTGCTCGGGCGTGGAGTTGGGCCAGCCATTGCGGCTCCATGTGACGGTGCTGCTGAAGCCGCGGGATGGAGTTTCGCCGTAGGGCAGATCGGGAATCCGCTTGAGCAACAACTGGAATTCGGGTTCAGCAAGTTCGGCGAAGTGCGTGTCTTTAGCCGTGAACGCCCGCCACGACCAACCCGCTTCGACCGCGCGGCGGAGCGCCAACAGAGCCTCGCGCTTCCGCCCCTCGCCCGCCAGCGCCCTCGCCAACTGGTAATGCGCGGCGACCTGGCGAGGATGTTGTTGCGCGATCGGGGCAAAAATACTAACCGCCGCGGCGGGATCGTCCGCCAGCGCCGCCACGCCCTCTTGCCATTGTTCGTCAAGCGATCCGAGAAAGGGCTGCTTGAGCGGATCGACCCCCGTGCGACTCACGTACCAGTTCGCATCGAGCAACATGAACGACGGATCACCGTTCACCGCGTACAACCAAAAGGTCATCAGTGAGTTGGTTGACACCTGGGGCCTGAAAACGGGACCGGCGGCCTGGGGCAACTTTTCCTTCAGCGTTTCCAGGAGCGCCGGACAGTTAACGAGGGTTGGAAAGTCCGTGGAAAAGGCAATGTAGTGAATATGGTCAGCGATCTGCCGGTCCTCGATCGCCCGAATGAGCGGATCGCCGATGCGTTCCCTGAAGACCTCGAACGAACATTGGTGTTTGTCGGGAATCCCGGTGAGATAAACGACGTTCCGCGCCGGCACATCACGCAGCTTGAGGTAATGGTTGGCGACCGCGAGCGAAGTCGGTGCCTCGGCGTTTACCACGACGAGAACATTTTCCGCTCCCCCGTCGGCGTGGACGCATTCTCCGCCGATCATCGTCGCCATCGCGGCGAGGAGGTTTGCGAAAACGGATCGGCCCCGACTGTTGATTCGACTCATTTTCAGCAATCTCCTGATTCAGTTCACGCCCAATGAAACGAAGGGCGACACGACTATCCTTCGCGATTGAATCCAATCGGGCCACCACGCCGTCCGGATTCTCAATGTCAGCCACCATGCGACCTGATTGTCGGGGAGATCGAGCGACCACGCATCCGTTTGGGGAAATTCCAGCGAATACCCGGCCACCGGGTCCGCGCCTCCTGGCCGGGCGAACTTCTCATGGGGCACGGGATACCGTTGGCAAAACAGCTTGTGGCGAGCCGTTTTCCGCGTCTTGCCGGACCCGCGGATTGCAACCTCGAACGCGGAAAGTGTCAATTCAATTCCCCGCAAATCTGCTCGTCGGCCCGGCCCGATCGACAGTTGGGTCTTGAGGAGTTCGCCAGGAACAGCGGAATCGGGAGTTCGCCAGTCGACCGAACCAAGGCGCAACGCGGCAATTCCCGTCCGTATCTGGTTGGCCAATCCACCGGCGTCGGACGCCGCGGAATGTGGAGAATGGGACGAAGGGGAAGCAGGAGAGGAAGCGGTCGGTTGGGTTCCCGGCAACCAGAAAAATTTCTCTTCGCAACGATTTTCGACAGTCCATGGAATGTCGGCTCGCACCGAAACAACATGATCGACGTTTACGTGGCAACCATGCCACGACAACGGCTGGCAGGGCGGCTGGAATTCAAACGAATATTCGTATTGCTCACCGGCAAGCCACTGACCCTGAAAAAGTGTCTCCGTGTGGTAGTTGCGTTGCGACGGGTTACCGCGTCCATGGACCACCCATCGCGCGAGCAAACTCAGTCCGCGGCAAGGAATATTGCGGTCGACCCGGACGCTTACCCAGCCCTGCACCGGCCCTCCCGTACGGAAAACCCGCTCGGGCCGGTAGAACTCGATTTTCAGTTCGCAACGGGACATGGGCGACACGAACCGTCGCCGATGCGCCGGAAACGGTCAAAAATCGCATCCGCGAAAAAACAACAGAATGAGAATGATCGGCACCGGCAGTCCGATCAGCCAGCCGAGCAGGGCGTACTTGATTTTGCCGGCACGCTCGGGCCACCCGGGATGGATTTTTCTCATATTCGCGTCCTCGTCAAGAGTGAGTGAGTTAAGGCAAGTCGAGGTGTTTACGTCGAGTCCGAGCCTCTGCAAGTGGCGGACCAAAACCACGGGGGAACCAAGGGAGGCGTGGCAGGGGGTCGAATTCCAGCGAGAACTGGTTCCTCGCCGATCATCCCGGCCGAGGGGCGTTCGAGTCGCTTGCGGCACAACAAAGAAATGCGTAGCGGAACTCGCGTAGCGGAACTCGCGTAGAGTTTCGTCCTGGGCAGCGCTTGAACGCACTCAATCGACCCGCGCGCCGAAAGCCTTGGCGGCTTCCGCTACGACAACCGCCGAAAGCCTTGGCGGCTTCCGCGCTCCGTCTATCCTGGATTGCGAAACTTGATCTTCTCGATCAGCTTGACGATCTGCCCGTCGTCGCGCTTGTAGCCGGAAACCGCCTCGATTGCCGAAATCGCGTCCTCGTACCGAAGGTCGTAATCGATTTCGATCTCGGCCTCGATTTCGCTGGCGGTCGCGGGGTCTTTATTTCCCCCGACGACACCAAGAACAAAATTGTGCAGACCGTCGAATGCCGGTTGCCGCGCGGCCTTGTCAGGACTCGAAACGCCCGCAAAGGTTTCTTCGCGGGCACCCAAGGTGACCTGAATCGATGCAAGATAGCGATCATCGCCAGCGGTCAACTTGACCTGAATCACGTCGTCGAGGATTTCCTCGGTCATCGTCGGTTCGGAAGCGGCGGCGGGCATGATGATGTTGTAATCCCCCTCCATCGCGGTGACCTTGTACGTCATGATGAAAAAGACGAGCAACTGAAAGACGATGTCGATCATCGGGGTCATCTGCAGCTTGATCTCATCGTACTTCTTGTCATAGCCGCGAATTTTCACGAGCGCACCCCTACCTTAATTGTTCGTTGACGCGGAGCGAGAATTGTTCAAGCTGTTCCTTCTTGCACGCCTCCATCAGTTCCTGCACCAGACCCGTCCGGACGTTTTTGTCGGCGCGGATGATCACGCTGATTTTTCCCGCCGCGACGCCGAACCGCGACGCCACGCCGATTTCGGACAACAGGACGGGGCGGACCGCCTCAAGCTTCACGGCCTCGAGGGTTTTGAACTTGATCAATCCGTCGGCGTCGACGTTGAGCGTGATTTTGTAGGGAGGAGGCGATTCCGGTGGCTTGACGATCTCGCTCAGCGGCAGTTGCAGCTCCTCGCTCTTTTCGACTTCCGAAAAATTGATGATGAGCATGAAAAAGGCGATCAACTGGAATGTCATGTCGATCATCGGCGTGAGGTCCGCTTCGAGAATCCGTGTGTCCTTTCGCTTGAACCGCATTGCCGACTCTCCCGCCTTACGATCGCGCGCCGGAAACGTTTTCAAAGCGGCTCATCAGGTTCTCGCTGACAATGCCGACTTCCAGAACGAGCCGCTGGACGCGGTTTCGAAGGATGTTGTAGGCGGCGATCGCCGGAATCGCGATCGCCAGACCGATGAGCGTCGTCACCAGCGCCTTGGAAATTCCTTCCGCCAATAACGGCGGGCTGGGCGTGCCTCCGGCAATGGCAATAACACTGAACGATTCGATCATCCCGTGTACGGTTCCGAACAGTCCGATCATTGGCGAGATGGTTCCAATCAGGGCCAGATAACTTAGTCGGTGTTCCAGCTTCATGCTTTCTTCCTCACCGACTTCCTGCATCGCCTCGACAGCTTGCGGATATCCGG